>NZ_CP076444.2:0-300000 GCF_020023735.2 Mycoavidus sp. HKI
ATGAATGATTTTTGGCAACAATGCTCCACTTTGTTGGAGCAAGAGCTTCCCTCCCAGCAATATCAGACGTGGATCAAACCACTCTCTTTGCTCGAATTTGATATTGAGGCAAGTACTCTGCATATTGCCGCACCAAACCGCTTTAAGCTCGATTGGGTAAAAAGCCAATTTTCTAGCCGTATCGCCGATCTGGCGCGAGATTTTTGTTGTAAACCAATGGCGGTACATTTTGTACTTGACCCCAAAGTCGCACGCCGGGCCAGCGGAGCAACCATGGCCAACTCCGTTGACTCCGCTTCTGTTCATCAGACAGCTGCCGCAGACCTTACAGCCCAGATGACATCACTTAACCCGACTACAAGTGAGACACCTATTGGCCAACAGAAAAACAGCGCAGCAGCAGGATCCGGATGGTCAGGTTCACCGCTTACCAATCACGAGAGCAGCGGTGCGCCAGAGCGCTCAAAATTGAACCCCGTGCTCACCTTTGAAAACTTTGTCACAGGCAAAGCCAATCAACTCGCGCGAGCCGCCGCCATTCAGGTTGCCGACAATCCTGCGGTTTCATACAATCCGCTTTTTCTATATGGTGGTGTAGGTCTGGGCAAAACACATTTGATTCATGCAATTGGCAACCAACTTAGGCAGCAAAAAGTGGGCGCGCGAATTCGCTACATTCATGCGGAGCAATATGTATCAGATGTTGTAAAGGCTTATCAGCGTAAAGCCTTCGATGAATTTAAGCGGTATTATCACTCGCTCGATCTTTTGCTAATTGATGATATTCAATTCTTTTCCGGCAAATCGCGCACCCAGGAAGAATTTTTCTATGCTTTCGAAGCGCTGGTTGCCAATAAAGCACAGGTTATTATCACCAGCGATACCTATCCCAAAGAAATCTCCGGCATAGACGACCGGCTCATTTCACGCTTTGACTCCGGCTTAACCGTGGCCGTTGAGCCGCCTGAGCTGGAGATGCGCGTGGCTATTTTGCTGCGCAAGGCGCATTCGGAAGGTGTTGATTTGTCAGAGGATGTCGCGTTTTTCGTGGCTAAACATTTACGCTCAAATGTGCGTGAACTCGAAGGCGCCCTACGCAAGATTCTTGCCTATTCAAAATTTCATGGCCGCGAAATTACTATCGAGCTGACTAAAGAAGCGCTCAAGGATTTGCTCACCGTGCAAAATCGGCAAATCTCCGTCGACAATATCCAGAAGACGGTCGCTGACCGTTATGGCATAAAAATAGCGGATATGTATTCAAAAAAACGTCCGGCAGATATTGCCCGCGCGCGCCAAATTGCGATGTATCTGGCCAAAGAGCTCACGCAAAAGAGCCTGCCCGAAATTGGCGAACTCTTTGGGGGGCGCGATCACACCACGGTTTTGCACGCCGTGCGCAAAATTGCGGATGTCCGCAGCAAAGATGCGCTGCTCAACCGTGAACTGCATGTATTAGAACAAACCCTGAAAGGTTGATTTTTCAGGCACAATATAGGTTTTTCTCTGCCCATTTTAGGTAGAAAGCGCTTCCCCTTAAGCGAAGCGCAACCCGTTCAAGCTAAAGAAGGATATGTATGCAATTGGTTAAGACCGAACGAGAGAAGCTTTTGCGGCCACTGCAAGCTGTCAGCGGAGTCGTGAAGCGCCGTAGCAATACCACCCTGCCTATTTTGACTAACCTGCTGATCACTAAACAGGGCTCGGAGGTATCATTTCTGTCTACTGACCTCGAGCTGCAGATCATGACGCGGGCCGAGTTAAGTTCCGGCACAGAGCAGGGCGCAACCACGGTTGCCGCGCTTAAGTTGGTCGATATCCTGCGGGCTATGCCTGATGGAGAGGTGAGCCTAAACCTCTCTGATAAGCGCCTGACGGTACAATCCGGCAAAAGCCGTTTCGCCTTACAAACGCTTCCAGCGAGTGATTTTCCGACCATTTCGCAAAATCAGGCGTTCGATGCGAGTATCACCATTAGCCAAAAAGCCTTTCGGCAACTGTTGGGTTTTGTGCATTTCGCCATGGCCCAACAAGATATCCGTTACTACTTAAATGGCATGTTGCTCATCGTTGACGGCAGCCAATTGATGGCCGTTGCGACCGACGGCCATCGCCTAGCGTTCGCGTCAACCTCAGTTGAGGGTTCATTTGCACGGCAGGAAGTGATTATCCCTCGCAAAACGATTCTCGAATTACAACGCTTGCTTGAAGATAATGACGAAGCGCTTTGTATCGATCTCGCCCCAACTCAGGCGCGCTTTACTTTTAGCCAAATTGAACTGATTTCTAAATTAGTTGAGGGTAAATTTCCTGATTTCCAGCGCGTCATTCCAAAGGGCTATACTAATACCTTTACCATTGGCCACGGCGAATTCCAGCAGGCTCTAATGCGCTCCGCCATTTTGACATCCGACAAATTTAAGGGCGTGCGTTGCTTAATTGCGCCGGGCCAATTAAAAATTACGTCGAACAATGCAGAGCAAGAAGAGGCTCAAGAGGAGTTGGAAATTGCCTATGATGGCGCGTCAGCCGATATCGGCTTTAACGTAACCTATTTGCTTGATGTACTCTCCAATGTAAAGGCTGACATGCTGCAATTTAGCCTAGGAGACTCTAACTCTAGCGTACTTTTAACGATTCCCGGCAATGAGGATTTTAAATACGTCGTCATGCCAATGAGAATTTAAGCACAGAATAGACACTATTTCACCGGGGGCCATGTGCCCCTTTGGCGTTTTTAACGCACCAGCAAAATTGGAAGAATTTCATGACCGATCAGCAACAACCGCACGCCGACAACAGCTATGGCGCCTCGTCGATCCAGATTCTTGAAGGCTTAGAAGCTGTTCGCAAACGGCCTGGAATGTATATTGGCGATACCTCCGATGGCACCGGCCTGCATCATTTGGTATTCGAAGTGCTCGACAATGCTATCGACGAAGCATTGGCAGGTCATTGTAATGATATCCATGTCACGATTCACGCGGATAACTCGATTTCCGTCACCGACAATGGCCGCGGCATCCCGACTGATATCAAGCTCAACGATAAGCATGATCCGAAACGCAGCGCCGCTGAAATTGTGATGACTGAGCTGCACGCAGGCGGTAAGTTTGACCAAAATAGCTATAAAGTATCCGGCGGCTTACACGGCGTGGGCGTATCGTGCGTCAATGGCTTATCAAAATGGCTACGCTTGGTCATCCGCCGTGATGGTAAAAAGCACTTTATGGAATTTCACCGCGGGGTGGCACAAAACCGAGTGATCGAGCAGATCAATGGTGAACCGGTCTCTCCCATCTCCGTCGTGGGCACCACTGAACAACGTGGCACAGAAGTGCACTTTTTAGCCGACGAAGAAATCTTTAACAATATTGAATTCCATTACGATATCCTAGCCAAACGCATACGCGAGCTTTCCTTTTTGAATAATGGCGTGCGTATCCGTCTAACTGACCTACGCACAGGCAAAGAAGATGATTTTGCCTATTCAGGCGGGGTCAAAGGCTTTGTTGAATACATTAATAAATCAAAACAAGCCCTGCATCCAACCATTTTTCACACGACGGGTGAAAAAGACAATGTGAGCATCGAAGTGGCGATGCAATGGAACGACAGCTACAACGAAAACGTACAGTGCTTCACCAACAATATCCCGCAACGCGACGGTGGCGCTCACTTAACGGGCTTACGGGCGGCGATGACGCGAGTCCTCAATAAATACATTGAGAGCCACGATCAAACCAAAAAAAATAAAACCGAAACCGCCGGCGACGATATGCGCGAAGGGCTCACCTGTGTATTATCAGTAAAAGTCCCTGAGCCCAAATTCAGTTCGCAAACAAAAGATAAACTGGTTTCGTCAGAGGTGCGAGCACCCGTCGAAGAATTAGTGGCAAAAGCGCTCGAGACATTTTTGCTGGAAACACCGAGCGATGCAAAAATCATTTGCGGTAAGATTCTTGAAGCCGCACGCGCCCGTGAAGCGGCGCGTAAAGCGCGCGAAATGACGCGACGCAAAGGAATTCTAGAAGGCGGTGGCCTACCTGGCAAACTGGCTGATTGCCAAGAACGCGATCCAGCCAAATCAGAAATCTATATTGTTGAGGGAGACTCGGCTGGCGGCTCCGCCAAGCAAGGGCGCGACCGTAAATTTCAAGCCATTCTACCTTTGCGCGGCAAAGTGCTTAATGTCGAAAGAGCGCGCTTTGACAAACTATTATCGTCAGAACAAATCGTCATTCTGATCACCGCCCTTGGCTGCGGTATCGGCAAAGAAGACTATAACCTCGACAAACTACGCTATCACCGCATCATTATCATGACCGATGCGGACGTTGATGGCGCCCATATCCGCACCCTACTGCTCACCTTCTTCTACCGGCAGATGCCGGATATGATCGAGCGTGGTTATATTTATATTGCGCAACCTCCACTTTACAAAATTAAACATGGCAAAGAAGAGCGCTATCTGAAAGACAACCACGAGTTAGGCCAACATATGCTGCGGCTTGCCCTACAAGGAGCTGAGTTGGTGCCAGCAGAAGGCGCTGAACCACTCACCGGGGATACGCTAGGCGAACTGACACGCTCTTACTTACTCGCCGAAGCAGTGATTGACCGCCTTCGCCAGATGATCGACGCAGGCGCGCTGGAAGCCATTATGGATGGCGTTGAGATTGACTTATCCTCATTAGCATCCGCTCAAACAAGCGCAGAAATGCTCGAAGCGGCATTACGCGCCGAGCCGCTTAAGCCTGAAATTCGCGTACGACCTATCTATAATGAGACCCTTGAATCTCATTCACTACGCATCGAACGCAGCCATCATGGCAATCTAAAAGTCAGCGTCATTGATGAAGAGTTTCTAGTCACATCTGATTTCCAGCAATTAAGAACAACCGCACAAATTTTTAAAGGCTTAATTAACAAGGGTGCTGTGATTAAGCGTGGCGAGCGCAGTATCGCCGTGAGTAATTTTAAGAGTGCGATGAAGTGGCTATTTAGCGATGCTGAGCGCAACGTTAGTAAACAACGTTACAAAGGTCTGGGTGAAATGAATCCAAGTCAGTTGTGGGAAACCACGATGGATCCGACTGTGCGACGTCTGTTACGCGTGCAACTTGAGGATGCGATTGCTGCTGATAATATCTTTACAACTTTAATGGGCGATGAGGTTGAACCACGGCGGGCGTTTATTGAGACGAATGCGTTGCGGGCTAAGAATATTGATACGATTGGGTGATCTGTAAGTGGCCGGCTAAACCAGTAGAGTCTTTCCTGACATTTTTCAGGAGGCTTGAGCAATGTGCAAAATTTGCACATTGCCGGATATGCTACGCTTTGGCGAGGTATTCGAGGCCGAGGAAATTATCTACGCGCTGAGTAGACAATTGCTTCAAATATGCAGCTGGCGGCTCGTTGAACCGTAGCGGAATAATTGAACCTCTTCACGGGGTATGCCGAGTCGATCTCTTAACTGCGCTGGTGTGATGACAGATATTCCTTGTGCTTTTAATGCTAGTCGAATTGCTCGTACTTGCTCACTTGTGCTGGATGCTTTACGAATACGACCCGGCACGAGTTCGTCAACGACCGTCAGTGCATCCTCGAAGCCAATGCGGATGCCATCTAAATCGAGTGCTAATGCAACACTCGTCAAAATAGTTTGCATATTACCCGGCATTAACATTGAGATAATCGAAGCAGGGCAACATTGCCGGATGCGTTGCGTAATGGGCGATAGATATTCTATGGCGAGTTCGGTTGCTAAGGTTTGAGATGCCGCATCATCAGCTTGCAATAGATCGCTGATACGTTGACGGATAGAAAGAGGAATTAATGAGTCATCAACCAATTCCCCATTTTCTGCTCCCCGTTTTTGTTGATCAACGCCTGCCACTAGCATGAATAGCACAGGTGTTTCCAGTTCTTCTAACGCTCCCTTATAAGTGGTCAGTGCGTTATTTAAAATGGTGAGATTGAACACTTCCACCTCAGGACGAATACGGTGAGCTTTAAGGTGGGCTAATTGCGAATCAATAAAATCTGGAGGATTTTCATAGCCTCCGCCACCTGTAAATAGTACCGGCCCAGGGCTGAATGACGCAATATCTGGAACAAGTTTGCGCACACCATAAGGCTTTAAATGAGCGCGTCGTAATGGACTGTCAAATGCTGCTTTGTTACCTCGTACGCTTGTTGAAAGATTGATTACACCGCCAGGATTTTGCTCTAGAAGGGCTGGCACGATGATGTCAAATTGTGTCAGATCGATGTGATTGGCTTGTCCACTGCTTGACAGAGAAGCGCCTAAGCCGGGAATTTTTTCGATACGCTTGTCACTTGTATCTCTAGTGTGCAAATGCACTAGCGCTGCCCCCTCCTGAAACGAAAGATGGCACTCCTCGATAATTCTATCGGGAGAAATGGGCATGTGAGGGGAACAAGCTTTTCCAGGGTGCCAATACCCAGCAGGTTGATCTGCCCATCCGGAATTGAGCAGTGTTTCAAAAACTGTCGGTATTTTCTCAATAACCCGGGGCAACCATCGTGCAACGCCGCGCCGTTTGGTCGGCTGGCTTCGTCAAGATCGGCGGAGCAGCATGCTCGTGCGACGTAACGAATTTTGCTTGTAAACGGTAGAGGGGGATGTTAACGTTCATCGCGCCGACATCATTTCCGCCACATTTATGACCCTCCCTACAAAATTTATACTACCCGACATTGCACGAGAAGGGCTCGGGCCGCAGGAGCAGGAATTGCGGGCGTGGATCGAGCAACTCGTAGAAGTAGCCAGTGGCTTGCAGCAAGAGGTTGAGTAACTGAAACAGGAGGCCGCCCGACTCAAAAAAGCCAGGGGTACGTAGCGTGAGAAGCGCCGTGCTGAAGAAACTCTCAGCACCGTATGTCGCCGAAGCCGACCGGACGCCCGCGGTCATGAAGGTGTTCGCATGGAGTGACGGACTGGTCGAAATCATCCATCAATTGCTGGAGGAAAGGGGGCATCTGAAAGATGATGTTGCCCCGTACATACAGTAGGGCAAGGTAGGAAAGGGTTTATCTGCTGTATATGACCAACCTCGCGCGCCGTGGCCGTCTTGCTTGTCTTGACTGTACGAAATGTCATGACGCAGCGCGCGCAATCCGGCCTCAATATAATGCTCGCGCTTAGTGAGTAACCCTAAGTAGAGCAATACAAGCGCAATGCCGGATGCACCGTAACCAAGACCAAGATGCACTTTGCCATCGGTATAGGGCCAATATAGGCCGCGTGTGGCATCCGTGTGTGCGTGAGAAAGTATTTCATCGGCCACACTGGTGGATGCCTCTAGAAACTGTTCGTCTTGTGTCTCCAAAAATAGCCGGAGTGCGGAGAATGCCCAGCCAGCTTGGCCTTCGAAGAGCCCGTGCGAACGATCAAATAGCGGGTGCGAGCGTGCTCGCATCAACAACGTACTGGCCTGCTCAATATCCTGCAATTCAATAAGCACCCATACGATACCAGCCTGGCCCATCAAGAAGCCGGGCGTATAGTGCTCGTTCGTGATGGGGTGCCGATGGGCCCAATCACGCCATGCTGGGTTGATTGGTAAGCCAGCCCGATGCAGTCCGAAGAGTGTTCCGTACGCGCCACATCCCAGGCTTAAAGGATTCGTGCCGAACACGCGGTAATCGCAAGGAAATAAACGATCGTCGCGAGAAAGATCAGCATGGGATGCAATGAAGGAGCCCAGTCCGTCAATTGTCGTATCAATATGACTACGCGTTGGCAAGGGTATAGGGCGGGAAGTGGTGACAGCGTGGTCCCAGTTCGTTGACTTGAGCTTGGCATACATCTCAGATGCAGTTGGGCGGTGCTCTGGATGTGCAGACAATCCAGCAACTACCGCCTGCGTGATTTCCTCAGGAAATGACGCATCAGCGAAGAGCTCTTCGACTATCTGCGCAACGCGCTCGGGTACGAGACGAAAAAATGCATTTGCCGGAAAGGCGAACGCCAGCATCATGGCCGCTAGCGAATAATAATCGCTCGTGAATTCAACTTCGGTCTTTGCGTTCTGACCAAGTGGCGTATAGCCTGGCGTTCTGAGGCCAGTCAACATGTCAATGCCAGGCTGACATGCCGTTTCAAAATCGATAAATGTAATCCGTTCGGCGCACACGAATACGAAGGCCACCATGTGTTCGACATCTGGTATCGCAACACGTCGGACATCGTGCCGACTGCGATCACCGGCGACATGCACAGTGTCAACAAGGCCAACTTCGCCATACTGTACTGGTTCGGGCTGCGCTTCGAGCCGCGCTTTACCGACCTGGAAGATCAATTGCAGGAGCTGTACTGCGCCGACGATCCAGCGCTGTACGAGAAGCGCCTGATCCAGCCGGTCGGCCAGATCAACCGACAACTCATCATCAGCGAGAAGTCGAACATCGACCAGATCATCGCCACGCTGGGCCTCAAGGAAATAACCCAGAGCACGCTGATTCGCAAGCTGTGCACCTACACCGCACCAAATCCGACACGGCGCGCGATCTTCGAGTTCGACAAGCTCATCCGTAGCATCTACACGTTGCGCTACCTGCGCGATCCGAAACTGGAACGGAACGTGCATCGCTCGCAGAACCGAGTCGAGTCCTACCACCAGCTACGCTCGACCATCGCGCAAGTCGGTGGAAAGAAGGAATTGACCGGTCGCACCGACATCGAAATTGAGATCAGCAATCAGTGCGCCAGGCTGATCGCCAACGCGATCATCTACTACAACTCGGCCATCCTGTCGCACCTGCTGACGAAGTACGAGGCGAGTGGCAACGCCAAGGCCGTGGCGCTGATCATCCAGATGTCGCCGGCGGCCTGGCGGCACATCCTGTTGAACGGTCACTACACCTTCCAGAGCGGCGGCAAGATGATCGATCTGGACGCGCTCCTGGCTGAACTAGAGTTGGGATGACGGAAATTTCGGCGGTTCCGGCGTACCCCCCCTAGTTGCCGCCTGATCGCTCTACCGGTGCATAGTCCAAGCCTCAACAGCTTCCAACGGGGACGGCGTGTTCATGCCCTTCCGGCAACGCCACAAGCCGGATCCTGAGGTTCTGCGGCACCGCCGACGTTGTGTATATTTCCTCTACGGCGTCCTTGTCGACAATCTCGAGCTTGAAGTGCTTCACTAGCATGGCCAACACGATTTTCATCTCGAGGTTTGACAATGACGCCCCGGGACAAGTCCGCGGCCCGTATCCGAACGGAAACTGCTTTTGCCTCATCTCCTTCAGGTCAATCGGAGTAGCATCGTCGTTTAGCCATCTCCCAGGGTTGAACACCATGTCGTTTTCGAGGTTCTTGATGCCATCCACCCGAGTCAGAGTGAAGATTCGGGTGCCCTTTTCCACGAAAAGATCGTCGATCATCGTATCCTCGAGCGCCTCCACAACGAGCGCGGGAACGGTCGACCTGATCCGGAAGGTTTCTTCGATCACCGCCTCCGTCAACGGCAGATTATTGAGGGCGTCATAGTCGACCGTTTCCATGTCGAAGCCGCTGACCTCTTCCCTCAGTCGCCTCTGGAGATCGTCATCCTGGCTAAGATACAGGCACAGCCAGCTCAACATCGCCGCCGTTGTGCCTTCGCTGCCGAGGACGAGAATCATCATGTTGGCGAACAGATCGTCATCGGAAAGCGCGTTCTCCCCGCTGTCGGTCGCTTCTAGCATAGTGTGCAAGATGCAGTGCTCGCCGACATTTTCGTTTCTTCGCATTTTTCCCTGGACGTCCCGCGCTATGTGTATGACCATCTGCTTCAACTCTTCGATGGATTCGTCGAACTTCCGGTCGGCGGGCATTTTGACTACCCGCCAATAAGGCAGAATACTCCGCAGACGTTGGTTCATCCTATTCACGACGTTGTGAAACGTGTGGAGAATGTGATTATCGTTATTCTCCAGGCTCTTCAGGTCAATGCCGAAGACCAGCAGGCAGCCGACGTCGACCGAAAAGCATCTGAAATCATTCTGAATTTCGATCGGCTCGCCGTTGGTCTTTTTCTGTAAACGTTCGCGAAGCAGAATCGCCTTCCGGGAGATCTGCGGAATGAACGAGATGAGGCTTTTCTTGGTGAACGCAGGTATCAGCATCGGCCGTTGCCGCCGCCATTCGTCACCTTCCTTGGTGAAGATGCTGCTGAAACCGACTTCATCGAAGATCTTCGACATCTCCCTCATCCGACGAAACACGGTAGGTCGATTTTTCAGGACATGCCGTACTTGCTCAGGTTTACTTAAAACGACGAATCTTAATTTTGCCAATTGAAAACGATAGGGTTCATGATTAAATTCCCTCGACCACTTTTCGAGCGACAGGTGTATGGCCTTCTTGTCGAGCTGATGGGCGTTGCCCAGTAGAGGAATGCCTCGCGGTGCCGGCAAATCTTTAAATGTCTTCATAGCGATAACCTAGAATCTTTGAAATGTGTTAATAAAAAATATTGGCGAATCTATACAATAAAAATATTCAGTATGCGAGAAAATATCGATATCGGAACACCTCCTTTTAGTAAGCTAGAGTTGAAGTTGCCGCCGTTTCGCGGACAGTTACAGGCTTCCATGTTTTCAAGTGGAGGCGAGTGTAAAAGTATTTTGCGAGATGGAGTGAAGTTCATATTACGCACCATCGAGCAGTGTTTCGGGCAGGTGCAATAGATCGACATCGCCCGTCAAGGTTTCGCCAACATACGAAACAACTTCAGTCATGCATTGATCAGGTTCGATAAAAAGATGGTTGCCGTCAAAGCAGCGCAACGTAAATGGGTTGCACAGTTGTCGCCAGGCCAGGACCTCGCTTTCCTGCACTTGGATGTCCCGCGCACCATGCAAGCCGGAAACGGGTATCGGCAGCGGTTGTACGATACCCGTTCGAAATGTATCCACCATCTCGAAGGTTGAGATGAGCGCGGGCAACTGGGCGTGAATCAGGTCGCGGCTGAAATTGAATAACCTGGCCTCACGCATCGAGTACTCCAGCGCATCGATGACCGTCGTGAGAAGGGGTCCGGCATTCGGGTCGCAGATGTCATCGAGTATCGGCAGGCGTTCTAACCCATGCTGGCGATAGCTAACCCGCATATCGCGGATCACCGGATTTTCGGTGCTTACCGGAGCAGAAAAGGCTGCGGCGAAGAGATGCTTCGGCAAGGGCATGCCAGACGCCCTGAGATGTAGGCACCAGACATAAGCCATCAGCGCGCCCGCACTGTGGCCGTACAGCGCGAACGGCTGCTCCAGCTCGTCGCCAAGCAGCCCTGTCAAGGTCGAGGCCAGGGCCCAGACATCCTGCAACGGACGCTCCCGGAAACGGTCTCCCCTGCCAGGCAGCTCGATGGGTCGCACTTCGATGTGATCGGGCAAGCGCTCTTGCCAGCCATTGAACACCGCGGTGGACATGTGGGCATAAGGGAAGCAGTACAGACGTATGCTGGTTTTCTTCTGGGCTTGTCCCCTAACCCAGGCATGGCGTTGCCGCGACCACGGTTTGAGGTCGATGAAGGGCTTGTATTCGCCGGCCGGCTCTGCAACCGAGGTAGACGCTTCGTCCGGCGCTAAGCCGTGCGATTGCAGTTGCGCTATTAGATCGCGGAGTGAGGCCTGGAACAGGTTTTTGATCGTGATGCTGCGATTGTCCAGCTGCTTCTGAAGTTTCATCAGCATGAGGGAATCCATGCCCAGCTCCAGCAAGGCTTTGTCGAGATCGATCTGGTCCTGCTCGCAATCAAGCAGTTCAGCGACGATCGTCAGCAGGTCGTCCTTCGTCAGCGTGTTACCGCTGTCAAACAGTGCGTCCAGTTGCTTCGCAGCGGCCCGATTGCCCTGGCCGAGCTGCTGCAAACGGGCTAATCCGCACGTCATCACGCTCTGGCCCCGGCCATCGACGATGGCCCAGGCCGTCATGAAGCGCCGCACGCCATCCTGGCCCGGCGCGTCACTAGATACCTCGTCACCTTTCTGTGGGAGCAGCACGTTGACCAATTGATACTCGTCATCGTGCGCCAAGCTTCCGGACAGCCAGATGTCTTCCATGACCGTCGTCATGTAAGGAACGTCCCCGTCTGTATCCGCTAACAGGATCGACGGCTGTAGCGCCGCGTCGATGAAACCGGGGTGCGCGCCAAATCCGTAATCATCGCGCCCGAAGTCGAGCTGCAACGGCGCTAGGCTGAATTGGTCATAGAAGCGGCATTCGCGTACCGCGCGGATAAAGCCGTCGGCAGGGAAACCCATCGCCGCGTATCGGCTATAGAATGCCGCCTCGTCAAGTGTGTGATGCGGCATCCCCGGAGCGCTCAAGATCGAAGTTAACCACACTTCGATGGGGCGCTGTATGTCCGCATCTGGCGCCGCCTCCACCCGCGCCTGGGCAGTTTTCGTCCAGACGGAGTCCGCTGTGGCCTGGGCATCGGACATCTTTGCGGCAATCGGCTGGTAGTAGAAGGTCACGCGATAGCCCTGCCGCCCTTCGTCTTCTACCATCACCTGGACTTTCGTATCAGTCTGTGTCGACATGAGGAGCGGCAACAAGAACTCGAAGCGGCGAATCGCGAGATGCGGGCGGTTGAAGTACTGAGAAAACATCCGGTAGATCACGTCGAGGTAGAACCCAACGTGGAAATTGCCCGTGTCCATGAGTCCGGCTTCGCCTGGTCGAAGCGTCAGTTCGAGGCGTAGCGTCTCGGTCGCCGACGGACAGTGGATGAGCGGTAGGAACTGTCCCGCGGCCGCCACCGCACTGGCTGCGTCGCGCATCGGCGCTGCCGGATGCTCAACTTCCGAGCAATGCGCCCAGTAGGACTTGAGGGTCAGGCCGGTCGCGGGATACGTGTCGAGAAAGCGCCGCTCACGGTCCGGCCCCGTCGTCACGTGGCCATCCTCGGGTCGGTCGTCATCGACTGAGCTCAGCACGATGTGCCCGTTGACGCCGCCAAACCCGAATGAGCTGACCCCAGCGATACGACCCGGCCCGCTCCAGTGAACTGGCTTATCGGGAAACCGAAAGCCGGGATCAGGGATCTTGAACAGCGGGTTGAGGGTGTCGAGATGGTTGTTGGCAGGAATCTTCTCCAGGTACAGGCACAGAGCTGCCTTGATGACACCCGCGATCCCGGCGGCCGGTTCGAGATGGCCGATGTTGGTCTTCAAGCACCCCAATATGCAGGGGTGGTCGGCGAGTCGGCCAACGTTGACAACGTTCCCGAGCGCTTCAATTTCCACCGGATCGCCGAGATAAGTGCCCGTGCCGTGCGTCTCAATGTAGCCAGCCTGGGTCGGTGAAAGACCCGCGTGCCGGAATGCGGCTCGAATCACCCCCTCCTGCGCGCATCCGTTAGGCGCCGTCATGCCGTTGCTCTTGCCGTCCTGGTTAACTGCCGAGCCCGCCACCACAGCGTAGATCCGGGGCCGCAGAGATTGCGTGCGGTGTCGCTGCGCTTTATCGAACCGCTGCAGTACGATCATGCCGACGCCTTCGCCCGGCACATATCCGTCGGCGCGCGCGTCAAACGTGTGGCACTTACCGGTCGGCGATAGCATACTGGCATCTTGCAGCAACCGGGTCAGGCCGGGATTTAGGTTGAGGCTGACGCCGCCAACCAGCGCGAAATCAATCTGTCCGCTGCGCAGATACTGGCAGGCGATGTCGAGCGCTACCAGGGTTGACGAGCAAGCCGTATCCAACACCAGGCTTGGCCCTTTGAAGCCATAGTAATAGGACAGCCGGTTGGCTGCGATGGCGCTGGCGTTGCCAGTAGCGATGAAAAGTGCGTTGTCTTTGTCGTAGTCGTTCGCGAACTGCATATACTCGCTCGCGTACTGGGCGATGAATACGCCGGTATTGGCGAAATCCGCATGCTTCCTGATATCGGCATCCTCGATTGCTCGCTGCGCGTTCAACATCAGGAGGCGCTGCTGCGGATCCATCAGGCGCGCTTCCCGCGGCGAGATATTGAAGAAGCCCGGATCAAACAGGTCAATGTCGTCAAGGTAACCCCCGAAGACGGTCGCGAGGTCCTCGTCGGTGAACGAGTCATTAAGGCCCAAGAGATCCCGCCGCGCGCTCGGGTAATGCGCCACCCCGTCGAAGCCTTCGATCAGACGCGTCCAGAACGCCGGCAAGTCCCGCGCCTGGGGGAACTGACCAGACATGCCGATGATGCCGATGCTGTTATGGTTGTCAGTTTTACCCGTGCTACTGTCGTCGGACACGATCAACGGCGTGGCACCCGTTGTACCCGCTGCGCCGACTTGCATTCTCACGTTCGTCAAAGCCGAGCTGCCGCGCTGCGCGTCGATAAAGCTAGCGAGCTCCCGAATGGTCGGGTAGCGGAAAATGGCCGATGGCAGGATCTCGAACGACAACCGGTCGGATAGGCCAGCAAAGAAGGTGAGCGAATTGATCGAATCCAAGCCTATCTCGGCGAAGGTCTGGTCCGGATGCAGATCGTCCTGACCGAGCAAAATGCTCAACTGCTCCAACAACACGCTAATGATTTCAGTTCCCGGCGCGAAGACTTGCGCTTCCTCGCCAGCGTCGTCCTCCGGTCGAGGCCGGGCGTTATCCAAGCGCGCGGCATAATAAGAGAAGACCGGCAGCCGCTGCACGCCGCGATTGACTTGCGCGTACTTGCGCCAGTCGGCATCGAATACGATGGATTCGCCGACATCGTGGGTCAAGATGCGCTCCAGCAGTGTTACGCCCTGCTCAGGCGTGAGCATCGACATGCCCAGCGCATCGAAAAAGGCCCGGTGATTGTGCGCCACCGCCATGCCGGCGCCGTCCCAGTCCGTCCACTGTATGACCTGGGTTGGCCGTCCCTGTCGACGGCGTGCCGCGGCCAGTGCGACCAGAGACGCGTTGGCTGCGCTATATGCGCTGAGCCCGTTGCCTTGCATGCCCTCCACCGATGAGATCGACGAGAACAGGCAAAAATATCGCACCGGGTCATCGCGGGTGAGCCGATCGAGGCAATGCGCGCCGACCAGTTTGGGACGCACAACGTCGCTCAGAATATCGACCGTTGTCTCACGGATAGGGATCGCATCGGTCGTGATGCCTGCTAGATGGAATACACCCGTGATCGGCATGCCGATCACGGCCCTCAGGCCGGTGAGGCGGCGCCGAAGCGCCCCTTCGTCGCGCAGGTCTGACTGTATATACGAGAGCGTCACACTGCGGGTACGGGCAAGCTCGTCGATGAAGTCTTGGATCCGAGTCCCGGACGGCAGGCTCGGATGCTGTAATATCGACGAGGCTGGCTTACGACCGATGACAATCAGTTGTCTTACCCCCTGGTCGACTAGCCAGCGCAGGAGGGTGAGGCCAATGCCGCCGAAGCCACCCGTCAAGATCATGGCACCGAACGGATTCAGGGCACCCGCCGGGCGGCTGATTGTTAGCGGGCAAAGCCGTTGGCACAGTCGCTTGCCGTCGCGGAGGCGGACTCTTGTGTCGGCCCCCGCGCAGTGCAACTCGCCGTGGATTCGGTTCAGCCCGTCTTCCGCCAGCGAGTCGGTGTCGATGATGAGGCTGCCGATCTCCGGCACCTCGAACCGCAGGAAGCTGAAGTATCTCGACAAAGCTTCCTGGATTGGGTCAGTTTCTCCGTGAGCGGTGAGATTCACGAGGATAAGCTTGAGCCCCTTGCGCTGCCCGGCCAGGTCTACTGCGCGTTCGACGAACCGAGTGAGCTGCCCAGCCCTAGCCTGGAAAGCGGCGTCGAGCATCGCACAGTCCGTGCTGGCCGTCACTAAGCTTGCGTGCGGCTGGACCAAGACGAACGTTTCGCACTCGCTCGAGCGCAGCAGGTGGGACAAGCGCTGGTCGAAGGTGCCGTCGCGATCCAAGATGATCGAGTGCACGCTTTCTGTCCTGCCGGCAGCCCAGCACTGTAGCACTCCATCATCCTCGCACAGCACCACGACAGGGTTCGGCGCTGGTGCCGCATGCTCAGGAATCCACTCTACTTCGCTCCAATATGTCTGCATTAGCCACCCATCGAGATCAGCGCTGCCCTCTGCGGTGCTGGACGGCTTCGCTGCTACCGCGCCCGCCGGCACCAACAGGTCGCTGATCCAATGGCGCTTCGTAAGAAATGGATAGCAAGGTAACGGCACGAAGCGCCTGCGCGGGTGCGCCCCGCTTTGAGATGCGGGAACGGGCCATGCGATCGGCGCACCGGCTGTCCACGCTTGGGCAAGCGCATGCGAATCCGCCGCGAGCGACGGGGTAAGCGATTGCTGCCCGCCGTCGAGACTGTCGCCCCGATAGGGGCCACCTTGGTGCGCAAAGTCCGGCGCGGCGAGCCAGCCCCTCAATTGATAGAGTGCATCCGCGCGGTCCCGCACCACCAGCGCAAGCCGGTGGCGGAACATAGGCTTGCAGTGCTGCAGCGTGAAAGCCACATCGTGCAATGCATGAGCATCGCCGCTTGGGCTGTCCAAAAAGTCCGCGAGTCGTCGCGCTTGTGCTGGCAACTGTGCTGGGACGTGGGCGGACAGCGGGAGGATCAGCGGCAATGCGCTGTGGCGAGAGTCCGCAGGACCGTTCGGTTGGTCAACCACCGGGGCTTCCTCCAGGATCATGTGCACATTGACGCCGCCAGCTCCAAAAGAACTGATCCCGGCACGGCGTGGCAAGGCACGCCCGTTGCGCTCGATAACCGGCCAAGGCATTGCCTGCTCAGGGACATAGAAGCCTGCCTTCGCGAACGGGATATCGGGATTGAGAGGCCCATGCAGCAAAGTAGGTACCAACATCTTATGCTGCAACTGTAGCACCGTTTTGGTCAATTGGGCGATACCGGCTGCGGCTTCACTATGACCGATGTTAGCCTTGACTGATCCGAGCGCGCGCGAGAAGCTGGCCTCAGCCGGATACGCGTCCATCAACCCCTGTATCTCAATCGGGTCGCCGAGCGCCGTGCCGGTGCCGTGCGCTTCGATGTACGAAATCGTATCCATGCTCACCTTTGAGCGCGCTAGGGCGGCCTTAATCGCTTTGGTCTGGCTGACGGGATTCGGCACTGTAAACCCCTGCGTCTTGCCGTCGTGGCTGATGCCCGTGCCCTTGATCAAGGCAAGGACTGTGTCGCCGGCTTTGATCGCGTCAGCATATCGCTTGAGCAGAACGACACCGACCCCTTCGCCTGGCACATAGCCATCGCCGCCTACCGCGAACGCATGACAGCGGCCATCGCTGGCGGCGAAGCTCGACGCGCACAACGTGAGGTATTTGCTCGGGTGTAAGATCAAGTTGACACCACCGGCGAGGGCCGCCTCGGTTTCACCGCTGCGAAGACTCTCGCAAGCCAGATGCAACGCATACATGGAGGATGAGCAGGCCGTGTCCACCACGACGCTCGGGCCAGTGAAATTGAAGAAGAACGAAATCCGGTTGGCGACCGAGAACGTCTGTGAGCCGGCCGGATAAAAAGGCGCGCGGGCGTTGAGCGCATCCGCGCCGATGAGTTGGTAATTATTGAAGCTAACACCGGCGAACACACCAAAGTCGCGTGGCCGGGACTGCCAGCGCGCATCGAGATAGCCCGAGCTTTCAAGGCAGACCCAGGCCATTTCGAGAAACTGGCGCTCCTGCGGGTCCATCAGCGCCGCGTCCTGTGCGGAGAGCTTGAAAAACGCCGCATCGAATTGTGAAATATCGCCGAGAAAGCCGCCCCACTTGCAGTAGATCGTGTCGCTCTTGCCTTTGACATTAGGCCGATAGATCTCGCGACAGTCGAAGCGCTCGCGCGGAATTTCCGTGACACAATCCACGCCACCGACGAGATTGGCCCAGAAGGTATCAAGCGTCTCGGCCTGTGGATAGCGTCCGCTCATGCCCACGATGGCGATCGCATCGTCATTGCCGTGGTCCCTGTTGGCGGCCACATGCCCCGACGTGGGGCGGTGCGCAGCGCCGGACTGCGCTGCGGAAGGGGGCGTGTTCGCGGATGCGTCCGGCCCGATCCGTGGGTCTAGATAGGCGGCCAAGTCTGCCAAGGTCTTATACTTGAACAGCAGCGCGGCATCGTTTTCTCCGGTCCACATCGCGATGCGCTGATTCAGTTTCGTGATCATCACGGAGTCGAGGCCGAGCGCCTCGAAATCTGCATGCGGATCGAGTCGCTCGGCGGGGAATCCGCTGATCTCGCTTAACGCATCGGCTAGTCTGACATACGCGGTGCGGGGTGTCGCGGCCGACACCAGCGGGACGGTAGGCATATCGTCATGTGGCTCGGAACGCAGCGATGGCACCCAATATCGCTCCTTGGCGAACGGGTAACCCGGCAGGCTGACTCTGCGATACGCATCGGCTTGCAGGCCACGGTTTGCGCGCATCAGGCTCCAATCGATCACGCCGCCCCGGCACCAGAACCTGAGCAGTTGCGTCGTCTTACCTTCGCGGCTCCAGGATAACACCAGCAGCGCCACATCCGCTGCGGAAAGATCCGGCAGCACGCCACCACGCTTCGCTTCACCGGCGTAGATCTCCTGCTCGCCTAGCCGAGCCATTGCGGACTCGTCGAGTGGGTCAGCGGCCAGGAAGAGGGTCAATCGGTTGACGAGTTCCTCGAGCGATGCTGCCCACACGCCAAGCCGGTACCGATGCGCGTCCCGGCCTACCTGCAGCGTATAGCTGATGTCGCCCAGCAGACGGAGGCGATCGTCTTGGCTGGGCGTGGTGTCGAGCTGCTGTCCAACGTGGGCGACCAGCATTTGCGCCAGAGCCTGCAGCTGGGTCCAGCTACCGGCAGACAGAGGAATGATCACCGGCATGCGGGGCAGCGGACGAGCATCGGGTGCAGACCGGTACTCTTCTAGCACAACGTGCGCGTTGGAGCCGCCTGCGCCAAATGACGACAGGCCAGCCACCCGCAGCGCGTTGTGCGGGCCAAGTGCCGTCCAGTCGGACAGGGTTTGCTGGACCACAAAGGGCGACTCCGAAAAATTGATCACCGGATTGAGCACGGCCGCATGCAGCGACGGCACCAGCTGACGATGCTTCATCTGCAACAGCACCTTGGTGATGCCGGCAACACCCGCGGCGCTTTCGCAATGCCCGATATTCGACTTCACCGACCCGATCGCGCAGAATTGCCCAAGACCGGATGACTGGAACGCCGTGGCAAGCGAGGCGATTTCAATCGGATCGCCAAGCGCCGTGCCCGTGCCGTGCGCTTCGAGATAGCTGATCTGGCGCGGCTGCAGGCCAGCGCGAGCATAGGCCTTGGCGATGACCTCCGCCTGCGCCCTGACGCTGGGCACGGAATAACCAGCGGAACGGCCGCCGTGATTGATCTCGCACGCGCGGATGATGCCGTAGATGTGATCGCCGTCGGCTTCGGCACGGGCGAGCGGCTTGAGCAGCAGCGCCCCTACCCCCTCGCCCGGCACATAACCGTCGCCGCCTTTGCCAAACGCCTCGCAACGCCCCTGGCTAGAGATGAAGTGTCCTTGCGCGAGCATCAGGTATTTGTTCGGATGCAGTGAGAGATTCACGCCGCCCACCAGCGCCGCCGCGCAATCGCCGTGTTTGAGCGCGCGGCAGGCGAGAAAGAGTGCGGTCAGAGAGGACGAGCACATAGTGTCGATCGCCATGCTCGGACCCGTGAAATTGCAAACGTACGAGACCCGGTTGGCGATCGTCGCAGCGTTGCCGGACAAGGCAACAGGGTCGCCCTGGAGAGTTTGCTCGAGGCCGTACAATTGATACTCGTGGTGCATCACGCCGACGTAAATGCCGACCGCCGCGCTCTTCCCATCATGTCCGGGCGTGCACTTCATCATCTCGTCGCGGGTATAACCAGCATCTTCCAGCGCATGCACCGCGCATTGCAGGAACAGGCGCTCCTGCGGGTCCATCAGTTCGGCCTCGCGCGGCGTGATCCCAAAGTAATAGGGGTCGAACTGGTCAATATCGGCAAGGAAACCACCCCACTTACTATAAGTCTTGCCCGGGCGGCCCTTATCCGGATCAAAATACAATGCATGATCCCAGCGGGACGGCGGGATCTCCGTGATGCTGTCCTTACCGTTTTTCAGATTGAGCCAGAATTCATCAAGCGTATCCGCGCCGGGATAACGGCCCGCGAGACCGATGATCGCCACGCCGTCACGAGCAGCGTTGCTATCGTGTGCGTGAATGGTGGCGGGCGTGATCTGAGCGGTCTGCACGAAGTCGGCATTCTCGAAACTTTGCGGATTGCTGACTTCCCGGATCGACGCATTGACGATCCGGCCGAGGTGTTCGCCGTCAGTCGAGAGGATATCAACGTCGAAAGACGCGTAGCCTGGGCGGAACATACGCGCCCGGTTGACCAGGTAAACCGAAGACGGTAAGGGTTTGGCCAAGTCAATGCGCTCGATCATCAGCGGCACGTACATCGCGCACGGTGCACCGCTGGCTGACGGATCGCGAAAGAAAAAGCAGCTATTGAGCAGCAGCGGATCGAAAGCGTAGTGCTCCTGCCCGCCTTTGCGTGCGCCGTCAGCGAGTCTGACCTCGCTCACCAGCAAGCCGGCGCCGTCGGTATAGACGGCGCGGATGGTGCGCAGCAACGGTCCAACGGTAAACTGCGGAATACCTTCGTACCATTGCTCGAGCTCTGCAGCGGGCAACCGTTTCAGGTCAGCGAGCATTGTTCTGATATCCCTGTGCTGCAGTTCAAACGCGTGCCCTGTTTCGACTCGCCCATGGCAGCAGGTGCGGTAGGAGACCTGCCCATCCCGCCGAAAGCGAACCGCGAAGTCGCGGACCCCTTTGCTTTTAGGCAGGTCGATGGCCAGTTCAACTCCCTCACCCGGCTCGAGCGTCACCGGACCGCCCTCTAGGCGGACTTGCGCCAACGACAGCGGATAGCTGTCCGCCCCATCCTGCTGCAGGCAGGCTTCGAGCACGAGACAGGGATGAGTGACACCCATCAGCGCCGGTTTGCCGAGCACCAGATGATCCTGCAGATAAGGCTCTGCTGCGACGAAGCGAAAGCGCAACGCTTGACTGGCTGGCGCGGCTGCGCCGTGGTTCGGTCCGCCTGCCGGGGCCTGCGCCGGCGGCGGGTGGTGTGCCGTTTGGTCGACTGCGCGTATGGCGAATTCATTCAGTTCAGCCAGCGTTGAATACTCGAACATCAAGGTGGGCGACAGGTCTAGCGCCAGCATCTTCGCTACCACAGCGACCAGATCAAGCAGATCGGCTGAATCCAGTCCCAGTTCATAATAGCCCTTATCGAGTGCCACGTCTGCGCCGAGCACGCCCAGCTTGTCCGCAATCATCGTGCGCAGGCTATTGACCACTGGGCTAAGCGACTGGCCGGCTGGCGACGCAGCGCGGAACAGGGTCTGCGGTGGTGTCGGCTCAAGCGCGGCGCGAGGCACTTCGAGCACCTGCTGGGTTGTGTGGCCAGGGCTGCTCACAGCAGGCGGCAACGACGGTCTAAACGTATTCACATCACGCACCCGTTTTGCGGTGAAGCCGATCATCTCCGCGAGCTGGTCGCCGTTCGGAGCAAAGAACTCCAGGGTGAGACTGATTACCTCGCCGCGCACGCTCACCGAGTCGTGCCGGATCATGACGACGCATGAACGGGTGATCGGTGCCGCCGCTCTAAATGATTCAATCAGTAATGGTAGATACAGTCCGTCCGGCAGCTTCTGTGCGTTGCCACCGGCGTTGGATACAATCGCCGCGGTGTCGAGCAGCACCGGATGAAGCAGGAAACGGTCGGCATGAGCCAACGCGCGTACGCCGAGTTCCAAGCGGGCGACCAGTGCCACGTCGTCGACCGTGATGTCGCCATGCGCGCGCATGTAGTCGCCGTGCTTAAGATTGCTGTCTCGACACTGTTCGTACAGCGTATCGATCGACACATGGCGTGCGCCGCCGGCCGGTGAGACCGCGCTCGGCCCAGCATCAGCAGTGCGAAAGAAGATAGCGTTTTCGCGTACCAGTTTGGCGGATGCGTACACGCCAGCGCCGGCGGCGGCAGCCGGATCGTCGATGACAACCTCGTAGTGTGTCTGGCCCGAGCGGGACAGGCTGATTCGAATCGGCAGGCTACCGGCTTCGTCGGCAATGATCAGCGGGCGATGAATCCGCAGCGTGTCGAGCGCATGGTTTGACAGAGCCAGGCCGTGCTTGCCGCAGAACTGGTAGATCAGATCGAGATACGCCAAGCCAGGAAATACTAGACTTCCATAGACCGTGTGCTCGGCGATGATGGGGTTGTTAGAAGATAGCGTAATGGTGCGTTCGGCAATCAGTTCCGTCATTAGAATTGCTCCCAAATCATGGCGGTGTCGTGTATGGCTGGCAGACGTCCGTCATCCACCACAGCGGGATCGGACTGCGCGCCGTCCGGGACGGACGCGGCCTGTGTTTGGCGATGTAGTACTGGCGGCGCCAACGGCTGACGCTGCCCAGTTTCGAGCTTATCGGTAGCGCGGGCGCGCTGAAGGATCAGATGCGCATTGTTGCCGCCATCCGCAAAGCAGTTGATCGCGATCGCCAGGTCCTGGCTCATCGGCAAAGCAGATGCCGCGCGCGGGAAGTAGAACGGAGACGCCGCCAGGTCGAAGTGACGTAGGGGCTGCTGGCCAGATAGGAAAGGCACGAGACTCGCATGATGCAGCATCAGGACCGCCTTGATGAAACTGGCAATGCCTTCTGCACAGAGCGGATGACCGATGTTCGGCTTGATCGAGCCGAGCGCGCAGGACTCTCTGCTGGCGGCGCCTGAGAAGTTCGCGCCCCGACCATAGACTGCGTCAATCGCCTTCAACTCTAGCAAGTCTGTGATCTTCGACCCCGATCCGTTGGTTTCGATATAGCCGATTTGTCTGGCATCGAGGCCCGCTTGAGCGAGCACTTTGAGCATCAGATCCGTCTGCCGCTCGAGATTGGGGGTAGCGGGGCCGGCGGTGCGGCCGTCGTTGTTGCAAGCGAGCGCAGTGATCCGTGCGTAAATCGTATCACCATCACGTCGCGCTTGCTCTTCAGTCTTCAGTAAGACGAGCCCGACACCTTCCGCAAGGATGATCCCATTGGCCCGTTCATCGAAGAGATGGAATTCCGGGCCAGCGCTTAGAAGGCCGCGCTGTTCGAAGATTGCCTGCTCTTGATCGCCGCCAAGCAGGCTGACGCCGCCCACGATGGCCGCGCTGATCTCTCCCCCACGCAAAGCTTGTGCGGCCATGCTCATGCCGACCAGCGCAGACGAGCACGCGGTATCGATCACGAGGCTCGGACCGCTGATGTCAAAGAAGTGCGAGACGTTCGCCGCCAGGTAGTTTTGTCCCGCCACCACAATCGGATTGCGCGTGCTGCGCAGTGCGGAGGGATCGAGCGCCGTGCGCCCTCGCCCGCCAAGGAATACGCCCGTCGCGCTGCCCTTGATGTCCTCCGGACGATAGCCTGCGTGGGCCCAAAGGTTCAGGCATTCTTCCAGCACCATCAGCGCCTGCGGGTCCATCGCGTTGAAATCCTCGACTGGAATGTGAAAGGTTGCGCGATCGAAGTGCCCTTGATGGTCGACTGTACCTGCGATGCGCGGCCGCGATGCGCTGGTTCGCAGATTCGAAAACGCGCTGCGACCGTCCTTCAGCAGCCGCCAATATTCGGCCAGGTTCGGCGCGCCAGGAAAGCGCGCCGACATGCCGACCACCACGATATTGTCCTGCGCCTGCCGCGGTGCGTTGTCGAGTGCGGTCGATGGGCAACGAGCGGCTAGCTCCGGCATCGAAACAGCTTGCCCGCCACGCGCAGACATCGGCAGACGGGGGGCCGCCGTCTTATCCTGTGGCCGGACTGTTTCAGCGTCCACCTCGTCGGCCGCGAAGAAACGGACGAGTGCCGCCCCTTCGTGCGTGACAAGCCACATGGTCAGCGCAACGAGATTGGGATGTTCGAGGATGAGCGAGGGCGCCAAGTCAACGCCAAGCTGGACATTGATCGTGCGCAGAATTTGCGCCATCAGGATCGAATCGAGTCCGTAGTTGGGGAAATCGACCTGCGCATCGAAATCGGCCGCGGCGATCTTCAGCTCGGCCATGAACAGGGAACTGAGCCACGCTTGCGTGCGTTCGGTCACAACCTCGTGCTTAAGCTCCGGCGCGGCGGTGCGCTTGGCCTCGTGCTTGTTACTGGCATGTGCATCAAGCCCATCACCGGCATCTGCATTAAGCTGATCACCAGCATGTGCATTAAGCCCGTCACCGGCATCTGCATCAAGCTCGTCATCGGCATGCTCATCAACGCAGCGTTGCCAGAGCGCTAGATCAACGAGAGCTGGCAGGACGACCGGGCGACCGCGAATCTCCAGCGCTCGGTCAAGTAGCGCAAGGCCATCCTGATTTTTCAGACCGAGCAGTCCTATGGCCCGATAGATTTTGGTGTCCATTGCGCCCATGCCAGTTTCTAACCAGCTCGGCCACTGGAGACTCAGGAGGCGGCATGCGGGTCGATGTCCAGCGACCGCATCCATGTAGGCGTTGGCCATTGCATAATCGATCTGCCCCGCCGCCAAGCTTGGTAGCGCTGCGCAAACGGAAGAATAGACGACGAACAACGACAGCGGCTGGCCGCGCAACGCACGGCACAGGCTGTCGAGCCCGGCCGTTTTCGGCGCAAAAACCGTATTTACATTAGATACGCTTTTGCGGATCAAGGCCGGATCGGTGTCACCAACGCCGGCGCAATGGATCACGCCGCCTATCGGACCTAGCTCACGCCTGATGGTTTCGCAAGCCACCTCGATCGCCCGCGCATCCGTCAGATCAACATCGACGACATGCACGTAGACGCCGCGCTGCTGCAGCTTGACGAGTTCGGCGATTTTGTCACGCACGCCCGGCTTGACACGCGTCCCGTTCGGGTCCGCCAGGATCTCGCTCCAGCGAGCGGCTGGCGGCAGCGGCTCACGGCCGCTCAGCACCAGCTTGCGCACGCCATAGCGCGTGACGAAATGTTGCGCGCACAATAGACCGAGCCCTCGTGTACCGCCGGTGATCCAGAGTACGTGGGCCGGGGGGAAGTCAAATGGCCGTTCGTCCGCGGCCGCAGACAGTGGGGCGAGATATGGCAGGTAGGCTTGTCCAGCGCGCAAGCACACTTGAGGATCGAGTACTTCGCGCTCCAATTGCGCCAAGATCTGACGTGGCAAATCAGGCGCATCGTCCGGCAGGTCAGTGTCCATATGGCCGCTCTGGAGCCGCTGGTATTCGTAGCCCAGCGAGCGGTACAGACACGCCTTGATGGCGGCGTGCGGAGCAGGTGCCAACGATGCGGGCCTGAGAAACAATTCGAGGTGACGTGTCACGCACAGCAGGCGGACACCATTCAGCCGCACCTGCTCGATCAGGCGTTGCACGCCAGGCAGCCAGCACTCGACGTCCGCCACGCTTCGCACGGCGTACTCGTCGTCGAGTGCAGTGAGGTCGAGCACATAGGCTAGTGGATAATCTTTAGGCTGACATATCTGCTCGATCTGATCGGCTAGATCATCCGCATGTACAATCCGCGCGCCCGGCCGCAAGGCCGCCAGGCGTTCTGCCAACGCACGCGTCGCAACGGTCGTCAGGAGCAGGATGAAGCCGCGGTCCGCCGCGCGGGGCAAAGCATGCACCGAATCGGACGACGTGCTGAGCCGCCAAGCCTTAGTGAACAGATGCGCGGCGTGCGTCGGGGCTGGCGGATGCGTGCCGTGCGCCGGGGCTGGGGCAATGCGTGCTGCATCGGCAATCCAGTAGCGGTCCGTCTTAAATGGGTAGCTCGGCAGCGACATGCGCCGGGGCGGCCTGGCAAACCCGGTTTCGGGTTGATATAGCTGCTGCCAGTCAGGAGTTACGCCCATGACCCACACTTGTGCCAGCGCGTGCAGATTCGTTTTCTCGAGCCAGGTCTGCAGCAAAACGCCGGCATCTTCGTCCTTGTAGAGCTGAACGGTGCCCAAGTTCTGGCTCGCGCTGCCGCGATACCAATCTTTGTTACCTGACCCATCGTGACCGAACGCGCGCAGCTTGTCCTGCAGCTCTCGCATCGATCCAACAATGACGGCAGCTCGATGCTCCATTGCTTCGCGTCCAATCTGCAATGTATAGGCGAGGCTCGGCAACGCACGCTCGTCGAGCTGCTGTCGCTCGATCGCGGCCAGAAGTTTAGCCGCCATCAGCGGCAACCTGGCGGGTTCGCGCGCAGACAGCAGGATGAGCCATTGCGCGCCCTCGGTCGGATAGGGCTCAGCAGGCGGCATCGAATATGACTCAATGATTGCATGGGCGTTGACGCCGCCCGCGCCAAAGCTGCTCACACCCGCGATACGGCGACGAGGACGTCCATCAGCCTCCTCGTCGAGCCAGGGAACGAGTTCCTGGTTGACGGTGAAAGGCGTGGCTGAGAAATCGATGGCTGGATTGAGGCGCTGCGAATGCAACGATGGCACGATCATGCCATGCCGCATCTGCAGCAGTACCTTCAGCACGCCGGCCACGCCGGCTGCGCCTTCGCAGTGGCCGATATTGGATTTTACGGACCCGATCCGACACGATGCAGCCATAGCACGCGTTGCGTCCGCGCCAAAGGCCTTGGTCAGCCCGCTAATCTCGATCGGGTCGCCCAATCGTGTGCCGGTGCCGTGCGCCTCGATATAGCTGATATCCATCGGTCGGATTCCTGCCTGTTCGATCGCGCGCCTGATGACCTCGGCCTGTGCCATTGGATTCGGCACGGTGTAACCGCTCGCGCGGCCCCCGTGATTCACCGCGGACGAGCGGATCACGCCATAGATGACGTCGCCGTCCCGTTCCGCGTCCGCCAGGCACCTCAGCATCAACACACCGACGCCTTCGCTGGGTATATAACCACCACTGCCATCACCGAAGCTCTCGCAATGCCCTTTCGACGAGATGAACTGCCCGCGCGACAGCATCAGGTACTTGCTCGGGTGGAGGCTGAGGTTGACACCGCCCGCAAAGGCAGCATCGATTGCACCTGTGACCAGGGCCTGCCGCGCCATATCAATCGCTACCAATGCACTCGAGCACATCGTATCGATCGCCATCGTCGGACCGTTGAAATTGCATAGGTAGGCGAGCCGGCTCGCCACGGATGAGGTGCCGCCACCTAGTCCCAAGCGCTCTGTTGCCTCGAGCGCAAAGAGCGGGTACTCCTGACCCATGACGCCCGCGTAGACACCGACCCTGCTGCTGCCGCTTGACGCCCGCAACGTGTCTCGCGTGTAACCGCCGTCCTCCATCGCCATCCAACAGTGTTGCAGGAAGAGCCGCTCAAGCGGATCCATGACCTCGGCCTCACGCGGCGAAATCTGGAAAAAAAGCGGGTCGAAGGTGTCCGCATCGTCGATGAAGCCGCCCCATTTGCTCGAGATCGTGCCGGGTTCGCCGCCGGCACTGTAGTAGTCACGCCAGTCCCAGCGCTCAGGCGGAATTTCCGTAATACAGTCCTTGCCAGCCTGCAGATTGTCCCAAAATGCATCCAGGTCGTATGCCTGTGGAAAACGACCTGCGATGCCAACGATCGCGATTGCATCCCGATGCCCTGCACGGGACCGCTCTGGTACCGCGCGCGCCGCGGTTTCCTCCACTTTGACAAGTTGCCGTAACGACGCATTGGTCACGCTAGCGATGCAGTGCCCCGTCTCACTATAGATCGCCGCATCGAGCGCGATGAAACCCGCGTTGACCTGGCGCGGCCGGGTTACGACTACAGCCCGCTCGGTCATCGCCTGCCAGAGCGTAAGACGCTCGATCACAAATGGCAGAAAGGTCGGTGCCGGCGCTTCTTGCTCGATGTCGCGCGCCAGGTTAAACAGGTAACAGTTATTCAGCAGCAGCGGATCGAGCATCAATCCCGGCACGTGCTGCTTGCTGGTCTTGCCGCTCAGGTTGACCTCGCTGACGAGCGTCCCGTCGCTGAGCGCGAAGGCCCGTTCGATCGACCTAAGGGTTGGCCCCAGGGTGAACGCTGGCACCGTGCAGAACCATTCGTCGATCTCGCTGCGCGACAGCTCACGCGCGCCGGCTAGCAGCCGTTGCCGATCCAGCATAGGCGGCGCGTTCTCGTCGGGCGATGGAGTTTGGCCCTCGCAGCACAGCGTCCAGTCAGAGCGGTCGCCGCAGCGCTGGCGCGCAACGAAGCGCGGTGGCGCGTCGGTATTAGGCTCAAGCTGGATTTCGACGGTCACGGTTTCCCCTGGCTCTAACTTCAGCGGGCCGCCGTGAAAGCGAATGTCCTGCAGGCTGAGCGGATGTCCCTGCCCGGCATCGGCACAGGCTTGCAGGACTAGGCAAGGATAGGTCAATCCCATCAGCGCAGGCTTGCCGTCAACCAGGTGATCTGTGAGATACGGCTCGCTGGCGGCGAATCGATAGCGCTGGCCCTCCTGAGCTGGCGCCTCGCCGTTGCTCGTTGCGGACGGTACTTGCGCCGACATTGTGCTAGGCACAGCGGCCTCTACCGAGTAGAAATGTGCGACAAGCTCATCGATCGTGTTGTACTCGAACAGCAGCGTCGGGTTGAGACGCTGGAATAACAGGCGCTCAATATCCTTGAGAAGCGTCAGCAACTGCGCCGAACTAAGACCCATGTCGAAAAAGCCACGCCGCATGTCGACCTGATGTGGGGCGAGATCGAGATGCTCGGCGAACACGTCCCGCAGTTCCTGCTCTAGCTTAAACGTATCGCCGGCACCATCGGAAGACGGCTTTGACTGCCGCGGCTGGGACTCGACCCCGGTCTTGGGCTGCCGTGGCTGGAGTTCGACCCCGTTGCGCACACGCTTGCCCGTCAGCTCGACCAGCGAGGCAAGCCAGCGTCCGTTTTTCTCGTAGAAATCGATGTCGAGCTTGCGGATATCATGACTCGTCTTAATGCTATCGAGCCGGACCCGGGCGAGGCATGCGGCGCCCAACGGTGCACGAGCACGAAAAGCGCCGTAGTGCAACGGCAGATACAGCCCTTCGGCGGCGCCTTGTGCTTGCTCGCCGGGGGGTGCGAGCGCCGTTTCGAGTACCGACGACGCAATCGCCGAGCCGTCGAGGAGGGTAGGATGAAACGCCGCATCCAACAGATGGCGATGGGACTCCGACACGCACAGATCTATCAGGCATCCCCAGTCAAAGCAGGACACTGTGCCGTCCGCGCGCATGAGTCCATCGTGCGCGAGCCCCCGTGCGCGGGCACGTTCATAGAGCGCCATCAGATTGAGACGGCTTTGCCAGCCGGTTTCGAGAGCCGTCACGTCGAGATCGGGTTCGATGCCGGCTCTGGCGGGATGTAGCTCGGCGGTGCAGTAGACCACATTCGGCTCACTGTCGCGCGCGACCTCGATCGCGTAACTGCCACGACTGAGCTCGCTCACACTGATCGTCAATCGAACCTGACCATTTTTCGCCACGATCAGGGGTTGATGGATGACGAGGTCGCGCAACTCCGACTGGAAACAGTCAAGCTGCATTCCTTGCCGCGCAATCATCATCAGCAGGTCGATGTATGCCAGGCCAGGCAGGATCGCTTGCTCTTGCACCAGGTGGTGAGCAATAACTGGGTGCGCAGCGTCGATAGTAAGGTTAAAGACTTTTTTCATGGAGGGTGCCCCAGCTTGACTGGATTGGGAAATAGACAACGTTAGATGCGCCTTTCTCGGCCGCTATGCTGATTGGCGCAGGCTGGCTTTGCGGCCGAGTCGCCCGCGCGAAGGTCTGGCGCCGCAGTGCCGGCAGCGGCAGCGAGTGACGGCGTTGCACATAGGTAGCGGCAGAAACAAACTCTTCGAGAATCAGATGACAATTGGTGCCGCCATCCGGAAAGCAGCTCTGTGCGGCCACTCTCGGCCCAGCCGCCGGCGTCTCCCAAGCGAGCGCCTGGCGATTGAACTGCGCGCGGGACGCAGCAAAGTCGTAGTGCTCGAAAGGCTGCATCGCGCACAGGCTCGGTGGGATTTGCTGGTGATAGAGGCTGAGTGCGCAGCGGACGAAGCCGGCCAGCCCGGAACTCAGCAGCAGATGGCCGACGCTCGGTTTGACCGAACCTAGCGGACAAGCACCAAGCAGGTTGTCGTCGAATTGATAAACTTGAGCGAGCGCTTTGATCTCGACCGCATCGACAACCGCCGAACCACCGCCATTGACTTCGATATACCCGATGTCGCCGGCCGTTTTGCCCGCCTGCGCCAACGCACGCCGCATGACATCGCGTTGCGCTTTGAGGCTTGGCGAGCCTGGACCAAGCGTACGCCCGTCGTTGTTCACCGCCAGCGCCTTGACAACGGCGTAGACGCGATCGCCGTCGGCCTCTGCCTGCGCCCGCGTCTTGCACACGAGAGCGATAACCCCCTCGCCCAGCACATCGCCGGCCGCCTCGCTGTCGAAGATACGGAAGGTGCCGTCGGGACTAAGGATGTTGCGAGCAGAAAACAGGTCATGGGCTTGCGAAGTCGTGAGCAGGCTGGTCGTGCCGACCAACGCCATGTCGATCGAGCCGCTGCGTAGCGCATCGAACGCGATCGACATCGCCGTCAAGCCGGACGAACACGCGGTGTCGACCACCATACTCGGTCCCGTGAAATTGAAAAAGCGTGAAATATTGCTCGCTAAGTAGTTTTGGCCCACGCCGAGGATTGGATTAACCGCCGCGGCGAGCCCTTGCTGATCGGCAGTCACTTGCAGCCGCCCGCCGATATAGACCCCCACTGGCCTAGCGGATAGTTCACCGTGCGCATAGCCGGCATCATGCAGCGCCTGCAGGCTTTCCTCCATCATCAACCTGGCCTGCGGGTCCATCACGGCAACGTCCGACGCGTGCAGTCCAAAGAATGTTGGATCAAAGCTGTCAATGTCATCGAGCCAGCCCGCCTGGACCTGACCGCGGCCGCCTGGCCAGCGCTCGTCCCGCATCAGCGTGATCGCGGATTGCCCGCTCATCTGCAGTTGCCAGAACTCTTCAGCATCCGGTGCACCCGGCAAGCGGACCGCGAGGCCGATGATGGCGATATCGCCGGCGCGCTCGGGAACTGGCTCGATGCCCGGCGTAGCCTGACGCGATGTGGCAGGCCCAGGCGGCACAACAGCCAAAGGGTCTGGCGCGACTGCGACCGGTGCGGTGAAGTAGCGGGATAGTGCCGCTTCATGCGCGCCTAGGAGATGCTCGCAGAGCGCCCCTAGGGTGTCGAACTCCAGCATCAGTGACGGATCGAGCTTACTGCCAGTGAGCTTGCTCATCCGGTCGATCAGCTGCAGTACCATAACCGACTCAATGCCATAGTCGGCAAACGGCACATCTCGATCCGCAACCTGTTCGGCAGAAAACTTCAATTCGTCGATCAACATCTGCCGCATCCAATTTTCCAGTGCGCCCAGCAGGCTGCTGGCAGGCGACACCAAGGGGTGCGGTTTGCCAGCGGCCCCGCGCGATGCTGCATTTTCGGTGACGACAGGTGTGTCCTGGCGCACGGGTGCTGGCTCAACGGCGACAAGCTGGTCCGGGTCAAAGCGAGCTAGATCCACCTGACAAGGCAGACAGACGGCCGGAGAACCCGCAACTGAGGCGATCGCCACGCAGCGGTCGAGCAACGACAGGCCAACTTGAGTCAGAATTGGCTGGAGGCCAGTTTTACTGAGCGCAGGACTGGCGTTGTCAGTCGCCATGCCGGTTTCAGCCCACGCCGGCCATTGCAGTGAACAGACGCCAATTTCTCCTCGCGTACGGCAGTGCTGGGCGAAGTAGTCCATATATGCATTAGCCATTGCGTAGTCACTTTGCCCCGCCGCCAACTGCGGTAGCAAAGCAGACACAGAAGAGAACAGCATGAAGAAACGCAACCGATCGCGCTTTATGCGCGCATGTAGCGCCGCGAGACCTGTCATCTTCGGCGCGCAGACCATGGCGATATCGGCCACCGGTTTCCGAATAAAGGCCGGATCGGCACTCGTCAGACCTGCGCAGTGGAATACGCCGGTGACCGCGCCAAGGGCTACCTCGATGGACGCGACGGCGGCGGCGATGCTGTCGTCGCTGTCGAACGAGCATGCCTCGTAGTGGACCCGGACCCCACGCTCGACGAGCGACTGGAGATGCCGGATTTTTTCGAGCGTGCGTCCACCTGCTTCACGGGTCCCGCCTGCAGCCAACAGCTGGGGCCACTGGGTTGCTTCGGGCAAGCGCTCACGGCCGACGATGGCGAGCGCGCGCACGCCGGCCGCCGCGACATGTTCCGCTACCGCAGCACCGATCCCGCCTGTGCCGCCCGTGATGAGAATTACGTCGTCCGGCCGGTAGCAGCCCGCCATATCCAGCTGCTTCCCAGCCAACGGCCGCATGGCCGGCACAAACCGCTCGCCGTCACGATAGCAGCATTCGGTGACCAGACCCGCGCCGAATTCGTGCTCGATCTGCGCTTTCAGCCGCGCGAGCGTGCGCAAGTCTTCGTCCGTGTCCATGACGCCAGATCGAACGGTGCGATATTCTGCGCCCAGCATCCGATACAGGCCCGCCGTCCGCGCGCCTTGCAGCGTCGTTTCGCCGTGCCATGCCTGCAGCCGATGAGTCACCTGCAGCAGGCTCGGTGCCTGCTGGCGGTGGTCCATGAGGAATGCCTGCAAGAGCGAGATCTTGCCCGCTTCGAACGCGCTAGATGCCTCGTGGCCCGCGTCCAACGCAGTGACGTCGATCACTCCGAGCGGCCGATTCACTAGGCGTTTCATGAACTCCGCATAGGCTGCGCGACCCTTGTTTTCGTCGTCGAAATCAACCGGAATGGCAAGTGGATCAGGCGTATCCACTCCGTGCACGACATATAACGTGTCGACGCGGCTGCCCGTGTCTGCAAACAGGCTGCGGGCGATGGCCTTGGTTGACGGTGTGCACAAAATCAGCAGCGTGCCACCGGCTGGGTCACCGAGAGCATGCTGCCCCGCCTCTCGCGGTAGGCGCTGCCAGGTACGCTCTAGAATCATATTGTCAGTCGTCGGCTGAGGAGGCGTCATAGCATCGCCCGCTTCGATCGCAATCGGGGCCCAGTAGCGTTCTTTTGCATAGGGATAGAGCGGTAGCCTAACTTTGCGCGGCACAGCGCCTAGATAACGCTCAGCCCAGTCCACTACTGCCCCGCCCACCCAGGCGTGCAAGACCGCAGCGTCATCCTGCGCAACGTTGACTGGCAACGGATGCGCGCCGGTGGCTTTGGCCCGGTACAGCACCGCATTGCCGGCCGGCTCGCGCCAAGTGAGCGCCGCGCTTAGATCAGCCAGTTGCGCCTCGATCTGCGGCCAGTGGTCGCGGGCGACTCGTAAATGTCGCTCGAGATCTGTGAGTGACGACACGGCGAAGCCGAGACGCTCCCGCATGGCTTCCCGTCCCACCTGAAGGGTGTAGGCAAGGCCAGCCAAATCCTGCAACGCCTTTGCCTCGATGCCCGCGAGCAGCTGCTCGATCCTCGCGAGCAATTGCTTGGGGGTGCGGGCAGACAATGGGATTAGCCAGACACCACCGGCCGGCTTAGATAAGAGCGAGGGTTCACGGGTGTCGACATGCTCGCGTACGATCAGATGCGCGTTTGATCCGCCCGCGCCAAACGACGAGATTGCCGCTATCCGCGGCGTTCCAGCTGGCACGATCCAGTCAGCAAGGTTCCGCTGCACACGGAATGGCGTCTGGCCGAAATCGATATTGCGATTGAGCTCTTCGGCATGCAGGGACGGCACCAGTAACCGGTGCCGGAACTGTAGCAGGACCTTGGTTAAGCCGGCGATGCCGGCCGCGCTTTCGCAATGTCCGATGTTCGACTTAACAGAGCCGATCGCGCAGGGCATTGGCGCGTCTGCGCGCGCGGCGAAGGCCCGCTTCAAGCCGCTCATCTCGATCGGATCGCCAAGCGCAGTACCCGTGCCATGCGCTTCGATATAGCTGATCGCGCCCGGCTCGATCCGCGCGCGCTGCATCGCCTCCTGGATCAGCGCTGCCTGTGCATTCGGGTTGGGCACCGAATAACCGTTGGTTTTACCACCATGATTGATCGACGACGCGCAAATCACGCCGTGGATCAGGTCGCCATCGGCCAAGGCGTCGGCGAGCGGCCGGATTAGTACCGCGCCAACGCCCTCGCCCGGTACATAGCCACTGCCGCCCTCACCGAAGCTTCGGCAACGCCCATCTTCGGACAAGAAACGTCCTTGTCCCAGCACCAGATACTTGTTCGGATGAACTGTGACGTTGACACCGCCTGCAACCGCAAACGCACATTCGCCTGCGGCTATGCTGTGACAGGCCATGTGAATCGCGCTCAGCGACGACGAGCACATCGTGTCAAGGGTGACACTCGGCCCGTGGAAATTGCAGAAATAGGACACGCGATTTGCGATCGACGCGACATTGCCCGGAATCGCCAGCGGATAGCCAAGCGCGGTTTGCTCAGCACCGTACAGCTGGTACTCGTTATACATCGCACCGACGAAGACACCAACGGCCGCGCTGTCGAGCACCTGCCCAACCAAGCTGCCTGGATTGCGGCGGCGCGCTGCCGCGGCGATCGATAGCCGGGTATAACCGGCATCCTCCAGCACATGATAGACGCACTGCAAAAACAACCGTTCTTGTGGATCGAGGAGTTCCGCTTCACGGGGAGAAATGTTAAAAAAGACCGTGTCAAAACAGTCAACATGACTCATGAAGCCGCCCCACTTGCCGTAGGTCATGCCGGGACGAAACTCGCCCACTGAGAAATAACGATCGTGATTCCAGCGCTCGCGAGGAATTTCAGTGATGCAATCGCGCCCCGTGCGCAGGTTCTGCCAATATTCGTCGAGATCGGCAGCTTGCGGGTACTGACCGCTGAGGCCAATGATAGCGAACTCAGTGGTTACGTGCGGCGCGCCGTCCGCGTCTGCAGCGTTGAACACTGGCAATGGCCTAGGCAATGCGCCACTAGGCGCTGCCAGCGCGCTGTTGGCGGTTGCCTCGGCACTTAACTCCGGCACAGCTTGGAGTGCGGATGGCAAGGCCCGCTCTATCTTCGTCCTTCCCATGTCCAGCAACTCTGCCAGCTGAGCGGCATGATGTTCAACAAAATGACCGCAGAGCGCCGCGAGCGTTTTGTATTCAAAAAACAAAGTCTTCGATAGCGGCCCGAAGATCGTCTCCAGCTTAGCCGTCAAACGCACCACCATGATGGAGTCAATCCCGTACTCCTCGAGCGCGGCCTGCTCGTTGATCCGATGCGTCGGTAGCCCGAAGATGTCGGCTAATAACTGCTTGAAATACTCAACTGTTGCGACCAGCATGTCGCCCGTACCAGGCGCCGTTAACTCGGACGATTGGGGCACCGTAGCCATCGCCGGCGGCGGCGTCAGTTGGAAACGCGCGAGTGCCCAACTGCGGTTGCCTTCGGCCACCAGCATTTGGGTGCAGTTGCGGCGCAGCCCCATATGCATTGCCGCCAGCGCCGCACGGGTGCCGAGCGGACGAATACCGTACGCGGTCCACAAACGCTCCTCCGTCTGCGGATCGGGCCGCATGCCGCCCTCTGCCCACAGCGACCAGTCCACGGACAAGGTATGGCCATGCCGCTCGCCACGTTCAACCAGGGAGTTGCGATAGTGGGCAAAACCATCGAGGAAGGCATTCGCCGTCGCATAGTCGCCCTGGCCGACATTGCCCGTTACGCCACTGGCCGACGCGCACAGCAGGAACATATCGAGCACCAGATGACGTGTCGCGTGGTCGAGACAAGCAACGCCCATGACCTTTGGCGCGAGCACCCGCTCGAACTCGACTACGCTCTTGTTAACGATGAAGTTGTCGGCGATGAGTCCGGCGCAATGAATCACGCCATCGAGCCGCCCGTAGGTCGCCTCGATGGCTGCGACGAGCGCCGTCGTCACAGCGTAGTCAGTGATGTCTGCTTGGTAATATTCGACCTGGCCGCCCTGCCGAGCAAGCACGGCAAGCGCCTGACGGTCTGCTTCGTCGAGTAACGAACGCCCAACTAGCATGACGCGCACCCCCGGCACGGAGGCAACGATATCCTGCGCGAAGATGCGCCCTAATTTGCCAGCGCCGCCGGTGATCAGGTAACACGCGCCGGCTTTCCAGACCCGCGCGCTGTCCGCCGCGTCGCCCGCTTCCGGGGCGACGGACCAGACGGCGATTTTGCGGCGCGAACGGTCGAGCCAAATGGCCCTGCGCTCGGGGTCTGAGGCTGCCGCTACGATGCGACGCATCGTAGCTGGATCCAGCGAGTCTACCGCAACGACCTGGCCGCGAAGCTGCGGATTTTCCTGCTCCGCCGTTTTCAGCAGGCCGTCTAGCGCGAGCATGAGCGGATTGCCGGGCCAGCCTACGATCACGATCTGGATGAAGAGCGGGTCCTGCTTGGCTCCGCTAGCAAGATACGCTTTCACGCGCTCAAAGACAGTCGCTGCCGCCGCTCGAAAGTCTCGTGCGAGCGACAGGCTGTCTGTTCCCGAAATCGGTAAAGATAAGGTTTCGCTCTGCACACCGGGCCTTAGGTAAGCGAGGCTGGAGACGTCCTGCGTCTGTCCCTCTACACCAAGAAATAGCAGATGGCGGCGCCCCTCGACACCCTGTGTCGACAGGACATGCGAGTCAGCCCGCTCGTCGTCCTGCCATTGGCAGGACAGCTGGATCAATTCAGGTGCCGGCTGCACGCGCTCCGGCGCGATCTCACGAGCTGACAAGCCCGTCAGCCGGACGCGAAGCCGGCCACCTTCGTCATGTATATCTGCATTGACCTTGCGCGCTGCTCCCTCGCCGACAATCGTTAGGTGCGCCCACATCAGCGCGCTGGTCGGACCAAAGACATCAATGCGGTCGAGCGCGAACGGCACCCGTGACGGCAACGATCTATGCGCAGGGTCGGCAGCTTGCAGGAAGCAGCCGACCACAGCCTGCAACGCACCGTCGACAAGTGCCGGATACAACACATAGCGCAAACTATCTTCTGCGCTTGCGTCGGCAAACATCGCCGCGGCGAGTTCGTCGTGCGACCCGACGACTGGCAAGCGCAGAAGCGCGACGCACTCCGTGTCGCTAGCACAGTGGACGGCTTCGATCACCCGGAAACTGTCGCCATAAGCGAGCCCTGCGACCTGGAATGCATGGTAGCAGGCTGCGCCGTCGACAACCCGTGCATACCGCGCCTGGATGCCAGCGATATCGAGCAGGCGCTCATGCGCCGTGTCGACATGCTCAGTCGGCGTCTCAACGGATACCACGCCCTGACAATGCACGGTTTCGGACGCAACGTCGCCGTCATCGAGCCGGCTCGCGATCGTGAAAGAAAAAGCCTGGGCTGGTGCAAAGTCCCCTCCACTGAGCGGGGTCAGGCGCGTCTGCAGCACGCGTCGCTCGCCGTCGCTCCACACGAACGGCGCCGCCCAACCGATCTTGCTCAGCGACACGGCCTGAGCGCGCGCCCGCATGCTAGGCGAGATGGTCTGCTCAGTGGCAGCCAGCGCCATCTCCAGATAAGCCACGCCAGGCAGCATCCGGCTACCGTGAATCACGTGATCGGTGAAAAAGCGTTCCTGGCCGGAAAACGACGACACGAACCAGCGCGACGCCCCGTCCTGCTTCAGGTTGTGGAGCAGCGGATGGAGTTGGGCCTTAACCGTCCGCGCTGGTTGCACGGAGGCACCGGACTGGACCCAGTAGTGCTGATGCTCGAACGGATAGGTCGGTAACGCGTGACGCAGAGGCGCACGCTGCGGATAACGCAGGTGCCATGGCAGCGCGTAACCCTGGCGATAGAAATCGGCCAGCGCGCGCAACGCGTCCTGGTAGCTATCAGCGGCTGCGGGAGCAGATACGTTGCCACTGTCGACCAGATCATCGCCCAATTGCCGAACGAGTCCCTCGATCATTTTCTCGATCGTCGGCTGCGCGACCTGGTGCTGGTCCGATTTGCCGAGGAAAGCTTGCCCCTCAAACACTTCCAGCGGCAACTCATCGCCTTTGCCAGAGCGCGCCTTGGCAGGCAGGAGGCGTGCCGCCAGGAGCCGCTGCAAGACGTCGATCGCGGCTGCTCGATCAGATGCTATGACGGCGCAGCGATAGTCAAAATGATGACGCCCCTCGAACAGCGTGTAGCTCATCGCGGCGAGGTCGAGCGCAGGTTCTGCCGCTGCTAGGAAGTCAATCAGCTGCTGCGCGCGATCGCATAGTGATGAAATCGAGCGTGCCGACAACGGCAACAGATAAGCGGGTGCGGCCCTGAACCGTTGCTTCACCGGCCGCTCGTGAACAGCGAGATCACGCAGCACCACATGAGCATTGGTGCCGCTCATACCGAACGCACTCACCGCGCCGTAACGAGGCTGTTGTGCGTCAGCTGGCCACAGGCGTGCCGCAGTGTTAACAAAGAACGCACTGTCGTTCCAGTCAACAAAATCGTTAGGGGTTTCGAAATGCAGGCTTGGCGGAATGACACCATGCCGCAGCGCAGACAGCAGGCATAGCGTGCTCACCAGGCCAGAGGCCGCCAGCGTGTGGCCAAAATTCGTCTTGGTTGACGTTAACGCGCAGCGCGGGCCGGTAACGGACTTGCCGAAGACTTCGGCCAGTGCATTGATCTCGACCGCATCGCCGAGCGACGTGCCGGTACCATGCGTTACGACGTAGTCAATCTGCGCAGGCGATAAGCCGCAGGCCGCATAAGTGGCTTGCAACAGCTTGACCTGCGCGGCCCCACTCGGCGCAGTGATGCCATTAGTCTTGCCATCATAGTTGATTTGGCTGCCAGCAATCACCGCCAGGACTGAATCGCCTGCCGCCAAGGCGGCCGCTAGCGGCTTGATCACGAGGGCGGCCACCGCCTCGCCGGGGACGATGCCATTCGCCCGCTGGTCGAAAGTGCGACAGCGCCCGTCGGCCGACAGGATGCCCGCGTCGTTAAGACGGGTGAAGGACATCTCCGTCAGCATCAGGCTCGCGCTGCTGACGAGCGCCATTTCGCACTCCTTGAGCCGGAGACTCTGGCACGCTTGGTGCAGCGCAACAAGACCAGACGAGCACGCGGTGTTGATCGTCATCACCGGGCCATCGAAATCAAGCAGATAGGCAAGATGCGCCGCCGTGATCGCGCTGTGATGCGCGGTGATCGCACCGCCACCGCCTAACTGAAAATACTCGCCCTCCTCCAGCCCGACAAAGACGCCAACGCGCATTGAAGCAAGATGCCCAGGCCCAATCGCCGCATGCTCGAGGGCACGCCACGACTCTTCGAGCAGCAGGCGCTGACGCGGGTCCATCTCCTCGGCGGCGCGCGGCGTAATGCCGAAGAACAGTGGATCGAATTCACCCACACCCCGCATGGAACCACAGAAATAGCCAGGCGGTGCGTTGTCGCCCGTCACGGCATCTTGTCCATTGAGCAGGATTTGCCACATCTTATCGATCGAATCGGCCTGCGGAAAGCGACCGCTCGCCCCGATAATTGCGATCGGTTCGAGCGATATGTCATGCAATCGCTGGCCGCCGTCGGTTGCTGGCGACGACGCTGCGGGGGCAGCTTCCGGCGCAGCGCGGTGTGACACATAACGGGCCGCCAGATGCACGCAATGCTGGTTGACCAGATGTTTGGTGAGCTTGCTCAGCGTTGGATAGCTAAAGAATATCGCTGGCGTGACTGGCAGCTCAAACCGTTCCTGCATTTTTTTCGCCAGCCGTGAGAGGCTAATGGAATCGAAGCCGAACGTGTTCAGCGTGGCGTGAGACTCTAGCGCTTCAACAGGAACCTGGGACAGTTCACTCGCCAGCGCTTTTAGGTCTTGCAGCACCGGGCGCATGAGGTCAACCTCGGCGGCCAACTCTCGCGACCCTGGCGCCGGTTGGTCCGGTGCACTCATCGCAGCAACGCCCGCGGCCGCCTCATGGGATCCGGCCACCACGGCCGGGGTCAACATAAGCAGGCGTTCGAGCCGGCTCTCGTCCCCGCAGAGCAACGCGAGCTGCGTCAGATCGCTGCCCAGCAGCGCTTCGAAGCTCGTCAGGCCAAGGTCGGTCGACATCAGGGCCAAGCCGCTGCTCTCAAGGTACAAGGCGAGGCCGTTCGCCTGGTCCGAGCCGGCGACCGCTTGGACCGGCCCCATGCCACCTTCCTGCCACAGGGGCCAGCCGATGCAAAGGGTGCGTCCTTGCCGTTTCCGTTGCGCGACCAGCTCGTTGCGATAGAGCGCGTGCGCCATCAGAAAGCGGTTTGCCACGCTATAGCTGGCGGCTCCCATGTCGCCAAGCAAGCCAGCAATGGAACCAAAATAACACGCATAGACCAGCGGATCGTCCGCTGTCAACGCGTCAAGTATCTCAACGCCCGCGACCTTCGGCGCCAGGGTGGAGCGAAACTCGTCAGTGCTCGCCTCTAGCAATGACGGCCCCTCCTCGACACCCGCCGCATGTAAAAACGCATCAAACGGGCCAAAGATGGCCCTCGCCTCATCCACGGCGGTTTTCATAGCGACGCGGTCCGTAACGTCGGCTTGAGAATAACGAACCTGCGCGCCGTGGGCGCGCAGCCCATCCAACTGCTGCTCGAGTTCTGGCGTCGACCGCGAGCGGCCCGTCAGCGCCAGGCGGACAGCCGCACCATGCGTCTTCGCCAAATAAGCGGCAAACAGCAAGCCAAGGTGTCCGCTGCCACCTGTGATCAGCCAGGTTTTCGCCCGCGCAGACGGTAGCGCAGCGTCCGCGCGCGGCGCAGGCAGCGCAACCCGTTCGCGGCTGAGCTGAAGCCGCTCGTTGCCATCATAGAGAACGCTGCGCGAGTTGGCTGCGCGCCATTCGCGCAGCATGCGTTCAAGCTCGTTATGGGCCGAAGCGGCATCTTGCGACATACCGTTACCCAGGATGACCGTGAATAGTTCTGTCTCCGGCAACGTCTGACGAGTTGAGCGCTCAAGGCCAAGCCACGACTCCAGCCGACAGCGGTCGATTGCGCTCCAGCTTGCTCCGGCAAGGAGCACCCGCGCCGGAGCCTGATGGCCCCGGCAGAGCGCCTGCAGGACTGCGACGAATACTTCCAACCGGTCAACAAGTCCCGCCTCCTCAAGCGGCCAAAGATAGATTAGGCCCTCGATCTCGCCATGTGTCGCGACGATGCGCTGACAGACCTCAGCCAGCTGCTCCGGCCGATCAACATTCACGCTGTAACAATTGGTCTGCGTTTGAGTGCTGGGATATCGTGATAGGAAGAGCAAGCGAACCGAGGGCATCTGTGCCGCCACCAATTCGGCGAGCTGGGTTTGCCGGTCGGTATCAGATAGGCAGCAAAGTAGCACGCTCGGCCTAGCGCCGGTCACGGCCTGGTGGGTGCCTGGCAAGGGCGCGGGCCGCCACTGCTCGGCGATGCCAACCAGCGCTTGCGGGTGGTGCTTAACCGTTTCAACGCGGGGCTCGATTGCCCAATGACGGATGCGCTCGAATGGATAAGTGGGCAATGGCACACGACGCAGGTTCGACGCGCGTGGCAGCGCACGCCAATCAATCTTTACGTTAGGCTGTGCCGTCCAGTAGCCGGCGAGCGCGACCAAGTCGCGCGCCACCAGCGCCTGCTGCCAATTGGCATCGTCGCCAGTCGTGACGGAGGAAATTTCGTCCTCTGTCACGCCGACGTCGGGGCTAAGGCGAACAACTCCGTTCACCGATAAGCGGCCTGCCAAGACCTCCCGTAGACAGGCGGATAATGCTGCACTATCCGGTACCACGATGGCAAGACGATCGTTCAGTTGATCACGGCCGACCTGCAGCGTGTAAGCCAGCTCGGCAAGCGACAGATTCGGCGTGGTTTCAAGCTGAGAGGCCAGGCGGCGCACCGACTCCATCAGCCGGTCACGGTTCCTGGCCGAAAGCAGTATCAGTTGTTCACCGTGCTGCGTCGGCCGGGTCCGCGTCTCGATATATTCCTCTAGCACGACATGCGCATTAGCGCCGGAAAAACTCAGGCTGCTCACTCCTGCGCGGCGGGGAATCACGTTGCCATTTTGGTCGCGCAGCATATCCCAGGGCTGCAGGCGGTCAACTATGTAGAACGGGCTACCGTCCAGCCTGACGAATGGATTGACTTCGTCAAAATGCAGGGTCGCCGGCAACATGCCGTGCTGCATCGACAGCACAACCTTGAACAGCCCAGCCATGCCAGCGGCAGCCTCAAGGTGGCCGATGTTGGTTTTGACCGAGCCAAGACCGCAGCGATGCGCATACTGCGAAGCGCCGTGCCGCTCCGATAACGTCGCGAAGGCACTCTTGAGCCCATTGATTTCGATCGGGTCGCCAAGCGGTGTGCCGGTACCATGAGTTTCAATGTAGGTAATCGTAGTGGGATCGATGCCCGCCCGGGTGTAAGCGTCGACCAGCAGTGCCGCTTGCGCGACCGGGTTCGGTGCCGTAAGGGACGAGGCCCGCCCGCCATGGTTCTCCGCCGTGGCGCGAATGACTGCGTGGATCGTGTCACCGTCGCTCAGTGCCTTGGCGAGCGGCTTGAGCAGAACCGCGCCCGCACCTTCGCCGCGCACATAGCCGTTGGCCTGTCGGCTGAAGGTCTTACAACGGCCGTCGTTGCTCAACATACCCGCATCGCTAAACGATAGCGTCAGGAAAGGACTGAGCATCAAGTTGACCCCCCCCGCAATGGCCATTTCGCAGCCGTGATGCCGCATCGCCTCAACCGCTCGATGAAGAGCGATCAACGAACTAGAGCACGCGGTGTCGACCGGCTGGCTCGGCCCGTGAAGATCGAGCAGATAGGAGATCCGGCTAGCCAGCACCGAATGCGACAGGCCGGTCGACGAATAGGCGCTGACGGCCTGTCCAGAGTCCACCAGCAAGTTCAGGTAGTCGAGCGCCCCAACCCCCATGAAGACCGCCGTGTTGCTACCAGCCAGATCGGCGGTAGCGTAACCGGCGTTGCCGATCGCATTGAACACGACCTCCAGCACGATGCGCTGCGCGGGATCCATCAGCTTCGCCTCGTGTGGCGAGATATTGAAGTAGAGGCTATCGAATTTGTCAACATCCGCGATGAAGCCGCCCCACTTTGCCCGCGTTTTACCACTTTCGGCCGGGTCGCCGTACAAAGACTGCCAGCTCCAACGATCCGCGGGTACTTCGGAAATTAGGTCATGCGCCGCTGCCAGATGTGCCCAGAACTGCTCAAGGTCGGGAGAGTCTGGCAGGACACCCGCCATCCCGATGATGGCGATCGGCTCCACATTAGAAATGCCCTTCTCCGCCGCGCGCGGCGGTACCGAGACGTGAGACAGCACAACCGGCGCCTCGCGTGTCGCGGCCCCGTCCTGACGAACTGTCTGGTCGACCTGCAAACGATCCTGCGCGCCGTGGGCGCGCGGTACATCCAACTGCTGCTCGAGTGCTGGCGCGGCTTCGCCAGACATATTGCCGCCCCCACCGGGCGCGACGACGGCCGCTTCAGGATTGACGTCCAGCAGCGCAGACGCGACCGCATCGCGATAGTCGGCGGTGAGGAACGTACAGATCGTACTCAGAGTCTTATGCTCGAAGAACAGGGCCGGCGTGACGTCGATATCAAAGCGGAGGTTCAGCTTGTTAGCCAGCTCCACGTAGGTGATGGAATCGAAACCGTAGCTGTCGAGTGCGGCGGTGACATTGAAGGTCGACGAGTTCCGCTTGAGCACATCGCCCGCCAACGCTCTGAGCGTCGCTTCAAGCCGATCACGGGTCTCTGCCTGGACCGTTGTTGAGTCCTGCGCGTTGTCGGCAGCGCTGACGGCCAATGCCGAGGCAGGATTGCTCGCCTCAGGCGCCGTCTGCCGTCCAGTGAGGCCATGTTCTTGGTCAAGAAAAGAAGCCAGCGCCGCGACCGTCGTGTGTTCAAAGAAAAGCGCTGGCGTAACGTCGATGTCGTAGGCCCGGTTAATGCAATTGGCAAACTCTACATACGTGATCGAATCAAAGCCGTAGTCGGCTAACGACGTCTCGGGGCGAATTGTCCGCGCCGGCCGCTGCAGAATATCTTCCGCCATCGTGCAAAGCGCCGTATGAAATGCGGGCATCGCAACGCCGTTGACACCGTTCAATGCAGGCGTGGCAGCACTCTTGACAGCGGCCGATCGTTCGACCGGCGCGCCGATGGCTTTGGCAATCTTGTCAAAGTCGCCCGCCGCCACGCAGAGCGAAGAAGGATCGGTGTCCGCGACACCAAACAGGACATCAAACCCGTGCGCCAGCGACAACGGTTCGACCCCCATCACGCTTTTCATTAGTATTTCACCCTGCTCGCTGATCCGCATGCCACCGTCGCGCCAGTAAGGCCAGTTGATCGACAGCGTCTTGCCCGCACGCCGGCCTTCATCGCGCAAGCCATTGCGCCAGCTGGAGAAATGATCGAGAAACTCGTTCGCATAGGCATAGCTGGCCTGTCCGATCGAACCCGCGAGCGAAGAGATGGAGGAGAACAGAATTAGGAAATCCAACGGCTCGGACTTCGTCATCTCATCGAGGAGCATCGCGCCGCGGACTTTGGGCCCGACCACGCTCTCGATGGTGGCCAAGTCCTGCTTGGCCACCAGGCTGTCCCGCAGGGTCCCAGCGGCATGCAGAATACCATTCAGATGCGTGCCTTCCGACCGTATGATCCGGCCCAGACGTTCGACGTCATTAGCGTTGCTCACGTCGGCCTGCACATAGCGGAGCACGCCCGGCAGATTCTGCTGTTCAGCTCCGCTGATGGCATGTGCCACACGTTCGGGAGCAGACCGTCCACAGACCACCACCCGCGCGGCGTAGCGTCGGCGCAATTCGGCGGCAATGTGCATCCCGAGCGCACCGGCCCCCCCCGTAATCAGATAAGTCCCACCCTGACGGAACAGGCCGGGTTGTGCGGACGGTAACGCTTTGCTCAGGCGTTCCATCCGCCTGACCAGGCGGACCCCATGCCGATACTGCACGAGAGTTTCGCCCGCTTTCGACGGCGCACGCAATTCCCGCGCGATCAGGGTAACCGATTCGGCCGCCAACGGTTCTTGAAGCGCCAAGACACTGCACATCATTCCCGCTTGTTCTTGACGCAGCACACGGGCGAAGCCAGCGATGGCCAACTGCCGTGCCCCACCCATGCTTGCTTGCAGGTCTGTGACGCACAGCAACCGTGCGCGCTCGATTTTCTTGTCCCTCATTGTCTGTAACAGCAAGTAGAGTGATCGCAGCAAAGCGCCACCCTGGCTGTCAGCGCCGTCCGGATAAGCGTCGGGCAGAAACAGCAGCTGGAGGACCTCACCGAGGTTGAACCGGCTCACGAGCATCTCCCAGTCGACCCGCGACTCAGGATCGAGGTAGATTGTGCGGCCGCTCCGATCATGGTTGACTGGCTGGTGCCCATTGTTCACCAGCACGACATGCAAAAATTCTTGTCCTAACGCCGCCGTGAACTCGGCAATCGGTGTCACCGGCGACGAGAAGATGACAGTCTGCGCGCGCACCGACAGATCAGTGGAGGTGGCCAAGCCCGCTAGGCTCCACACCGGTTCGAATAGATGCGGACTGCTCTTCTTGCGCCGGCTGTATGGCCGGTACGAAAGATCTCGTAGCGCGGCCAGCACGCATCCGTCATCGTCCACGATGTCGATGTCAAAGCGCTTTTCCGCAAACTCAGTGGCGGCATGATTGCCTGCCACGCGCGCATGCGCATAGCAGTGCGCGGTCAGCGGCGCGTAAACGGTGATCTCGTTCAACGCATACGGGATATACAGCCTGCCGTCGGCGGACGGATCACCCAGCAGCCCAAGCAGGCTCTGCAAGGCACCGTCCATCAGCGACGGATGCAGCGTATAAGCGCCGAGATCATGGCGCAGCGCAGTCGGCAAGATCAGTCTAGCGAGTGATTCGGACTCGTTCCAATACAGCGTTTCCAGGGTGCGCAAACCTGGCCCATAGATCAGTTCGTTACGATCAAAAACGCGATAGCAATCAGCCGCCGGCCAAACCGTTGCACAGCGTGCCTTGATCGCGCGCAGATCCGCCACCGGCCTTTGTGCCGGAGCCGGCACAAAGCGCAGGCGGCCCTGCGAATAGAGTTGATCCTTGCCCGCTTCGTCACGACCACCGACGCGATAGGCCAAACCCGATGCAATCGACTCAAGTTCGATTTGCACAAACTTCGGCTGGTCGATCACGATTACGGGTCTCCGCCACGCAACGCCACGAATCTGCGTGAGCTGCCCCGCCGGGGCCGCGTGGCTGGCGGCACGTGCATGGCGCGACAAGACTTCGGCCGCAACCGCCATTTCCAGGTGCGAGACGCCCAACAAAGTGGGGGCGCCGTCCACAATGTGGTCTTTTAGGTAAACATCCTCGCGGGTAAAACGATAGCCAAAGCGTGGCCGGTCCGTTGTCGACAGATCGGTAGCGAGAATCGGATGCAGCTGGCCCTGGCTCTCGTGTAGCGATGGTTCGCCCGCGGGCTGACCGGTGTGTGCCAAATGCGAGGGCTTACTGGCGGGCCAGTACCGTTCGTCGGCGAAAGGATAGCTCGGTACCGGTACCCGCCGTACCGTGCCCGCCTGATGGTAAGCAGCCCAGTCCACGCTCATGTCTGCCACCCAGGCGCGGGCGAGGCGCACAGCATCATCGCATGTTCCCGGCCGCAGCGGTGCTTGCTCCAACTCCGCAGACGATAGCTGAGAGGCTTGCTCGCGGCCCACGAAGAGCGCCTCGTCGCGCTCCCCGTCTAGGAAGCGCTGCAAGCCGATCTCGATCTCATCTAACGTGCTACAGATGAGCGCAAGGCGCGCATTCATCGCGCTACGCCCGACCTGCAGCGTGTAGACTAGGTCAGCGAAGCTGGGCAGCTCAGGCGCCGTCCGCAGCCATCTGCACCAACGCTCGGCATAGGCCCGTAGCCGCTCCGGCGTGCGCGCGGAGAGGACCAGCACCTGGCCGGCCGCGCTCGCCGACGTGCGAGGTGCGCGCCGGTCATCGACATACTCTTCCAACACCAGGTGGGCGTTGGTGCCACTGAACCCCAACGCGGTTACACCCGCGCGGCGCGGATGGGCAGTCGGCGCTGCCCACCGCTGCAACGACGGGATGGTATGAAACGGACTGTTGGCGAAATCGATCAGCTGATTGGGCTGCTGAAGATGCAAGGACGGTGGCAAGGTCTTACGACTCAGGCACAAAACCGTCTTGATCAATGCGGTAATACCGGCGGCGATTTGCGCATGACCGATATTGGTTTTGACCGAGCCGATCGCGCAGAACTGCTTTTTCGCCGTCTGCTCGCGAAACACGGCCGTCAGCGCCTCGAGTTCGATCGGGTCGCCCAGTCGCGTGCCCGTGCCGTGCGCTTCGATGTAGCCGACTGTTTCGGGATGAACGCCCGCGCGCGCCTGCACCTCGGCGATCAGCGCCGCCTGCGCATACGCGCTCGGCACGGTGATGCCCGGCGTCTTACCATCTTGGTTAATGCCCGAACCGCGGATCACCGCGTGAATCGTGTCGCCGTCGCGTTGTGCATCAGATAGGCGTTTAAGCACCACGACACCAACGCTCTCGGATAACACGATACCGTTGGCGTGATCGTCGAAAGTTTTACATTGGCCATCCGGCGACAACATACCGAGCCGCGATGCCTGGACGAACAATGCTGGGGTACTGAACAGCATCACTCCGCCCGCCAGCGCTACATCGCAGGTACCGCTCGAGAGACTTTCAGCCGCCATGTGCACCGCCACCAGCGACGACGAACATGCCGTGTCGACCGCAACAGCTGGGCCTTTCAGGTTGAGGAAGTAGGAGAGCCGGCCAGCCAGGATCGAAGCGGTGTTGCCAGTGAGGCTGTAAGCGTCGGTCGGCACTAATGTGTCACGCAGGTGCGTCAGGTAATCGCCCGTGACGCAGCCGACGAAGGCACCACACTTCACGTTGGCCCAGCTGTCCGGCGCATAGCCCGCATGTTCGATCGCACACCAGGATTCTTGTAGGAACAAGCGCTGCTGCGGATCCATCAGGAGCGCCTCGCGCGGGCTGATATTGAAAAAGTCCGCATCAAAACCCGTGATGTCGTCGAGCAGGCCCGCCCACTTGCTGTAGCTCTTATCGGCGATGGTCCGATCCGGATCGTAAAAGCCCGCACTGTCCCAACGCGCCGGCGGGATCGGAATAACGCTGTTGCGCCCGGCGCTTAGATTATCCCAGAACGCATCGGTGTCGTTCGCGCCGGGGAAACGTCCCGCCATGCCGACGATCGCGATGTCCGCCCAGCCGGTTGGGTCGTGGGCCGGGCGGGACGCTTGCGCCTTGCTGCCGACCAACAAATTAAGCAAATCCCGCCCCTGTGCGGGCGAAAGGTGACCATCTTGAATGAGACGTAGGATATCGGTAGTAATAGACATATTCACAGAAACTCTTCAATTAGGCGGTTGGCATGATCAATGCTGAGTTCTGCGCGCTGGACGCGCATGAGAATATCGAGTAACGGGTCGCTGGTGTCGGACGTTATGCACTCAGCGTACTCTTCAGGCGCAGATGCGACACCCTGCGTAGCCGTTTGCAAGGTGGTCGCGTTAGCCAGCGTGCGAACTTGGTTGGAAAACGCGTTCAGCGTTGGATGCTCAAACAGCAAGCTGACCGGAACCACCAGCTCCATATCGCGCCGCAGCAGGTACATCAGCCGCGATGCTGTGAACGAGGTGCCGCCGGAGTGGAAGAAATGGCAGTCGTGCGCGACCTGATCGAGTTGCAGGACATCCCCCCAAATTTTGGCGAGGCGGGTGTCGCCAGGTGCCGTCGTGTTCTGCCTTCGCGCCGGGGCAGCCGCCACCGGCACGTCGGGTTGCGGCAAGGCCTTGCGGTCAACCTTGTTGTTCGGCGTCAGCGGCAACGCGTCGAGCGCCATGAAGATCGACGGCACCATATAGGCCGGCAAGGCTCGAGCCAGACGCTCTCGCAGCTCGGAGCGCAGCGCATCGGTCAGTGGCGTTTTATTCACCAGCACCAGATAGGCGGTCAGGACGTGTTCCAAACTGCCGTCGACCGAACGATTGCAGACGGTGACAACGCAATCGGCAATCCGCTGGTCGGCACGAATCACGTGCTCGATCTCGCCCGCCTCGACGCGGAAACCACGAATCTTGAGCTGATTGTCTGCTCGCCCGTGAAACACCAGCTGTCCATCGGACATTAGCCTAGCCTGGTCCCCGCTACGGTACAACAGGCCTGCACCGGTCCTGACGAATTTCTCCGCGTTCAACTCGGGGCGGTTGAGATAGCCCACCGCCACGCCGTCGCCGCCGATGCATAGCTCGCCGATCATCCCGTTCGGCACCGGCTTGAGTTCATCATCGAGGATATAGATACTGGTGTTGGCAATCGGTTCGCCGATTGGCTCGATCGCATGGTCGCCGTCAGCGACGACTCTAGCGATGCAGGACCAAATGGTGGTTTCGGTCGGCCCGTAGAGATTCCACACGTGCGTGCTACAGCGCAAGAGGCGCAACGCGAGGACGCGTGATAAAGGTTCGCCACCACACAGGATGGTGAGCCCCGGCTCGCCCTCCCAGCCGGACTCGAGCAACATCTGCCAGGTGGTCGGGGTGGCTTGCATCATCGTGATTTGATGATCCCGCAGCAGCCGTTGCAAGGCAAACCCGTCCATCGCGTCCTCACGCGAGGCCAGCACCACGGTCGCACCGGTAATCAGCGGCAGGTATATCTCGAGGCCGGCGATGTCGAAGGAAATGGTGGTCACCGCGAGCAGCCTGTCTTGCTCCAAAATGCCCGGCTTGTCACGCATCGACTGCAAAAAATTGCTCAGCGCGCGGTGCGAAATCTGGATGCCTTTGGGGCGCCCGGTCGAGCCGGAGGTATAAATCACATAAGCAATATCATCCATGTCGCCCGGCGCAGACAGATTCCCGCCGTGACGGCGTGAGATTCCGTCCGCCTCGGCAGCGAGATCGATCAGCGACGCACGGTCGAAGCGCAAGCCCACCGGCAGCGAGCTCGCCTGGTCCGTGACGACAAACGCGGGTACCGCGTCGTCGAGCATCAGTTGCAGCCGATCGACTGGAAACATCGGGTCCATTGGGACATAGGTTCCGCCCGCCTTCAGCACGGCCAAGAGCGTCGCAATCACGTCGGCGGAGCGCTGCATGCAAATCCCCACCCGCTGCCCCAACGCCAGCCCGCGCGCACGGAGATGCCGAGCGAGGCGATTGGCCCGCTCGTTGAGCTCTGCATAGGTCCAGGTCCTCACGCTGTCGACCACGGCATGCGCATTGGCAAGCTGTCCGGTCTGACGCTCAAAAAGCTGCGTCACGGTCAGGCCAGAAGGGGGGATAAAGGGCCCTTCAAGATGCAGCGTGCCGCCGCTGAAGTCTTGTGCCGACACGATCGGCAATGCGCGCACAGGCGTTTGCGGATGCTCGATACAGCCCGCCAACAAAGTGACAAAACTATCGCGTATCCGCGTCATCGTGGCCGGCGCGAACAGGTCCGAATTAAACTTGAGCACACCGACGTAGCGTTCGTCGATCTCCGTCATTTCGAGGCAGATGTCCGTCTGTCCTTCCTGCTGGGCAAACGCGACCGACTCCAGTTGTAAGTCTTGGTGGCGGATCGCGAGCGCCGCTTCGGGCGACAAGATGCGGACCAACTCGCCCGTATTGTGTGCCTTCTGATAGACAAACTCGGCCTGGAACAGCGGTGCCCGCCCGCCTTCCCTGCTGGGATTGAGATGTTGGACCAAAATCGAAAACGGCGTGCGCTGATTTTCAAGCGCATCCAGGACCACCCGTTGCTGCTGTTGCAAGAAAACATCAAACGCCGGGTTCTCGCCCAAGTCTGCCGTCAGCACGACCGAGTTAATAAAATAGCCGACCAGATCCGTGTAGCGCTCGTCGATGCGGCCGGAAACAGGCGAGCCGACCCAGATCTTGCGGTCGCCAGAATACCGTCCTAGTAAGCATTGATACGCCGCCAGCAAAGTGGTAAAGGGCGTCACCCCCTGCTGCCGCGCGAATTGCTTGAGCGCATTGCTGAGGGTCGCGTTGCAAACGACGGGAATAGACGCACCGTTGAAGGTCTGGACCGCTGGGCGCGGATAATCGGTCGGCAAATTCAAGAGCGGAATCTCGCCGTCCAGTTGGCGTTGCCAGAACGCCAATTGCTGCCCCCCTGCCTCCGACTTTAGAAAGCGCGCCTCTTCGTGCGCAAAGTCGGCAAACGTGCGCGGCAACTCGGCGAGGGCCGGCGTCTGGCCACGGCACAGCGCGCCGTAACTGGCGAGCAGCTCCTCCAGCAACACCCATTGGCTCCAAGCATCGGAGACAAGATGGTGTACCGTCCAAAGCACGAAGGCGTCACGCTCGCCGAGGACGAACAGGCGCATCCGGCTCAATGCATCCCGCGTCAAGTCAAACGGCCGGCGGTGCGCTTCCTGCATCGCCTCTAACACCTGTTGCAGGGTCTGCCCCGCGCAATCAAGGTGGCGGAAATCCGGCTCGAGCTGTGTCCGCACGCTCTGCACCGGACGCCCCTCCTCTTCGTGGAAGCGAGCGCGCAACGCCGGATGACGCCGCATCAGGCCGGCATAGCTCTGCTCTAGCGCCCGCACATCGAGCGGCGAACGCACGCGGAAAGCCACCGCGATGTGGTAAGCCGAGCTCGTCTCGTTGAATTGGTGGAGAAACCACAGCGCATGTTGACCGCATGTCATTGGCCAGGCACCGGCAGCTGTCTCATCATTCGGTAGCACGGCGAATGGATTAAGATAGGGATCCGGGTAAGCTTCACCTTTTGCTGGCAGCGGCGCAACGGCAATCGAAGGCGCCGCATCTGACGGCGGACGGAAACTGGGTGCGAGCACAGCAGTAGGCTCATCGGTAGCGAACGTCGCTGAATTTTCGGCCAGCCTGTCGCGCTCGGCGGCGGTCCGTGCGGGCAGGTAATCCGCCTCGAAATGGGCGGCAAACTCGCTCAGCGTCGGATGCCTTAACAAAGTCGCCGGCTGCACCGATACATCGAAGGAGTCGTTGATCTTGTTAATCAACATCATCGCGTTGATGGAGTCGAGACCATACCGCATCAGGTTCTCATCCGGATCAATATCGGCTGGCTCCAGCTTGAGGAGTGCGGCCAGTTCGGCGAGCACCCTGCCCCTCACACCACCCGCCCCTTCAACCACCGTATTCGTTTTGCTGGCCGCTGCAGCAGGCCGGTCGATCAGTGGCGGCACAGCCACTCTGTGGGTCAGGCATTCCGGCCAGTTTGCCTCGATCGTTGCGGCGCGTCCTCGAACCACGACCAGTTGGTCGGATTTCGTATCATCGATGCTTGAGAGGCAGGCCTCGAGCGCGTCCAACCCCGTTTCGGCATCAAGCGGCACTAGGCCGTGGCCACGTTCGAGATAACGCACTTTCGACTCATCAAGCTCCATCCCGCCGTCGCGCCAAAGCGTCCAGTTGATGGCCAGCGTTCGCCCGTGGCGTAGACCGGCGCGCACCAGCGACTGGCGCTGTGCAGCGAAGCCGTCGAGAAAGCGATTGGCATACGCGTAGTCGGTCTGGCCGGCGAACCGCATGACCGACGCGATTGACGAATAGAGCACAAACATGTCGAGCGCTTCATGCTGCGTCGCCTGGTCGAGTAGGATTGCGCCCAGCACCTTTGGCTCGACGATCTGCGCGATCGCTGCTGCCGTCTTGTCGACCACGGCGGCATTCGCCATCGCACCAGCACAGTGGAACACGCCATTGATGCGCTGGCAGCGCGCCTTGACGGTGTCGACCAGCGCAGCGACGCTATCCGCGCGGGTAATATCCGCCACCACGTAGTGCGCACGCGTTTCTTCTAACGCGAGGATTCTTGCCCGCGTTTGCTCCGGCAGCCGTGCAAACGGGGTTCTGCCAGCGAGCACGACCTGCGCATCGTAACGTCGCACCAGCATCTCAGCCAGCAACAGCCCGAGGCCACCCGCCCCGCCCGAAATCAGATAAGTGCCGCCGGTGCGCAAGCCGCTTACACTGACCGGACTGCCACCGCTCGCCGTCGGCGCTGCATCAGCCGGCTCCGTCGCAGCGTTGGTCACACATTTTGCAGTCAAGACGAAGCGCCGATCCTTGGCATAACGGATCTCAACCGCCTCGCCCGGATGGTGAGGAATCACGAGTTCACGCTGCAACAGCGCGCCGACGTTCGCGAGCGCGTGCGCGCCCATTGCCTCATAGCCAATCGAGCGAACTAACAGTTCAGGTTGTTCGGCCGCGAGGCTGCGCAGCAGTCCACCCATCGCTAAATAGGCGGGCACCGCGTTGCCACTCGCGTGGGCATGAAAGTAAAAAAGCCGGCTCTGCTTGAACGCGCGCTGCCGAACAAACTGCTGGCCGATCTGCATGAGAGAATAGAGACTGCGCGCCAGTTGATCCGCAACGGCCACCCTGCCTGCGTCAGCGGGATCATCGGCCAGCGCCCAACAGTGCGCAGTCGTCAGCAGCTGTCCCGGCTGCGTGACCTCGTTCCAAAGCCGCGCATAATCAGCGGCGGATTGCGGAGCGATCTCGTAGCAGCGCTCGCCCGCTGCGCGAAATCTGCTTCCCGGATACACTACAATATCGTGTTCCCGGGTGATCCCATCTCGCGACACGCCTGCTGGTAAGAACACGAGCCGCAGCTCATCGGGCAGCGCGGCTACCGCCGCAACGTTAGACGGGGCTTCAGCCCAGTCCAACCGGTAGAGATGGAAAGGGACATCAGCCGCCGCCTGTGCGCCACGGTCAGTCTTGATGGGCCGAAGCATCAGGTCGTCTACTCGGACCAGCAGTTTGCCCGACTCGTCGACCATCACGATGGAGAAATGCGCGTTCTCGTCGTCGATATGCTTGAGCGTGGCGATGCTGTAAAAGCGCGCGGGCAAGCCGTCGAACACAGTGATCTCGGCAAGCGCGTACGGGATGTAGGTGCGGCTTGGGTCCTGCTCCTCGCAAAAGCGAATACAAGGTTGGAAAGCGCTATCGAGCAAGCCAGGATGCAGCACAAAGCCGTCGAGAAGCCGGTAATGACCTGCCAACGTAGCGTTCCCCTGCACGTCGGCCTCAGCTCTGTCATCGCCGGGCCGTTCAATGTACGCGATGATGTCACGTCCGCTTTGATGGAGCGTGCGGATGCCACGAAAGGTAGGACCATAGGCGAAACCCTGCGCCTTAAACCGCTGGTAGCAGCTCTCCTGTCGGTCGAGCAGCGCTGCACCGGTCAAGCGCGCGTCCGGCGCATGCCGCTCGAGGGGCGGAGTCGCGCCCAACACCAACTCGCCCTGCGCACACAGTTGCTCCGCCCCGTCAGAACGCTCGTAGATGCTAAAGCCGGTCCGCCCATTCTTCCGCTCGAGGCGGATCACCAGCGTCGCTGGTGCCGTATCCACCTGGAACGGTCTTAACCAGACGATGTTCTTCAGGCCCGCGACTCGCTCACCACTCGCCACACAGCCAGCAGCGCAGGCCATGTCGAGATAGGCAACCCCAGGCAAGATCTTGTGTCCCGCGATGACATGGTCAGCAAAATAAAACTCGCTGCCGTTAAACGTAGAGCTAAACACGACATGGTCAAAGGTGGAGAGATTTGACTGAAGCAACGGCGAGATAGCGCTATGCTCGTCGCGCCGCCTGGCGGGCTGGAAAACCGGCATATCGCACAGGCGCGGCTCGAACGGATAGGTCGGCAGGCTGATCCGGCGCGCGGCGTCCTTGCGCCACGCTTGATGGTTGCACCAATCAAAGCCGTATTGGACCCAGCATCTCGCCACTGCTTCGAGCTTGCCACCTGCCAGCCAGCGATCGACCAGCACCGGAATATCGTCCTTCCCGATCAGCATAGTGCCGTCCCGCGCCGAGCAGCCGTGGAACACCGTCGCACTGTTCGCCTGTCCTTTTAAGAATGCCATGAGCCCGGACGACAGCTCGTCGAGCGACGCCGCCACAATCGCCAGACGCTGTCCAAACGTCATCCGACCGACTTGCAGCGTATAGGCGATATCGTCAATGCGTAGCCGCTCACCCTCGCTCGCAGGACGACGAATGGCGGCCAATAGCGCTTCGGCGTAAGCGCATAGACGCTCTTCATTCTGGGCGGACAGCACGACGACTTCGGGCGTGCTGGCCATGACTGAACGCGGGGTGGCCGGATACTCCTCCAGCACGACGTAGGCATTGGTGCCGCTAAAACCAAACGAACTGACAGCAGCGCGCCGAGCGTCTGGGCCTGCCGGCCAGTCTTGCGCAACCGTATTGATAAAAAATGGCGAGTCATCAAGCGCAATGTGCTCGTTGAGCGTCTCAAAATGGATCGTCGGCGGCAAGGTGCGGTGCTTGAGCGCCAGCAGCGCCTTCAAGAAGCCCGCGACACCGGCAGCGGCCAACAGATGTCCCATGTTGCTCTTCACCGAACCGAGCGCGCAATAGCCAACGTCGGCGGTGAACGGACGAAAGGCGTCAATGAGCGCAGCCACTTCGATCGGATCGCCCAGCTTAGTGCCAGAACCATGTGCCTCCACCAGCCCGATCGAACGCGGATCAATCGCAAACTTGCGGAACACGGCCTCCTGCAGATCGCGTTGCGATGTCTGGCTCGGTGCCGTGATGCCATTGGTCTTGCCGTCCTGGTTGACACCCCAGCCAATCAGCGTACCGTAGATGTGATCATTGTCGCGCAGCGCATCAGCAACGCGCTTGAGCGCTACCACCCCGATGCCCTCGCCCGGCACAAAGCCGTTGGCGCGCTGATCGAAGCTGAAGCAGCGGCCGTCGGGCGACAGCATGCCGGCTTGGCTCGCCATGATGTGAATTGACGGGTCTACCATCACCGACACCCCCCCCGCCAGGGCCAGGTCGCTGCTGCCCAGCACTAGGCTATCGCAGGCTTGCGCGATCGCGACGAGCGACGCAGAACAGGCGGTATCGATGGTCAGACATGGGCCGCGCAGATCGAGCAAGTAAGCGATACGCGCGGCAAGAATCGACGGGCTCGCGCCCAGAAACCCCGCCGCACTCAGATCATTGCCGTTCTGGCTTTGGCCATAGGTACCGCAGCCGACGAACACACCGCACTTGCTGCCCGCTAGCGTGTCGGGACGGTAGCCCGCATCTTCGAGGCAATGCCAAGCCTCTTGCAGAAACAGCCGTTGCTGCGGATCCATGCAGTTCGCATCAGCCGGGGAAATACTGAAGAAGAGCGGATCGAACTGGTCGATGTCGTCGAGTGCTCCAAGCCAGTCGGAATAGGCTCGGTCTGGCTGGCGGAGCGGGCTGTAGGCGACGGACATGTTCCAGTACTTGCGCGACACGTGACTGATGCAATCCCGTCCTTCGATGATTGCTTGCCAAAATTCCGTGGTGTTCCTGGCCCGCGGAAAACGCCCCGATAAACCGACGATTGCGATCGCTGTCTGGTCGTGCTTGACGCTCATGTTTTGCGCGACACGCGGGTTCAACTGCGTCGCAGACGCAGGATCACTGCCGGCCATCACGGACCGGTTGCTGTCAGGGGCCTTCGTCTTAAGGAAAGGAGTAACGCGGAGCTTAGGCCCCACGTTCACGCCGTCACCCGTTGTCGAGGCTAACGCAGGCCTAGCGGATTTACCTCGCCTGCCGAACCTCATGGGAGCTTTAGTGGCTGAGGTCGCACCCGCCGCTTGCGCGGTGAGCTCTTCCCGTATCCGCCCAGCGAGCTTGTCGAGGGTCGGGTAGCTATAGGCCCTCACCGCTGGCATGATCAAACCGTAGGCTTCATTAACGCGCGCCATCCATATCACGCCGATACGCGAGGTCAAGCCGAGTTCAAAGAATGTCTTGTGTTCGCTGATCTCCGCCGCTGGCACACCGAGCGCGTCTGCTAACAGATCGCGAATGACGGCTACGATTGATTGAGAGTCCTGGCTGACAGGCATCTAATTCCCCTTCGTAAATTTCTCTTTCGTTAGTCTTTACAATCTGATTCATTAATGCACGGGTTTTACTGCCACAATACTCGTATGCTCGGTGCCACTTAACGCCATCTCGTCATCATCGATCGCGAGACCTTCAAAGCCTACTTCTTCCACCTCAAGCCCGGCCAGCTCGCACTCCCTGACCAGCGTGTCCGGGTCAATGAGATTAATGAGATCCGTGCCACTGAGCATGGTCGTAGCATGCTCTCCTATATCCATGGCATGGCCGCCGCCGGCCTCGGCGCGCTGCTGGAAATACGCGCAGAGATCGGCGATGTAACCTGGCCACGCCTCACCCTCCGCCGCGAGCCGTTCGTAGTCTGGCACGCGCGCAGACCAGTGCGGAAAGTAAGGGCTGTCACAGGTTATAAATAGCTTGCCGCCTGGCGCGAGCCAGCGCGCCACCTTATGGATCGATTCCCGAAACGCGTCCGGCGGGAGGAAATGCAGCACTCGGGCCGCATGGATAGCGGTAAAGTGGTTCTCTGGGCAATCCATTTCTGGCAAGCTGCCACATCTGGTCGCGAGACGGCCCCGCAGCGACGGCGACAGCTGGTCGGACAGAATCGACAGGTGCCGCGCGTCGATATCCACCGCCAGCACCCGCTGCGCGCCGTGCTCGAGGGCCGCAATCGTCGCCACACCGTACGCGCAGCCCATGTCCATCACTTCGCCGCCCGCTAATGCCGCGTATTCAACGAAGGCCTCCGAGCAGGCAAGGAGTCGTGGGGTCATTGCGCCAGTACCATTGAGCGTCGGAATCATGCCGTTCAGTTGCGCCGGCATCGTCTCCACGCGAGACGGCGCGGCCGCGGCCGCCTCCAGCGCAGCGCCCTGGTCCCGTGCGACGGGTTTATGGCCCGCTGCCCGGGCGGGAATCCAAAGCTGTCTCTGCGCGAATGGATAGGTCGGCAACCCAACCTTCTTGGGCAGCGGCACACCTGCGTACAGACTGGCCCAGTCCACCTTCACACCAACCGCCCAGACCCGGGCGAGGCTGCGCAAATTGCGGGTCTCGAGCCAGTGCCGCATGGCCGACTGCATTTCCGGATTCTCGAATAGTTGACGCACGTCCTTACCGGCTTCTGCCTCGCGCTTGAGGAACGCGCGCGAATCCTCCGGGCCTTCGAGATAGCGCGCGAGATTCGTCGCCAGGCTTGACAGCGAATCGGCAAACACGACCGCACGATGGTCCCAATCATCGCGTCCCGTCTGCAGGGTATAGGCGATGTCGTCGAGCGTGTAGGTCAGCACACCTTGTAACTGCCAATCCTGCCTCGCCAGAAACTCCAACAGTCGTCTTACGAGCTGGTCAAGCTGGTCCGCCGTGCGCGCCGACAGAACGATAACCTGCTCATCGAATACCGTGTCCCGCAGCGCAGCAGGTCTCGCATCAATGTATTCGGCCAGCACCAAATGCCCTGTCACACCCCCGAAGCCGAAGTTGTGGATACCCACATGGCGCGGCAGCCGTTCGCCGTCGCGCATCTTTGGCCGCCACTCGTCCGTTTCCTGCAGGGGTTCGCAAGCGAAGGCTCCCTCGTCCGCCGCCCAGTTGAGTTCCTTCAGGTTAGCGATCTTGATCAGGGTATTCGTCTGCAAAGATAGGATCACCTTGAGCAGCGAGATAACGCCTGAGGCTCCCGAAAAATGACCCAGTTGTCCCTTGAGCGTGCCGAGCTTGGGCTTGCCCGCCCGGCGGTCACGAAAGATGTCGTGAAAGGCGTGTAATTCAATGTCGTCCGCCAGCGGATTGGCCGTGCCCTGGGCTTCGATGTAGTCGATCGCCTCCGCTGTCAGACCCGCCTGCTCGAGCGCCTCCGCGATGGTTTCGCGATGGATCCCGATATTGGGCATTGTAAGATACATACTCCTGCCGCCATGGCGTACCGATAGGCCCTTGATGACACCGTGAATCGTGTCGTTATCCCGCTTGGCGGCTGACAGAGGCTTGAGCATTACAACGCCAATGCCGTCGCTGAAGACGTGGCCGTCGGCCTGCTTGTCGAATGGCCGGATCGTGCCCTCGCCCGTAAACAATCCGAGCTTGCGATTGTAGATGTTGGCATCCGATGTCAACAACAGGTTAACCCCGCCGGCGATCGCCAACTCCGCCCGCCCGGTGCGGAGCGCGGTCACGGCCTCGTCGATGGCCACGAAGGAACTCGCGCAGGCCGCGTCGACAGTAGACACGGGCCCACGCCAGTCAAAGAAATGCGCAATCCGGTTGACCAGCATGCCAGACGCGTTGCCGGTATTGAGGTAGCCGTCGATCTCAATGCCGCCCGCACGGATCAGCTCTGCATAGTCCTGTCGTTCGATGCCAAAGAACACACCGACCCTTTTTTGCTTCAGTTGCGCCGTGGTATAACCGGCGGATTCCAAGGTTTCCCATACGGCTTGCAGGACCAGCCTATGTTGCGGATCGATCAGCGCAGCTTCGTTTGGCGCGATATTGAAATGCATCGCATCGAAACTCTTGACGTCGTCGATGAACGCGCCATGATAGCAGTCCGTCTTGTTGGCGACTGCCGGGTCACCAAAGACGGCCTGCCAGTCCCAGCGGTCGGCTGGCACCTCTGAAATAAACGGTTCGTCGGCCACCAGCTTGCGCCAGAAATCCGACAGACTAGCGGACTTGGGCAGACGCGCGCCGATGCCGACGATCGCGATGTCATCGGCGCGCTTGAGCACGCCCTGCCCCAGGAACGCGGCACCCTCCCGGTTAGCACCCTTGCGCACAGCGGGCGCGTCGAGCGAGACCGCTGCCAGCCGAGTCGTGATATCAGCCTTGATGGCTTGCGCCGGTGCCGGAGCTCCGGCTTCAGGCGGCAGCTTCGCAGCGAGGTAAGCGCTCAAGGCGGCAAGCGAAGGATGCTCAAGGAACGCGGAAGGCGCCAGTTTTAACACGTAGCGATCCGCAATCCGCCGCGAAAATTCAGTGAGCGAAATGGAATTGAAACCATAGTACGCAAGACCACGCTCCGGCTCGACCTCCTGCGCAGTGCAGCCAATCGTGTCACAAAGAAAGCCCGTCAACTCGGCAAGAATCTGCGACTTGGAGGTACCGACCTCGGCCTCGAATGACTGCATCGCACGATGCAAATCACGAATGACCTCGACCGCTTTCGCTTCAGTGATTGCTCCGTCACGCACGCTCTTGACAAAATCGTTCACATCAATTTTCATAGCACCCTCGATAATGCTTTGAGTTCCAACAAGAAGTCATCTCCGTCCATCGTCCTTTCCTTGAGCATCTTAATTAGCCTCAGATATTCGCCATGGTTGTCATCCATCAGACTGTCGCCGGGCGCGGACTGGGTATCCTGAGCCCCTATCTCATCAGAATACGGCGTCAGGAACTGGCTCTGCCAGTCGATGATTAAAGGTTCGGCGAGATGCTTAAGCGCTTCGGCATACTCGAGCTCAGTAATCTGTTGCTGACGCAACAGCTGCCGCAAGGTCTCGACTCCGAGTCCGGCCAACAGCCGGAATTTGAGCCGCCTGATTTCGGGGTCCTGCGCTTCGCCGTGGACAAACGAGCGCTGACGGCAGGTGTCAACAATCATCGGCGCATCCGGGTTGGCGTGGCGGCCTCGCAAGCGGAACTGCGCCGGGAAACTCGGCGTGTTGAGCAGCGCCCAAAACTCTTTGAACTGGACGCATGGATCCGGCACCAGGCCAAGCTTCATACCGATCACGATGCTGGCGAGCGGACCCATGACAATCTGGCGCGTGTCAGCAGCCAGCGCTAGCTCTTCAGCGCTCAGTGTGTAGTTGCCCGACACGATCTGCGCATACCAGCGCGCCGCCATCTCGAGATAGGGAAAAGTACCGACCACACCGATTTCCTGCAGCCCATACTGGTTGACCAACATCGGATTGCTCCGGTAGAACAGCCCCATCGCGAAATCGCGCTGCGCGTCAACCCCTTCCAAGTAATGCCACAGAGCATCGGTGCGATAGCCACTGCACTCCACCACCACGTCGATATCCTCGATCGCGACATCGTCGCCGCGGTGAAAACAGGCATTGCCGTCGAATCTGTCGACCTGGCCAAACACGGTCTTGATCCGGCCAGCCGCAACCAGCTCGACCACCTCGTCGTTGATGTGAATGAACGGATGCCGGAGCAGCTCGTCCAGGCTGGGGCGCAGCCCGCTACGCTCGAATGCCTCGTTAAAGACCGGCACCGACAACTCGAGTCGGTCGAGATAGCGCTGTCCACGCAGGCGCTGATCAAGCAGCAAATTGACGGGCGACACAAAATCGTTAGGCAAAAAGCCCACCATTCTCGGCAGGATGAATTTGCGCGAGCGGATGCTCCAGTACACCGCGTCCGCGACCTTACTCGCCTCGGTGGCAATGTCCATACCACTGACGCCGCTACCGATGACGAGGACACGCTTGCCCACGAACGGCGAATTATCGAAGTACTGTCCGGCATGGAGCAGTTGGCCCTTGAGCGTGTCGAGCCCCTCGATTTCAAGCCGACGCGGAATCTGATAGCGCCCGTGGCAAAGGGCAACGCCGTCGAATTCCTCAATACGGCGCTGATCACCCGTCTCGATCTCGACCTGCCACCGCTGACCGACTTCCCTCACTGAGGTCACCCTGGACCCACAGTGAATATGGCGTTTCAAATCGAAACGATCCGCATACGCTTCGAGATAAGAGCGCACGTCGTGAACGCTCGGGAACATGTCCTCCATATCACCGGGATAGAAATCCGAAAAGAAACTTGTGTCCTTCGAGTTCTGAAAGCGGGTGGTCGAATAGGTGCCAACCACCTTGTCCCGTGAGAGGTTCCAAACGCCGCCGAGCGATTGCTGGCTTTCGTAGACGATCGGCTCGTGGTTCTCCTCCAACAGCGATTTCGCCATGACGAGGCCGCCAGGCCCGGCACCAACGACACAGATCCGCTTCCGCCTCGCCGTGTTCGTCACACTGCGCCCGGCACAGTATTCCTTATGCTGAAACGGATATTTCGGCAAGGGTAAACGCCTATAAATACCGCCAATGCCAGCCCAACGCACCCGGCCCCCAGAGGTCCAGGCTTTGGCGAGCGCTGCCGGGTTTGCATCAAGATCCGCCACGGCGTAGCTGCCGTGCGATCCCGCTTCGCCCAGCGGTACGCCCGAATAAAACACGTCGCCAAGGCTGTGGGCTACGCTAGACGCATTTGGCTCCGCTGCGGCCAACATCCGCGTCGCCTGTTCAAGTTTGCTGGTAAGCTCGAACACCGTTGCGGCAACGATCGCAAGTCGCACCTCCAACGCTTGCCGCCCGACCTGGAGCGTATGGATCAAATCCGCGAAATTACAGTTGGGATTGCGGCCCAAGAAAGCTTGCATGTCCTGCAGGACGAGCGCCAGCTCATGTGGTGTGCGCGCTGAAAATACGGCAACATACGGCGCACCGCCGCTCGCCGCCACGGGCAGGTCGCGGGCCGCTCCATCCGCTTGCTGATATTCCTCGACGATCACATGCGCATTGACGCCGAAACCGTAACTGTTGATACCTGCCCGACGTGGCAACGGCTTGCCATCCGGGTCTCGTGCCGATTGCCAGGTATGATTGGCGGAACTGAGGCGAAAAGGAATCCCGGGCCAGCGGGCGGCCACGTCCTGCTCCCGAATGCCAGGCGTACCTGGGATCACACCATAGCGTATGGCAGACACGACCTTGATGAGCGCCGCCATGCCCGAGGCAACTTCCGAGTGTCCAATCGAGGGCTTCAAGCCGCTTAACATGCAGTCCTGATGCGTCCAGCCATCGCCCACCAACGGCTCGAGCGCGGACCGCAAGGCGTCGACTTCAATATCATCGCCAGCCAGCGATCCCGTACCATGCGCTTCGATATAGCCGATCGTCTCGGCGGCGATTCCGCTGTCGATAATGGCATCTCGGATCGCGGCCGCAATCCCCTGTTTATTAGGCACCGTGAGCGACGCCGCACTCCCGCCATGATTAACGCTGGTGCCTTTAATGACGGCATGAATGGTGTCATTGTCCTCGATCGCCTGCTCAAGCGGCTTGAGAATGACCATGCCCAGGGCCTCGGAACGTACATATCCGCTGGCTTCGGACTGGAAGGTCCGGGTCGCCTGGTCAGAACTCAAGAGCCCCATCGCGTGGTAGCTCTCGAAGTAATCCGGCGAGATCAGTAGATTGATACCACCCACGATCGCCTGTTCACATTCTCGATAGCGGATCGCTCTGACCGCACGATGCAAGGCGACCAGCGACGACGAACAGGTCGTCTCGACGCATTCGCTCGGGCCAAACAAGTCGAGCAAAAACGAGATCCGGTTTGGAATCATCGACGTCGCATGCCCGGTGACGAGATAGCCCTTGTTCCCCGCCCGCTTCGCCGCGTCGACCGCGTAGTTGTTCTGCGAGGCGGCGACGAAGACACCGCTGCGCCGCCGCCGGAATACCTCGGGCGCAATTCCCGCGTCTTCTAGCGCATGCCAGACGCAGGTCAGCATGAGGCGTTGCTGCGGATCCATCAGTTCAGCTTCCCGAGGCGAAATCCGGAAAAACGCCGGATCGAAATCAAACACGCCCAACATAAATCCGCCCCATGCCGCCGCCAAGTCGGTCGCGTCTTGCGCCGCACCGCCGTTGTCACCCAGCAGGGCCGGCCGCGCAAGCGCAGCAGCAGAAATGCAGTTACGTCCGTTCACCACATGATCCCAGAAAGCCTCAACGGTATCCGCGAGCGGAAACTTACCCGCCATGCCGACGATTGCGATGTCATGTCGTTCGACGCCCCGCGCGCCACCTTGGCCAGCGTGTTCCATCATACTTTCTCGATCAGTGCGCGCGGCTTTTGGCGGCGCATGTCGATCTGCGCCGTGCACCGACCCGGTATCCCGCGTGCGTGCCGTTCCCCCGGCAGATTCGGCGACGGCCAGTAGGCTAGGCGTGAGCACCAACTGGGCGATCTTCGATGGCGTTTCGTCGTGCGACAAGCTGGCGACCGTGAGCTCGCAACCGAAAGTCCGGTTGAGGTTGGTGATAAACATATTCGCTGTGATCGAGTCACCGCCGATAGCGACAAAACGACTGTCAGCGCGAATATTATCGACCCCGAGCAACCAGTGCCACTCGCTAATGATGTATTGCACCACCTCACCGCTGTCGGCGCTCTGCACACTGTTCGATGCCGAAACTGGACGCCGAGACAGTTCCTTCCGATCCAGCTTACCACTCGGTGTCAATGGAATCTGCTCAAGCTCAATAAAAAATGCCGGGACCATGTAGCCCGGCAAATGTTCACTGAGATAGATCCGAAGCGCCTCGCCCGACCAGCCGCTGGGCCGGGCGCTATCCGCCGGCACCCAGTAGGCCACTAGCTGACCACCCCCGGCATTCTCCTTAACCACCACCACGGACTGGCGGATGCCCGGATAGGCGTCCAGGCGCGCCTCAATCTCACCCGTTTCCACCCGGTAGCCACGAATCTTCACTTGGTTGTCGATGCGCCCAAGATGGGTGATGACACCCCATGCACGCCAGCAGGCGAGATCGCCCGTGCGATACAAACGGCCGCCGGGTTCAAATGGATTGGCAATGAATTTTTCGGCGGTGAGCGCCGGCTTGTTCAAGTAACCCTCGGCCAGCCCTGCGCCCGCGATGCAGAGCTCGCCTGGCTCGTCGATGCCGCACAAGCTCTGATCTTCCCGCATGATGTAGATGCGGGTATTGGCAATCGGCCGGCCGATGGACACGGGTTGCGCAAAATCCAGCTTATCGACGGTCGACCAAATCGTCGTCTCAGTCGGCCCGTACATGTTCCAAATCTCGCTGCGCGTCTGCGCGAAGAAGTTTTTCAATGTATCCGACAATGGCTCACCACCGCACAGAATCCGGACCTGTTCAGCATTCGACCAGCCCGCTTGAAAAAGCATCATCCAAGTCGCAGGTGTGGCCTGCATCATCGTCGGCTTGACCTGACCGATCAGCGCCATCAGCCGATGCGCGTCCGCCGCTGTCTGCGTCGGACAGAGCCAACAGCGACCTCCGCTGACAAGCGGCAGCAAGAGCTCCAGGCCGGAAATGTCGAAGCAATGCGTGGTCACGGCGAGCAGCACATCATCGTCTGCCATGCCAGGCATCTCCGCCATCGACAGCAGAAAATTGGTCAGCGCAGCGTGGTTGATCATCACGCCCTTGGGCTGCCCTGTGCTGCCCGACGTATAGATCACGTAGGCTAATTGTCCATCTACCAAGGCTTGCGTGGTTGGTTGGGCCGGGCTCATCCTAATCCGCGACCACTGTGCGTCGATCACGATGCACTCGCATCTTCCGCCCGCCAAGGCAGTTGCGGTTTCTTCGAGCACGCCATGCGTGAGGATCAGCAAAGTGCCGCTATCCGCCAGCATGTCGCGCAGCCGCTGTTCCGGATATGCTGGGTCGAGCGGCACATAAGCGCCACCCGCCTTAGCGACGGCCAACATCGCCACCACTAGATCAACCGAACGGTTCATAAAGATCGAAACCCGGGCACCCAGCGCGACGCCCCGCTCAACTAGGTAGCCCGCCAATTGTGAGCTGCGCCAGTCCAGGTCTGCATAATTCAAGTGTCGATCGCCATCGCTGATGGCGATCGCATGCGGTCGAGTGCGCACTATCGACCCAAAAATATGGTGAAATCCCACATCGATGGGGAAGTCCCGCGATGTCTGGTTCGATGCCTGAGAAACAAGGTCAGCCCGCATGATGGTAGTCCTGTCTGAGCTCGTGCAACAAGCTGGAAAGGCTCGCCACGTCCTTTCCAAACCGATTGATCGCATGGTGATATCGCTTGGAATCAAGCTCTGTGTACTTGATGAAATTGGCCAGGGAACCCGTCGCACTCAGGTCTACAAAGACGTTCGGTGAGGTCCCCAATGCGAGTCCCCGAATCAGTGCATGAAAATCCACCTTCTTGCGGACGATGTTCCAGATATACTCACCCGGGTTGAGCAGATCACGCGCTTCGACCGTACGCCCGTAAGTAGACGAGTAATAAGGTATACGAGGAGGACGCATTTCCATGCCATCGGCGAGCGCCATGACCTTAGCCCTGACGAACTCGAGATGGCTCGAATGAAATGGGTACAGGACCGGCAGCTCGAGCGACAGAACATCCATCTCGCTCAAGCTGGTTTTCACGCGATCCAGTGCGGCCCTAGGGCCAGCAACGCAGAAGTTTTCAGCGAAGTTAACAGCAGCCAGTTCAACGCCCTGATAGACGTCCGGATAGCGGTCGAAATGAGCAAGCGGCGCCAGTACACTCAGCATGCCGCCTAGCGCACAATCGTTGGCCAGGACTTGCGCCTGCCGCATGGTCAGACGTAATCCGTCCTCCCAGGATAGGCAGCCGGCCACCGTCAGCCCGATGTACTCGCCGAGGCTATAGCCCAGCACAGCCCCCGGTTCAATGCCTGCGGCGCGCATCACTGCCGTCAGACTGTACCCTATACTGAAGAGAGCTGGGTGGGTGTGAAGAATCGCATTGAACGGATCGTAGATCTGGCGGCGGTCATCGTACATAATCGGCACCAGCGATTGCCCAAGTTCCGGCTGGACGAGCGCGCTGCATGCGTCCAACTGTCGACGGAAGACAGGATTCTCGTCGTATAGCTGCCGCCCCATTTGGAAGTATTGAGTTCCCTGGCCGCCATACATGAAGACCGTGCCGTTCGTGCCGTGTGTCTTGAGCGGTGCTGCCACAGGATCGTTGACGATCGGCATCGGCGTCTTCATGATCGAACTGGTCAGCTTTGTCAGGACGGCACCGGGGCCGATCTGCTCGATGTTGCGGCAGTTCCGGGCCAACAGCCAGGAAATCGTTTCATACCATTTCACCGGACTTGAGATTTGCTGACTGAGCAGACTGGCATAGTCATCGCGCGGATACGGACGAGCTGTAACATTCGCAATCACATCGGTTTTCAGGGGACGCAGTTCGAAGCCAGCGAGATAGTCGGAGAATTGTCGCTCAACCTCCGTCATGTAGCGCGAATGGAATGCGGCGCTCACGTCCAGCGGGATGTACCTGGCCCCGGCCTGTTCGAAGATCAATCTCGTCTCACTCGAATGGATGTCATCGTAAAGACCGGAGAGGATGATCTGATCGCCAGAGTTGATGTTGGCAAGATCGACCGCCTCCAGGTTGGATGTTAGTAAAAGGTCGCGCACCCTCTCAACGCTCAATCCGATAATTGCCACCATCGCCCCCTTCGGAGCCTGGCTCATTAGCTGGCCCCGGCGTTGGACCAGTTTAAGGCCGGTCGAAAAATCGAAGGCCCCGGCAGCGAAGAGCGCGCAATACTCTCCCAAAGAATGACCTGCAAGATATCTCACGCCGTCGGCATGACCTTTGCGGGCTTGAGCCAAGTACATCAGTGCGCCGACTGTGTACAGAGCAGGCTGTGTGTATTCGGTCTTGCTGAGCACCCGATCTCGATCCTCTAGGCAAAGCGCCTTGATCGAATAACCCAGAATTTCATCCGCTTGCCGTACGTAATCAGGAAACTCGTCGAAAACGTCCCGCCCCATCCCCTTGTATTGAGCGCCCTGACCAGGAAACACATAAGCTGCATTCATCTTAGCAAACCCCATTGAGATATCGGCACGTCATCCTCACCTTGCATGGCTCACCCAATGCGTGGCAACAGACAGTCGACCAGCACGGCGCCAAGAGTCAGCATCGTAAGTAACGGCGTCTCCGACTTTGAAGTACTTCGATCTATCGGAACAGGTCCAACATTACGCCCGTAACAGGCGCACAAATAAATACAGAATGCTTTGCTGCAGGGTCACCGAATGCGCGCTTTTGCGATGTCAATATTGTTTGTCTCGCGTGCCGCATTACCCAAGGTCAGCAAATGTTCACTAAACATCAGAATCGCGTTAATCTGCGCGTACCAGTATCAATAAGACAAGCGCCACGAGTAGCGACAGTGGCCCTGCGCCTGATCCACAGCTGGCCCGCTACGACGATTTCTCCAACCATTTGCAATTTCGACGCCACCGCGCGCTGCAAAAACGGAAGCTTCTGTTCAGAGTAATCTGTTTCCATCAACTGTCTCCTGAGGAAAATTATTATAGTTATAAAGCTATAGCGTGATTGCCTAATATAGCCACAATCACTGGGAATTACCTAGGATTGCGCCAAGTCTTAACTTATTTAAAGCTCTTCATTTAGATGCATATCGAACTCAAAACAGTGGCGCGATAGGCACAACTTATACGTAAATTCCCTCTCCTAATCTGCTACGCTGGAAATATATAATTTGTTTTAGATTATCCTACAATGAGGTCTGTCGTCAATAACAAACGCCATAAATAGCAGGGCGATCGCGCTATAAAAGCATTGCATTTGGCCAGAGAAAGAAACCAGTATTAAAGTGATCGGCATTCCATCAAATGAGGGGCCTATTGCAGAAATTAAAACTATAGTCGATACAGGAAAGTACAAGTGGATCTAGCTTGCTTTGGCCATAGAGCTATTCCAGTGCCCGGACAACAGGGCTATTTAGAAACGCATGGACTTGGGAACGACGCTGCCTAAACCATTAGGCCGTGCTATAGCGTTGGTATGAACGTCGATTCTATCGTGCTCGTGTATCGCACGGATGCTTTAAAAGAAAAATCCCCCACATAAGGAAAAGCCCCGCAGCAAAAAATTGCTGAGAGGCTTATAAACACTGGCGCGGCTGGCAGGATTCGAACCCACGACCCCTTGGTTCGTAGTTATGTCGTCAACGCTAAGTTGTTGATTTTTAACGATATTAATTGATTGCTCCTTACCATATTTTGCACTCTTTTGTACCGTTTTTAGCAGTCGAGTCCCCCACATAAAATCTTTTCTAACCTGAATTCGGGATAAGGAAATGCAGAGGTAAGGGAAGAAATTTTTCTAGAAAATGAAGCGGGCACTGAGTATTTCGAAGAGAATATAAGTTTTGCGAACAGAAACCTCTAAGAAAAAACGGAGCGCCCGTGGATAATCTTACAGAACTTTATTGCTTGATGGATGATTTTTGCAAAGAATTTGAGCCGGAGCTCAACAAAAAGTTGTTATCTAGCGGAAAACGCAAACGCTTGCGTGCTACAAGCCTATCTTTAGCAGAACTGATGACGCTAGTCGTGCTTTTTCATCAAATTCGCTATCGGCAATTCAAGTCATTCTACAGCAATCATGTTTGCCAGCATCTGCGTGAAGCCTTTCCGAATCTGCCTTCGTATAATCGCTGTATTGAACTGCTACCACGCTGTAACCTTGCTTTGGCCGCTCTGTTTGAAACCCTCAAAGGGCAATGTTCAGGGATTTCTATTGCAGACTCTACGCCTATTGCAGTGTGCGACAATCTGCGTATTAGTCGCCACCGTGTATTTGACGGCATGGCAGCGCGTGGTAAGAGTTCCACAGGATGGTTCTTTGGCTTCAAGCTGCATGCAATCATTAATCACCAGGGTGAACTGCTGAGTATTCGACTCACGCCGGGTAATGTCGATGATCGTAAGCCTTTGCCTGAACTAGCGCACTCACTGTTCGGCACACTTTATGCGGATAAAGGATATCTTTCAAAAAAACTCTCGCAGACCTTAAAAGAACTCGGCATTGATCTGATTACCAAGGTTCGACGCAATATGAAGCGCGTTACCTTGTCTGCTTTCGATCAAGCTTTATTGTGCCGCCGTTCAATTATCGAAACCGTCTTTGATGAACTGAAAAATCTTTGCCAGATTGAGCATACTCGACATCGCTCTCCTATTAATTTTGCCGTCAACTTACTCAGCGGCATCATCGCTTACTGCCTTATGCCAAATAAGCCTAAACTCCCTTTGGGACCTTGCCAGAATGCGTTGGCTTAACCCGAATTGAGGTTAAAAGTAGAAAAAATGCCACAATTTTGATGTTGATTAGGAAGTCGTGCGGTGAAGAAAAATTTATTAAAGTGATTCGTCCGTGCCAGAACTATTTTCTTTTTGTTGCGCCCGCAACTCAGCCAGCATATTACAAAACAACGCACCTTGTTCGATTGCATCATCAAGTGCAACATGAGTATGCGGATGCGCATCAAACCAATGGGCTGGAAAACGCGGTTTAATGCATTTCCTGTAAGGCAAGCCCGTCATAGCAAAGGCCAGCGTTTTAATATCAAGCGCCGACCAAGAAAAAGGGCAACGGCCAACAAAACGCATCATGTACCAAAACATGAAGGTAAAATCAAAACCCGCAGGAAATGCCACAAACACCGGTTTACCCGGCAATGCTTCAACCCATGCAACATAGTCCGCGAGGGCTTTTTCCGGCGTCTGCAAGCTCTGCCGACTGGCAGCCCATGCCTGGGGCTGTGTTTTCCACCAAGCGGCCTGCACGGGGTGCGCAGTCGCTTCTGGCAGCGTTTCAAGATTGGCACTAAAAGTTGCCACTAGACGTTTATCTGAAGTGTAGGCTGCTGAAGCAAAGCTTAGCATTGAATGTGGTCCAGGAATTGGGCCATCCGCTTCAACATCCGTACTTACGTAAATTTCTTCTATTGCATTATTCATTTTGGCGCGAGCATCGTTTTTCGGCACTTACGCGCGCCACAGTGGCATGCATAAGCCAGTTTTAACGCTTTAGTGTGGCGTGCATCACAGACTAGCCCATAATCATAAAATAATTCTTTGCCTGCTTCGATCGTGCGTGACGCGTAGATGTAAATACGCCCATTAATTTCTTCAGCATAGCAATTTGGCGCGCATGAATGATTTATCCAACGCGCGCTGTTACCTCCAAAATTAGCATCGATGACATTGCCATCGTCCAAAGCGAAATAAAAGGTGTGATTGGGTTCATCTGGATTCCAAGGGTGACGTCTTTCAGCTTCTTCCCATGAAATAAGCTCACCTTTGTATTCAAAAATACGTTCGTCTGCAAGCAATCGCCGCGCAGCAAACACCCCTCGTCCATGCACGCTTGAGCGGCGTACGGCCATTTTGCGCAAGCTCATCCAAGCGTTCCTCTTTTTACTAATGAATTGTTTAGGTTATTCATCCAGCAAGCCTTTTCAACATAATGCCTAGAATTTCTCTTCGTTCAGCAGATGTCAATTACGCCAAAGCTGACATTGTTGGCGCACTGTTTCATGCAAAGAGCCTTGCTCGCGATATACCTCGCGCAGCCAGGTCGCATCATTTGTCTGCTCTTGAGCAAGCTTGCGCACCACTTCAAGCGCGTCTGTACACTCTAATTCTTGTGCGTGTGGCATAAGCACATCAAGGGTCATCATGATATCTTGTGCAATCGTACGCCGCTCGCCGCTTTGTGGATTAACATTCATCCCTGCAAGTCCAAAGCGGCACGCCTCAAATCGGTTAAAGTTGTAAACTAGGTAATCGTCTTCATGCAGTGTTAATGGCCTATCAAGCAATAAGTAGCGTGCCAGCGCCTGAATATAGCAAGCAATGGCGGCTGCTTTTTCTACTGATAATGGCGTATCCATCACGCGAACTTCAACTGTGCCAAAGTTAGGTTTTGGTCTAATATCCCAATAAAAATCCTTCATGCTCTGAATTACGCCGGTACTGATCATCTTTGCGTAATATTCTTCAAAATCAGACCAAGTCAGCGCAAAAGGTGCACGGCCACTCATTGGAAAAGCAAATACTGAATTCAGTCGGGCTGAATGAAAACCCGTATCTGCTCCTTGCACGAAGGGCGATGATGCCGATAGGGCAATAAAATGCGGGATATAGCGTGATAATGAATGAAGCAAAAAAAGCGAGCTGTCTGCGTCTGGGCAACCAATGTGAACATGCTGGCCAAATATAGTAAATTGTTTTGCAAGATAGCCGTACAGTTCCGATATATAGTGAAAACGTGGTTCATCGGAAATCTGCCGGTCATGCCAGCGCTGAAATGCATGGGTGCCACCGCCACATAAGCCAATATTCAGTTTTTCAGCTGCCGTGACCAATACATCACGGAGTACTCCCAAATCAGTCAATGCTTGATGGTAATTGGTGCAAATACCAGTTGCCATTTCGATCATGCTCTCTGTGATCTCAAGTTTGATATCACCTGGCACTTTTTGATCCTTAACCAGCCGCATCAGATCTGAGGCGGCTTTAGTTAGATCATAATCGTGTGTGTTAACGAGTTGAATTTCAAGCTCTATACCAAAAGTAAACGGCTTAGATGGGTTAAAAGGTTCAAGACTCATTGTCAAGCTAACTCCTATTTAGAACAACCCTCTAAAAGGGCCGTCCCGGATAATTTTTATTGCCTTCGTTCACCGATAGACGATAGGCTCGAATAGACCAGAAGCGGCGTGAATAATTGCAAGATGACAATTGCGCACAGCATAATTGCTCGTAATTGCGGATCAAAATCTGGATAAAGATTATAAGTATTTTCAACTAACAGATAAGCAAAGGCAGACATTGGTGCTAGTGCTAAACCAAGTACCACACCCTGTTTTACATTAATTCCACTCGGCTTAGCAAAAGTTAAAACGCCAATCAGTTTTGCCAGCATACGTGCAGCAATCATCGCCAGCGCCGCAAACCCGCCAAGAGCTACGTAGCTCCATTTAAATGAAATCAGCGTAATAACAAAAAGGACTACCGTTAAAAGCCAGCCTGCGGTACCGAAGTGTGCTGGCCATAACTGTGGACGCGGATCGAAATTTTTAAGAATAATGCCAGCCGCGAGCAAAGCGAGAAGAGTCGAGAGCTCTAGCATGTGGGTAATCGCAATGGCTAGTAGTACGAGTCCAATTAAGATAACAAACGAATGCTCGTCTTGTAAATTGACCCGCCGACAGCTACGCGCAAGCACATAGGCTACCGCGAGTGAGCCTACGATAAGATACAAGGGCTCAGTTAGCGTAGCAAATAGATTGCCATAGTATTCTTGGTGCATCCAAGTTGATACAAGTTCTAACAGGACCACCGCATACATACTATTTAGCGCGGTCAATGCGAGTAATCTTTCGGTAACTTGTCCCTCGCTTTTAAGTTCATTTTTTAACTGGATGACCATTGTAGGTGAAGTTGCAATTGCAATAGACGCGATCACTGTTGTTGTCATCAGTGGAACACCTATCAGTTGCAATACGATCATCACCATAGCGAAGGTTAATGTGGCTTCAGCAAGGCTGGTTGCAATCAGCCATGGATTCTTACGAATCCATCGTAAGCTAAGCCGGCTACCTAATTCAAAGAGCAGCATTCCAAGTGCTACGTCCATTAAAAATCGCGCATCATTGGCTAGCGCACTATCAATCACGCCAAAGCCTGCCGAACCTGCAAGCAAGCCGATAATGCTATAGCCTGTAATGCGTGGCAGACGCCATGCTTTCCAGCACAATTCACCACATAAACCTGCTGTTAGTAGAGTCAGCCCTACCCAAAACACTGCATCTGGAACGAGTGGCCAATGAGGCAAATATGAAAACGCCGATTTCATCAGTAACTTTCCTTGGTTAAACAATGTTGCAGAAGTTGGATCTACGTACTTGCATAGTGCTTGATACGGATACCTATCAATGCACATTAGTTGTTCTACGAGCTAAGCGAATGCATTAAAAGGCAATAGCCCTCTTACTATTTTTAGTGAACAGAGTGGCTTGATACATTTGGAGAGCCCTTATTGTGCCACAGCTTTTGGGAAGATTTTCATTTGAAATAAAGATAAGTATTTGGCGTTGGAAGGCGAGTTGTCTAGGTTTACTGGTTTTTATAATAGCTTTATATATACAAATAGTAGTAACAATAAGCCTCCAAGATTTCTGTGGAAAAGTAGATTTTTCGCTTTGAAATCAAGTGGATAGAAGATATATAAGCGCTTGTAAAAATATCGTATGGGGAAGTGGATAAAGAGGATAACTTTTTTCTGAAGTTGAAAAAGAGGGAGTTATCCAGAATGCGTCCACATCATTTCCTCAGGATTAGAGTCTACTTATCCACAGCCTTTTGTGGATAAGTAAGATGAGTTGTTTAGGTCAATGAGTAGAAATTGTTTCACGTGAAACAGTCATCAAAAAACATTATTTATGTGAAGTCTTTAACCGTTATAATAAAAGACCAAAAATTTTGAAGGTTCACGCGACAACGTGTGAAATGCAATGCTTTATCCAACAGAATTCGATGTCATTATTGTCGGCGGTGGCCACGCTGGTACAGAAGCGGCTTTAGCTAGCGCTCGTATGGGTTGTAACACACTGCTGTTAACCCATAATATTGAAACTTTAGGCCAAATGAGCTGTAATCCGTCAATTGGCGGAATTGGCAAGGGACATCTGGTTAAAGAAATTGATGCGTTAGGGGGAGCAATGGCCCTAGCAATAGATGAGGCGGGCATCCAGTTTCGTACACTTAACTCATCAAAAGGCCCAGCAGTGCGAGCGACTCGGGCTCAAGCCGATCGCGTGTTATATAAACAAGCGATCCGTCATCGTTTAGAAACTCAGCCTAATTTGCATTTATTTCAGCAAGCTGTGACTGATTTAATAGTTCAAGGTGATCGAGTAACTGGTGTTCAAACCCAGTTAGGTATCCATTTTAGCGCGCGATCAGTCGTGCTCACTGCGGGTACGTTCTTAGATGGAAAAATTCATGTTGGATTAAATCATCATTCTGGTGGTCGCGCAGGCGATCCAGCCGCAGTTCAACTTTCTGCACGTCTTAAAGAATTGAAGCTCGCGCAAGGACGGTTGAAAACAGGAACCCCACCGCGGATTGATGGCCGTACTATTGATTTTTCAAAGCTGCAAGAGCAACCAGGAGATAACCCGACTCCAATTTTTTCTTTTATCGGACATGCTCACCAACACCCTGCTCAATTATCATGCTGGATAACCCACACTAATCAGCGCACGCATGACATCATTCGTGCAAGCTTAGATAGATCACCGATGTATACAGGAGTGATTGAAGGAACCGGGCCACGCTACTGTCCATCCATTGAAGATAAAATTCACCGTTTTGCAGATAAAACTGCGCATCAAATTTTTCTTGAGCCAGAAGGGTTGTTGACGCATGAAATTTACCCAAATGGAATTTCCACAAGTTTGCCTTTTGATGTTCAATTAGAACTTGTACGTTCGATGTCTGGACTGGAACATGCGCATATTTTGCGGCCAGGCTATGCGATTGAATATGATTATTTTGATCCACGTGGCTTAAAAGCATCATTAGAAACAAAAGCCATTCAAAATCTCTTCTTTGCTGGCCAAATTAATGGCACAACTGGCTATGAAGAAGCGGCTGCACAAGGGCTTTTGGCGGGGATAAATGCAGCGCTTAAAGTTCAAGAAAAATCGGCCTGGGTTCCACGCCGCGATCAAGCTTATTTAGGCGTATTGATTGATGATTTAGTGACACGTGGTGTCTGTGAGCCTTATAGAATGTTTACAAGCCGGGCTGAATATAGGCTCAGTTTGAGGGAAGACAATGCTGATATGCGTTTAACTGAAATAGGCTGGAATTTAGGTGTTGTTGATAAAGTTCGTTGGGAAATTTTTAGCCGCAAGCGCGAAGCTGTTTCACGTGAAACAAAAAGACTAAAATCAATTCGTGTGACTCCAAAGACACTATCAGCAGAAGAGGCAACTTCATTATTAGGTAAGCCTATTGAACACGAATATAGCCTTGCCGATCTGTTACGACGTCCAGGTATTAGTTATACGGCGCTTATGGCGATGCAAAATAGTGTTTATGTCCCTACGGAAGCGCTAGCGGATGATGAGTACCTAAGGCAACAAATCCAAGAGCAGGTAGAAATCAGTCTTAAATACGAAGGGTATATTGAGCGCCAGGCGAACGAGATTGAACGGAATGAGGCACATGAAAATACCAGCCTACCCAATAAGTTTGATTACACTAAGGTTCGTGGTTTGTCGGTTGAAGTGTGCCAAAAATTAAATCAATATCAACCGGAAACCATAGGGCAAGCTTCACGAATTTCCGGCGTGACGCCTGCCGCGATTTCACTTTTGATGGTTCATTTGAAAAAGAAATTTAATCAAAATATCCAGTTAAATTCCGCGGAAACAAATAATAACCAACAATCGAAGGCTTGATAAATTGAGCTATATGGTTCAATTGATTTCGCTTTATTTAAAAACAATATGCAAATAAATTCACGGTTGCTTGCCAATACGCTTAATGAAGGCGCTATGGCAGCAGGTGTTGTACTGAATGACAACCAGCAAACGCGTTTGCTGGCTTATCTTGAATTACTTACGAAGTGGAACCGGGTCTATAATCTAACCGCGATCCGTGATCCGTATCAGATGTTAGTCCAACATTTACTGGATTCATTAGCCATTCTGCCCCACCTTAGCCGGTGTGCCCCATCAAATTTGCTTGATGTTGGCTCTGGTGGTGGTTTGCCAGGGGTTGTCTTGGCGATTGCGCAACCCGCTTGGAAGGTGACGTTGAATGATATTGTTCACAAGAAAACGGCTTTCTTGCAGCAAGCCAAAGTAACGCTCGCCTTGCCAAATGTTGCCGTTGTAACAGGCCGGATTGAGTCATTGCAGCCAGGCGTTGAGGTTGAGCAGCCGTTTGATATCATTCTTTCCCGTGCTTTTGCTAAATTAGCGGATTTTGTCTCACTTGCTCGCCATTTGTTAGCCCCAGGCGGTTCAATCTGGGCAATGAAAGGCACCCAGCCGGCAACAGAAATAGAGGCCTTACCGGCTGATGCGAAGGTCGTCAATATGATTGAGCTTGCGGTTCCGTTCCTTGATGCGAAACGGCATCTTGTTCAAATCAAGCTTGGCGCTTGAAATAAAAGGCTAGATAATGGTTAAAATCTTTTGCGTTGCAAACCAAAAAGGTGGGGTTGGTAAAACCACCACCACGGTCAATCTTGCTGCTAGTCTAGCTGCGCATAAGCAGCGCGTCTTGTTAGTTGATCTTGATCCGCAGGGCAATGCAACGATGGGCAGTGGTATTGACAAGACGCAGTGTGAATCTACGCTTTATGATGTTTTAGTGGATGGCACAGCATTTGCCGAGGTACGCGTAAAATCAGCAGCAGGCTATGATGTGCTACCTGCTAACCGTGAGCTCGCTGGTGCTGAAATTGAGCTTGTTAACCGTCCTCAAAGAGAGCGACAACTTAAAAATGCGATTGCTACCGTTAGTGCGGAATATGATTTCATCTTAATCGATTGTCCACCCGCATTATCATTACTTACGCTCAATGGCTTATGTTGCGCTAATGGCGTAATTATCCCAATGCAATGTGAGTATTTTGCGCTTGAGGGTCTTTCTGATTTAATCGACACGATTAAGCGTGTGCATGCCAATCTCAACCGTGAGCTGCAAATTATTGGTTTATTACGGGTCATGTTCGATTCACGGATTACGTTACAACAACAAGTATCCGATCAACTCGAGCAGCATTTTGGCGATAAAGTGTTTAATACCATTATTCCGCGCAATGTGCGGCTAGCAGAAGCGCCTAGTCATGGCATGCCTGGCGTGGTTTTTGATCGAAACTCCCGAGGCGCACAAGCTTATATGCAATTTGGCGTCGAGATGATTAAGCGTATTCGGGCAAAATAGAAACGAAAGAGAGCGAAATGAATGCAGTAAGCAGAAAAAAGGGTTTGGGACGCGGACTTGAAAGTTTGCTAGGCGCGGGAGTTCATGTGCTTGATAGCGCACCTCAAGAAGGCCGCCCAACTACATTGCGACTCGCGCAATTGCAGCCCGGTAAATATCAGCCGCGTACCAGAATGGACGAAAGTGCATTGCAAGAGCTTGCAGCCAGTATTCGTGCCCAGGGTTTAATCCAGCCGCTTTTAGTACGTCCGCTTAGGAACAGTGACAACTATGAAATCATTGCGGGTGAGCGGCGCTTTCGGGCGGCAGGCTTGGCAGGACTGAGTGAAGTGCCGGTCCTGGTCAGGGATGTTCCTGACCAAGCTGCTGCAGCAATGGCCTTGATTGAAAATATCCAGCGTGAAGATCTAAATCCGCTGGAAGAAGCACAAGGGATTCAACGCCTATTAAATGAATTTGATTTTACCCATGAACAAGCGGCGCAAGCGGTTGGCCGCTCGCGTAGCGCAGTGTCAAATTTATTGCGCTTACTTAATCTAGCGCAGCCAGTGCAAGTTATGCTGGTTGCTGGAGATCTGGATATGGGGCATTCACGAGCGCTGTTGGCCGTGGATGCTGCTGCGCAGATCACACTTGCTAACCAGATTGTTAATCGACGGCTGTCTGTGCGTGAGGCTGAAAAACTGGTAACGGCCTCGCTTAAATCGACCCTAGCGTCACCTAAACGGGCGCATGAAAAAGGGCAAGATCTTATGCGGCTTGAAGAAGAACTCTCTGATGCGTTAGCGGCAACAGTTAAAATCAAATTAAAACGTAAAGGTCAAGGCCAGTTAACGATTGATTTTGGTGGACTTGATGCGCTTGAAGGCATTATTGAGCGTCTACGTGTTCATCAGGACTAGAGAGTTACAAAAACTTCTCTCTTGATTAAAAAATCACTTAATACAAAAACTTGAGCTCTGACACAGAATCGCTTACAATTGCCCGCGCTGTTTGTTTATAGCGTGCGATCTCGCTTATGCCAGCCTTGTAAAAGTGGCAAACAGATGAGGATCCTTTTGTTCTTCCGCTTAGCGGTTTAAATGAAGCGCTCAATGCGGATCACTCCATTCAAAGTTGTGCAGGCGCAAATAGCTTTGTCTGTTACGATGGCCGTGCTATTTGGAGCGTTTGCTAGTAAGCCAGGCAATGCCGTGCTATCTGCTTTAACCGGCGGAGCAATCGGCTGGATACCCGCTGCTTTGTTTGCATTGCGCTTAAGTACACGAGTATCGGCAGCAAGCTGGGTGGTGGGCGAGGTAATGAAGATTGGCCTGACCATTGCGATGTTTGTCGCAGCAGGGGTTTTTCTTCCCGCGATAAATTGGCTGGCTTTACTGGTGACTTACATTGTCGTGCTTAAAGTATATTGGGGCGCGCTGATTTTGCGGTGAAGGTAACGCAAATGCGGATAATCGCACAGAGAATTTTGTTGAATTGAGTTAAAAACGTAAATTTGAGATATGACGGCCGATACAGCAACTCATACCCTAAACCCCTCTGGGTACATTGGGCACCATCTGCAGAATTTTTCGAATAAGCCACAAACTTCAATTGTGGATTTTTCAGTATGGCATATAGATACCCTATTTTGGTCGGTGCTAATGGGTTTGGTTACGATTGGCGTGCTTTATTTTGCAGCGCGGCGTGCAACCAGTGGCGTGCCATCCCGCTTCCAGTGTGCTATTGAAATTCTGGTTGAGATGGTCGAAAGCCAATCGAAATCAATGATTCATGGTAGCCGCCGCTTTATTGCGCCACTTGCCTTAACGGTATTTCTTTGGGTCGCGCTGATGAATGCGCTAGATTTGCTGCCCGTTGATTTACCAGCGAAAATAATTGGCTGGCTTGGCTTAGCCAGCGTGATTCCTAATCACCGTATTGTCCCGACCGCTGATCTAAATGCGACCTTAGGGATCGCCCTAGGGGTATTGCTTTTAATGTTGTATTACAGTGTTAAAGTAAAAGGTGTGGGTGGCTTTACACGTGAACTGCTGTCGGCGCCTTTCGGTAAGCACCCTGCACTATGGCCTTTTAACTTATTGCTCAATGTTATTGAATATCTTGCTAAGACCATTTCACTGGGTATGCGGCTCTTTGGCAATATGTATGCTGGAGAGTTGTTGTTCTTGTTGATTGCCCTGCTTGGTAGTTTGTGGAGTTTCGGTTTAGATGCCTCTATTTTTGGTTTTGTTGGTCATGTGCTGGCCGGAAGTTTGTGGGCAATATTCCATATCTTAGTTGTGTTGTTGCAGGCATTTATTTTTATGATGCTGACGCTGGTGTATCTGGGTCAAGCACACGATAGTCATTAATTTTTGTTTTAAATTTTAAATAAAGGAGTTGTCATGCAAGCTTTTATCTCCAATATCCAAGGACTCACTGCGATAGGGATCGGCATTATTATTGGTCTAGGCGCAATTGGCGCATGTATTGGTATTGCGTTAATGGGCGGTAAATATATCGAGGCTTGCGCACGTCAGCCAGAATTGATGAACCCACTGCAAACTAAAATGTTTTTGCTAGCGGGTTTGATCGATGCGGCCTTTCTGATTGGCGTTGGGGTTGCAATGTTGTTTGCTTTTGCTAATCCATTGCTTGCGCCATTGGCAAGCTAAAGAACCCAGTGTATTTTCAGAATAAGGGCACATCGTGAATATTAACGCAACCCTCGTTGCGCAAGCGGTGGTGTTTTTGATCCTCGCATGGGTTACGATGAAATTCGTGTGGCCTCCGTTGATCAATGCACTGGATGAGCGCACCCAGAAAATCGCCGACGGCTTGGCCGCGGCGGAAAAGGGCAAAGCTGAGTTGGCCGTGGTGAATAAGCAGGTTGAACAGACCCTTGTGCAAGCGCGCGAGCAAGGTCAACAACGTGTTGCTGAAGCCGAAAAGCGGGCCCAGGTAGCCGCTGAGGAAATCAAGCGTAATGCGCAAAGCGAGGCGGCGCGCATTGTGGCGCAAGCCCAGGCGCAAGCTGAGCAGCAATTTGTGGCTGCCCGGCAAGCATTGCGTAATGAGGTTGCTGAACTCGCAGTTAAGGGCGCCGAACAAATTTTACGGCGCGAAATTGACAGTAAAGCGCATGCTGCATTATTGCAGCAACTCAAAACCGAGCTTTAACTATGGCGGAACTCGCTACACTCGCTCGCCCTTATGCTGAAGCGCTTTTTCAGGTGGCGCAAGGCAGTGACCTTGCCGCTTGGTCTGGCTGGTTGCAGCAATTGGCGCATATCGCTAGTTTGCCTGAAGTGCATGCAGTGGTAACTAACCCTAAGATAGAGCGTGCGCAAATTTACGAATTGCTGCTGTCGGGGGTGACTTTGCCTGCTGCTGAACAAGCCGGGCAGCTTAAAAACCTTGTGCAAATACTTACTGATATGCACCGGCTTCATGTTTTAAATGAAATCGCGACACAGTTTGACGCACTGAAAAACGCCAGCGAAGGTGCTGCAGATGCGCTGATTACCAGTGCTTTTGAGCTTGAGGGCGAAGCGTTGTCAACATTGCTGGTCGCGCTAGAGCGCAAATTTGGCTGTAAGCTCAAGCCGCATGTGACAATAGACCCGGCTCTGATTGGCGGGATTTGCGTCACGGTTGGCGATAAAGTGCATGATACGTCAGTGCGCACACGGTTAGCGCAGATGCGTTCAGCGCTCACAGCATAGCAGATGGCTTTCACAGAATTGAATGATTAGGAGCAAAATATGCAGCTTAACCCTGCGGAAGTGAGTGAACTTATTAAGACGCGGATTCAAGGTCTTACAGCTGGCACTGAGCTTCGCAATCAGGGAACCGTCTTATCCGTAATGGACGGGATCTGTCGCATTCATGGACTTTCTGATGTGATGCAAGGCGAAATGCTTGAATTTCCTGGGCAGACTTTTGGCCTTGCGTTAAATCTTGAGCGTGACTCAGTGGGCGCGGTTATCTTGGGCGAGTACACGCATATTTCTGAAGGCGATATCGTAAAGTGCACGGGCCGCGTTCTTGAGGTGCCTGTTGGGCCAGAGTTGATTGGTCGCGTAGTCGATGCGTTGGGTCAACCAATTGACGGCAAGGGCCCGATTAATGCCAAAGAAACCGATGCAATTGAAAAGATTGCGCCAGGCGTGATTTGGCGTAAATCTGTTTCAGAACCTGTGCAAACAGGGCTGAAATCAATTGATGCAATGGTGCCGATTGGCCGTGGCCAGCGCGAATTGATTATTGGTGATCGCCAAACAGGTAAAACTGCAGTCGCAATCGACACCATTATTAATCAAAAAGGTAAAAATCTGACCTGTATTTACGTTGCGATTGGTCAAAAAGCAGCGTCGGTGATGAATGTGGTGCGCAAGCTTGAAGAGCATGGTGCGCTTGAATATACCATCGTTGTCAGTGCTGCCGCCTCAGATTCGGCTGCGATGCAATATATCGCGCCTTATGCAGGTTGCACGATGGGAGAATATTTCCGTGACCGTGGCCAAGATGCATTGATTATTTACGATGATTTAACTAAGCAAGCCTGGGCGTACCGTCAAATTTCGCTGCTATTGCGCCGGCCACCTGGCCGTGAAGCCTACCCCGGTGATGTATTTTATTTACATTCGCGCTTGCTTGAGCGGGCGGCAAGGGTCAGCGAAGCCTACGTTGAGAAATTTACCGAAGGCAAAGTAAAAGGTAAAAGTGGTTCACTGACGGCGCTGCCAGTGATTGAAACCCAGGCGGGTGACGTAACCGCCTTTGTGCCAACCAACGTTATCTCGATTACTGATGGTCAGATCTTTTTGGAGACCGATCTCTTTAATGCGGGCATTCGGCCGGCGATTAATGCGGGGGTTTCGGTCTCACGTGTTGGCGGTGCTGCACAAACTAAGATCATTAAAAAATTGTCAGGCGGGATTCGAACCGACCTCGCGCAATATCGCGAGTTGGCGGCGTTTGCACAATTTGCGTCTGATTTAGATGAAGCTACGCGCAAACAGCTTGAGCGTGGCCGTCGGGTGACGGAGTTGCTTAAACAGCCGCAATATAATCCATTACAAGTATGGGAGCTGGCGGTTGCGCTCTTCGCTGCAAATAATGGCTATCTTGACGAGATTGAAGTCAACGCAGTCGCTAGCTTTGAAAAAAGCTTGCGCGAACACCTCAAAATCAGCCATGCTGATTTGGTGCAGCGTATTGAGCAGAAAAAAGAGCTCTCGGCAAGTGATGAAACTGCGCTACACGCAGTGCTTAAAGATTTTAAACGGTCAATCGCTTGAGGTCTCTGATGCGCAAAATGCGGAGCATAGAAGGCTGGGCGCACGCAAGAGCTGGCTTTCAAAGCAAAATCAGGAGTGATGAATGGCGGGCATGAAAGAAATTCGCGGCCAGATCAAAAGTGTCCAAAACACGAGTAAGATCACCAAAGCGATGGAAATGGTGGCGGCCTCAAAGATGCGCCGGGCGCAAGAGCGTATGCGCGCGGCTCGTCCCTATGCTGAAAAAGTACGAGAGATTGCGGCTCATATGAGTCAGGCGAGTCTCGAATACAAGCACCCGTTCATCACGCAAAATCAAGCTGCCAAGCAAGCCGGCGTCATTCTGGTGACAACCGATAAAGGGTTGTGCGGCGGTATGAATACAAATATTTTGCGTGCCGCGGTGGCAAAGTTTAAAACGCTTGAAGCGCAAGGTTTGCGGATTGAAGCCACTGCAATTGGTGGCAAGGGCTTTGGTTTTTTGAGCCGTATGGGCGTCAAAATAACCTCGCATGTGGTGCAGTTGGGCGACACCCCGCACCTGGAAAAATTAATTGGCGCGGTTAAAGTACAGCTTGACGCTTATGCCCAAGGCAAGCTCAATGCAGTGTACCTAGCCTACACTCGTTTCGTTAATACAATGAAACAAGAACCGGTGATCGAGCAGTTATTGCCGTTGGCCGGTGAGCGATTTAGCCAGCGTAGTGAGCATAATGTGACGCCGCTTACGGCGCAGCATATTGCGCAGGCTAGTCAGCCTCATGCATGGGACTACCTTTACGAGCCAGACGCGCAAGCGGTGGTCGATGAATTGCTGCTACGTTATGTCGAGACGCTAGTTTATCAAGCCGTAGCGGAAAATATGGCGTCTGAACAGTCGGCCCGTATGGTTGCGATGAAAGCAGCCTCGGATAATGCCAAGACGGTGATCAACGATTTGCAGTTGGTCTACAACAAAAGCCGCCAAGCCGCCATTACGAAGGAATTGTCCGAAATTGTAAGTGGTGCGGCAGCGGTTTAACGGTCTTTTGTAATGGCCCAAAACATGATCTGATGGGCATAGCAACCCATTCTAAAATCTTTAAAGATAGCTAAAGGAAAATTGATGAGTACCACGATGGCAGAAGGCAAAATCGTACAGTGCATCGGTGCGGTGATTGATGTCGAATTTCCGCGCGCACAGATGCCTAAAATTTATGATGCACTGATGCTAGAAGGCTCCGAACTCATTCTTGAGGTGCAGCAACAGCTTGGTGACGGCGTCGTGCGCACGATCTGCCTAGGCTCATCTGAAGGTTTGCGTCGCGGTCTGACAGTTAAAAATACCGGTAACTCGATTCAAGTACCGGTCGGTAAACCAACGTTGGGCCGCATTATGGACGTGTTGGGTCGGCCGATCGATGAGGCGGGTCCAATTGATAGCGAGCATCAGCGTTCAATCCATCAAAAAGCCCCTAAGTTTGACGAACTCTCTCCGTCCACTGAATTGCTTGAAACCGGCATTAAAGTGATCGATTTAATCTGCCCATTTGCCAAGGGCGGTAAGGTCGGACTATTTGGTGGTGCTGGGGTCGGCAAGACGGTTAATATGATGGAGTTGATTAACAATATTGCGAAAGAGCATGGTGGTTATTCCGTCTTTGCCGGGGTTGGCGAGCGGACTCGTGAAGGTAATGACTTTTACCACGAGATGAAAGACTCCAACGTGCTTGACAAGGTTGCGTTAGTCTATGGTCAAATGAACGAGCCGCCAGGCAATCGCTTGCGTGTAGCCTTAACGGGTTTGACCATGGCCGAGCACTTCCGTGATGAGGGGCGTGATGTCTTGTTCTTCGTCGACAATATTTACCGCTTCACGTTAGCGGGTACTGAGGTCTCCGCTTTACTTGGCCGGATGCCATCCGCCGTGGGTTATCAGCCAACCCTGGCCGAAGAAATGGGCCGCCTACAGGAGCGTATTACCTCAACGAAGAAAGGCTCGATTACCTCGGTGCAGGCAGTGTATGTGCCCGCCGATGACTTGACCGATCCTTCGCCGGCTACGACCTTTGGTCACCTGGATGCGACGGTTGTGTTATCCCGCGACATCGCTTCATTGGGTATTTACCCGGCAGTGGATCCACTCGATTCAACTTCACGTCAGATTGATCCAAACGTGATTGGTGAAGAGCACTATACGATCACCCGCCGCGTGCAAGCGATTTTGCAGCGCTATAAAGAACTGCGCGACATCATCGCGATTCTTGGCATGGATGAGCTTGCACCAGAAGATAAGTTAGCCGTTTCTCGCGCGCGTAAAATGCAGCGCTTCTTATCGCAACCGTTTCATGTGGCGGAAGTCTTTACCGGTGCGCCAGGTAAATATGTGCCACTCGCCGAAACGATTCGTGGCTTCAAGATGATTGCTGATGGTGAATGTGACCACTTGCCTGAGCAAGCATTTTATATGGTTGGCACGATTGACGAAGCGTTTGAAAAAGCGAAGACAATCCAGTAAAGCGGGTTTCACGCAGGAATTTATATGGCAACCATCAAAGTAGACGTCGTCAGCGCCGAGGAGCAAATCTTCTCGGGGCAGGCGCAATTTGTTGCACTTCCGGGCGAAGAAGGTGAGTTGGGTATTTTGCCTGGCCATGTCCCATTACTGACTCGGATCCGTCCTGGCGCAGTGCGGATTGAGTTGGAGGGTGGCGCTGAAGAGTTTATCTTTGTCGCTGGCGGCATACTTGAGGTTCAACCGGGCGTGGTGACTGTGTTAGCTGATACAGCCATTCGCGGCCAAGACCTTGATCAAGCAAAAGCTGAGCAAGCGCGCCGCGAGGCTGAAGAGGCCCTACAAAATACGGGTTCAAACGTTGAATATGCGACGGCCCAAGCGGAGTTGGCTTATGCGGCAGCTCAGTTAGCCGCTATTCAGCGATTACGTCGGAATCGAAGTTAGCTTGCGCACCTCTTAAATTTGGTTTAATATTAACTCGTTAAGTTAACATTTCTGTCTCTATGAGCGACAGAAAATCTTATATGAGTTGAAAAATGCCACATACGCTAGATTTGAGAGAACTACAGGGGGCAATGGCTCTTGTAGTTTTTGACACGCTGAAATTTGTCAAACATGAGATGTTACGCAAGGACTTGGATGCCAAGCATGAGATATTGCGCAGGGACTTGAATGCCAAGCATGAGATGTTGCGTAAAGATATGCATGCGATGGCAGAGCGTTTTGACGCTAAGCTCGATAAATTTGGACTCACTCTAACCATTAGACTGACATTCATTATGATTGGCGTAATGAGTGCTGCCGTCACGCTCAATAAACTCTTTTGAATAAGTTTGAAGCCTTTTGAGTCGGTATATAATGTTCGGCTTGTTCTTCTTAGCCGTCCAGACTTCCGCACATGAAAGAAAAAACTCGCATTGAACGTGACACATTTGGTGACATCGCTGTACCTGCCGCTCGCTTATGGGGTGCACAGACGCAACGCTCACGGCACAATTTCAAAATCTCAAATGAAAAACAAGCGCCTGAATTGATTCGAGCGCTCGCCCAGGTTAAACGCGCAGCCGCCACCGTGAATCATGCGCTTGATCTATTACCTGCTGATAAAACGAATGCCATTGTTCAGGCTGCTGACGAAATCATCGCCGGCCTGCACCCTGATGAATTTCCGTTGGTGGTCTGGCAAACGGGTTCAGGCACTCAGACGAATATGAATCTGAATGAGGTGATTGCGAACCGTGCGAGTGAATTAACGGGCGGCGAGCGCGGAGAGGCGCGTAAGATCCATCCGAATGATGACGTCAATCGAGGGCAATCGTCCAATGATGTCTTCCCAACCGCGATGCATGTTGCGGCTGCGGATGGGATTGCGAATACATTATTGCCGGCCTTAAAAACGCTGCGTGATACATTGGCGGCGAAGGCGCAGGCTTTTACGGATATCGTTAAAATCGGGCGCACCCACTTACAAGATGCGACGCCGCTTACGCTTGGTCAAGAATTCTCTGGTTATGTGGCACAGCTTGAGCAGGGAATGCGCCATTTGGCGGCGGCTCTGCCTCATTTGTATGAGCTCGCTTTGGGCGGTACCGCCGTTGGCACTGGCCTCAATGCGCACCCAGCTTTTGCCGATAAAGTTGCCGCAGAAATTAGCTCACTCACCGGCCTTCCCTTTGTCAGCGCACCCAATAAATTTGAAGTCATGGCGGCGGCTGATGCACTGGTGCATGCGCATGGCGCGCTGAAGACCGTGGCTGCCGGTTTGATGAAAATCACCAATGATATCCGTTGGCTAGCGAGTGGGCCGCGTTGTGGCTTGGGTGAATTGTTGATTCCAGAAAATGAGCCGGGTAGCTCAATCATGCCGGGCAAAGTTAACCCAACCCAGGCAGAAGCCGTGACCATGTTGTGCTGCCAAGTATTTGGTAATGACGTGGCAGTCAACTTCGGTGGCGCAAGCGGTAATTTTGAATTGAATGTATTCAGGCCCATGATTGCGCATAACGTGTTGCAATCGATTCGGTTACTCGCAGATGGCGCGCAAAGCTTTAACGACCACTGTGCTATTGGCATTGAACCAAACCGTGACCGTATTGATGCGTTGTTAAACGAATCCTTGATGTTGGTTACCGCCCTAAACCCACATATCGGCTATGACAAAGCAGCACAAATCGCGAAAAAAGCCCACCGTGAAGGCACCACTTTAAAAGTCGCGGCGCTGGCTCTTGGCCATGTCAGCGAGGCTGAGTTCGATGCCTGGGTACAGCCACGCAAGATGGTTGGCAACAAGCATTGACTAGAATAAAAAAGCGGGCCTAAGAGGCCCGCTGAAGCCTCACGCTACGGGGTTAGCGTTGAGGACGACCAACCGTTACTGCACATCTGTGCTGAAACCGTTAGTGGCATTCTGGTGGATTTAAGCGGTTTTAGGAGTAATAAAATGTTGCAGTCTGTATCAAACGATACGTTCTTACGTGCGCTTAAACGCGAGCCCACCGACCATACGCCGGTTTGGTTAATGCGCCAGGCGGGTCGCTATCTGCCTGAATACAACCGCATACGCGCCCGCGCTGGCAGTTTTCTGGCACTGGCGAAAAATCCTGACTACGCTACTGAAGTGACATTACAGCCACTAGAGCGTTACCCTCTTGATGCGGCGATTCTTTTTTCGGACATTTTGACTATTCCTGATGCGATGGGGCTTGGTCTAAGCTTTGAAACCGGTGAAGGCCCGCGTTTTGCCCGTCCGCTGCGGACCGAAGCTGATATCGCGCGGCTGGCGGTACCGGCAATTGATTCGACCCTGTCTTATGTGACCGATGCCGTTACCCAGATCCGGCGCGCGCTGACTAATGCCAATGGCCAGCAGCGCGTACCGCTGATAGGTTTTTCTGGTAGTCCGTGGACGCTTGCTTGTTACATGGTCGAAGGCGGCGGCTCTGACAATTTTCGTCTGGTTAAAGCGATGCTCTATCAGCATCCGGCTTGGTTGCACCGCATACTTGAGATTAATGCGCAGGCTGTCGCGGCGTATCTCAATGCGCAAATCGAGGCGGGAGCGCAAGCTGTGATGATCTTCGATACCTGGGGCGGAGCGTTGGCTGATGGTAAATTTCAGCAGTTTTCTCTGGCCTATACTAGAGCTGTTATCCAAAACCTAAAGCGTGAACATAATGGTGAGCAAGTACCGGTGATTGTGTTTACTAAAGGTGGTGGCCAATGGCTAGAGGAAATTGCGGCTATTGGTGCGCAGGCGGTTGGTCTTGACTGGACGGTGAATCTTGCCCACGCCCGTGAGCGTGTTGGCCATCGTGTGGCCTTACAGGGCAACCTCGATCCAACGGTGCTATTTGCCTCGCCGGCTGCCATTCGTGCCGAAGTGCGTTCAATCCTGGATAGTTATGGCGATCAGGCCGGCCATATTTTCAATCTTGGCCATGGTATCTTGCCCTTAACGCCTCCTGAGCATGTGGCTGAAATGGTCGATGAAGTTCATTCTTATAGCCGCTCATTGCGCGAAGTCGGCGCCGAGCCTAAGTCTTGAATGAGTACTCAGTCGGTTCCTAGGTAGATTCTATCAGGGGATAGGCCGATTGGCTAAGTGAGTGACTTATACACAATTAGCCCGCCTATTGCAAGAGGCGGGTCAAATTTTTTATAAATGGCAAAAGAGTACCGTTGTCTTTTTCTAAGTGGTTGATTAATAAGGATTTGTGAAAATTGCTTCGAAACTGGGCAAACTAAGGTAAAGCCTTTGTCTTGGCCTTTTCAGCGGCTAAAGAGCGAGTTTTCAACAAAGTTATCCACAGGATTTGTGGAAAGCTCAAAAAAAGCCAAGAAATCCGGTAGTTAGCTGTTTATTGTATGCATTACTTTAAATTTGATCTGTTGATTTCGTATATCAAACGCGTCGTTTTGGAGATTGCGTGCAAACCTCTGTAATGAGTCGCTTAATTGTTCGTGTCGCCTTAGACCAACCTATCCCAACGCTGTTTGATTACCTTTGCACTATTTTGCCGGCGCCTCAACCCGGTCAGTTGGTGTCTGTACCGTTTGGTAGGCGGTCCTTAGTCGGATTAGTATGTGAGGTGGTCGAACATAGTGACATACCCACTGAACGCTTACGTACGCTCGAGGCTATTTGGGCTGATTGTCCGCCGCTGTCAACTCAATGGTTGGCATTATTGGCCTTTGCCGCTGATTATTACCAACGCTCACTAGGTGAAGTCGCATTACCATCGCTGCCGCCAGCGCTACGCAATGCAAAACGCTGGCAGCGGCTGTTGATCCCGGCTTCTCTCGTACCGTTAAGTGGCGAGCCTAAGGCTGGTGCGCCAGCCGTTCTCCCCATCATGGCGGACGCCCAAGCACCGCTCATTGTGGAGCGTACTCTAACCCCTGAGCAAACGGAGGTGTTGCGCACGCTAAATTCAGCGCGAGGTTTTTCCCCTTTTTTACTATATGGGATAACGGGTAGCGGTAAGACGGAAGTCTACTTGCAAATGGTGGCCGGTTTGTTGGCGCGTGACCCTTTGGCTCAGGTGCTGGTGTTGGTACCTGAAATTAATCTAACGCCCCAATTTGAAAAGGCCTTCCGAGCGCGCTTTTCGGCTTGGCCCGCGCAAGCCATTGTCACTTTGCACAGTGGTTTAGCCGAAGGTGTGCGTGCGCGGCATTGGCTGGCCGCACATACAGGGCAGGCGCGTATCGTGTTGGGGACCCGGCTAGCCGTGTTAGCGTCGTTGCCAAGGCTGTCGTTGATTGTCGTGGATGAAGAGCATGAAGCGGCTTATAAACAGCAAGAAGGGTTGCGTTATTCTGCGCGTGATTTGGCCGTTTGGCGTGCGAAACAACTGAATATTCCAATTGTGCTGGGCTCGGCGACACCGTCGCTTGAAAGCTGGCAGCAAGTTGCACAGGGCCGCTATACCCGGCTAACGCTGACGCAGCGCGCGCATACCGAGGCAGTGCTGCCAACGGTGCGTTTGGTCAATATGGGCGCTAACAGTCACACGGCTCATGCCCCAAACTCAGGGCTGTCATCCTCTCTGGTTAAGGCGCTGCAGGAACGCTTAGTACGGGGCGAGCAAAGTCTGATTTTTTTAAACCGGCGTGGCTATGCGCCCGTACTTGCTTGCGATGCATGCGGCTGGGTCGCCGGTTGTGTGCGCTGCAGTGCTTATACTGTGCTGCATAAGCTTGAACGGAAATTACGCTGTCACCATTGCGGTTGGCAAGCCCCTATCATGCGTGCTTGCCCGGACTGTGGCAATCTTGATTTAGCTCCGCTCGGGCGAGGCACACAAAAAATTGAAGAGACTCTCGCCGCGATTTTGCCGACAGCTCGGATTTTACGCATTGATGCGGATAGTACGCGCCGCAAAGGAAGTGCGCAGGCGTTATTCGCAGAGGTACATGCAGGTGAGGCGGATATTCTAGTTGGCACGCAAATGATCGCAAAAGGACATGATTTCAAGCGGGTGACCCTGGTAGGCGTATTGAATCCGGATACGGCGCTGTTTTCGCATGATTTTCGAGCGAGCGAGCGGCTCTTTGCCCAGTTAATGCAAGTCAGCGGACGGTCAGGTCGCACCGGTCAAGGTGAGGTCCTGCTGCAAACGCGTTATCCGCAGCATCCTCTGTATGAAGCGCTGGCCCGGCATGACTATGCGGGTTTTGCTGCGACGACCCTTGCGGAGCGGCGGCAGGCGCGTTTGCCGCCCTTTGTTTACCAAGCGCTACTCCGTGCTGAGGCCCGTACCTTAGAAGCCGCACAGGCTTTTCTGATGCAAGGGATAGAATTGTTGAATGGTTTGTCTGGCGCTGAACGGGTAACATGTTATGACCCCGTACCCATGGCCGTAGTTAAAGTCATGAATGTACATCGGGCTCAATTGTTGCTTGAGAGTCCATCGCGCATCGCGTTGCAAAGCGCACTACATTTATGGCAGCCTCATTTGCGTACGCTCAAAGTCAAAGGGATTGTGCGCTGGTCGCTCGAAGTAGATCCGCTTGATATCTAAATTAGGTTAGCCAGCTCTTTAGTAAGGACAAGTAAGTTTTTCTTTACTAAGCCAGATGGGTTAATTAAACTGGCCTAACTTTGCTTCTCATTCAAGAAACAAAAAAAGATGCTGACACCTCTCAAGCAACCCCAATCGTCGCTACGTGCAGCCATTACAGCTGCCTACCGGCGCCCAGAAGCTGATTCCATTATCCCTCTTATTGATGCAGCCCATTTAACGGCTGAGCAAAGTGTTGCGGCGCGTACGCTTGCCGGTGAATTGGTTAAAGCGCTGCGTACTAAATCCGTGGGCGGCGGCATTAAAGAATTGCTTCACGAATTCTCCTTGTCGAGTCAAGAGGGGGTGGCTTTGATGTGCTTGGCCGAAGCGTTGCTACGTATTCCTGATAGCGCTGCGCGTGAAGCATTGATTCGAGATAAGATTAGCCACGGTGACTGGAAATCGCATATCGCTCAAAAATCTTCGTTATTTGTGAATGCAGCGGCTTGGAGCTTAATGCTGAGCGGCAAATTAGTCGCGAGTCATAGTGAGATAGGTTTATTTGCTGCGCTTTCTCGACTGATTGGTAAAGGCTGCGAGCCATTGGTTCGCAAAGGGGTGGAGTTCGCCATACAACTGATGGGCGAACAGTTTGTGTGTGGTGAGACAATCGCTCAAGCACTGACCAACAGCCGCAAACTTGAAGCGCACAATTTTCTTTATTCATATGACATGCTGGGCGAGGCGGCGCTCACAGACGAAGATGCCCAAGCTTATTTTACGGCTTATAAACAAGCCATTCACGCCATTGGCAAAGTAGCTGGGGCGCATGATATTTATGCTAAACCCGGTATTTCAATCAAATTGTCTGCGCTGCATCCACGCTATACGCGGGCGCAGAAAGATCGTGTTATGGCTGAACTCTTGCCACGCGTGCATGCTCTCGCCGCGCTTGCTCATCATTACAATATTGGGTTAAATATCGATGCCGAGGAAGCAGATCGATTGGAGCTGTCCCTTGATCTGTTAGAGGCGTTGTGTTTTGATCCGGCATTCGCAGGCTGGAACGGTTTAGGCTTTGTGATCCAGGCGTATCAGAAACGTTGCCCGTTTGTGATTGATTACTTAATTGATTTAGCCGTGCGCAGCCAGCGCCGGTTGATGGTGCGTTTGGTTAAAGGGGCGTATTGGGACAGCGAGATCAAGCGCGCGCAAATTGACGGGCTAGACGGATATCCGGTCTATACGCGTAAAATCTATACGGATGTTTCTTACCTTGCCTGTGCCAGAAAAATGCTCGCCGCGCCAGCCGCGATCTATCCGCAATTTGCTACCCATAATGCTCATACACTGGCGGCCATTTACCATTTGGCCGGCCCGGATTATTACGCGGGCCAATATGAGTTTCAATGTCTATATGGCATGGGGGAGCCACTTTATGAAGCGCTCCATAACCGCTGTGGCATAAAACGCCCATGCCGGATTTATGCGCCGGTGGGCATGTATGAAAGCTTACTGGCCTATTTGGTTAGGCGTTTGCTAGAAAATGGGGCCAATACTTCATTTGTTAATCGCATCGCGGATGAAACAGTGACCCTTGATGAACTTATTGCCGATCCGATTGAAGAGGCTTTAAAGGTTACCCCGCTAGGGGCTGCCCACCCGAAAATTGTGTTGCCGCGTGATCTCTATAAGAATGAGCGCGTTAATTCAAGTGGCCTGGATTTATCGGACGAAAATCAGCTCGCTCGGCTATCTTCTGTTTTGTACGCCAGCATGAATATGAAATGGCAGGCAGCGCCTATCCTGGGGGCGGACATAGAGATGGACGGGAATAGCCCGGTACGCAATAGTTTTAACCCCGCTAATAAAGGTGACATTGTCGGTACCATGATTGACGCTAGCGTAGCTGACGTGAAGGCTGCTCTGGCGCTTGCATGTGCCGCAGCGCCTGGTTGGCAAATGACGCTGCCGGTAGCGCGTGCAGCGTGTCTGACGCGGGCGGCCGATTTACTTGAAGCGCAAAAATATACGCTGATAAGTTTACTGGTGCGAGAAGCTGGTAAATCGCTGGCCAGCGCTGTGTCCGAAATACGTGAAGCGGTTGATTTCTTACGCTATTATGCGGCGCAAATCGACCATGAATTTTCCAACCAAACGCATCGCCCGCTTGGACCAATCGTTTGCATTAGCCCGTGGAATTTTCCGCTGGCAATTTTTATGGGACAAATTTCTGCTGCCTTGGCAGCGGGCAATCCGGTGCTGGCAAAGCCTGCTGAACAGACGCCGCTGATTGCGGCGCAGGCGGTTCGGATCTTGCACGAAGCGGGAGTGCCGATTGGCGTCGTGCAGTTGTTGCCAGGCGCAGGCGAGACAGTGGGGGCAGCGCTGGTTGCTGATGAGCGCATTAGTGGCGTGATGTTTACCGGTTCAACAGAAGTGGCGAGGCTGATTGCGAGAACGCTGGCTACTCGGCTTGATGGTTATGGTAAACCGATTCCATTGATCGCCGAAACGGGTGGGCAAAATGCCATGATTGTGGATTCATCTGCGCTGGCCGAGCAAGTCGTCGCCGATGTTCTGGTGTCGGCGTTTGATTCGGCGGGCCAGCGTTGCTCCGCCCTGCGGGTTTTATGCGTGCAAGAGGAGGTTGCTGAGCGCATCTTGACGATGCTCAAAGGGGCCATGCAAGAGTTGGTGATCGGCAACCCGGGTTATCTGGCGACGGATGTTGGCCCAGTGATCGATGCGGCGGCTAAAGCGGCGCTTGAAAACCATATCGAGACCATGCGTGCCAAAGGGCATAAAGTGTTTCAGCCACGGTTGCTTGACGCCTCGGCCACTGGTGGTTTTTCTAATGGCACCTTCGTCTTGCCAACGTTGATTGAAATTGAATCAATCAATGAATTAAAGCATGAAGTATTTGGCCCCGTGTTGCATATTATCCGCTATCGCCGTCCGGCTCTTGATCTCTTACTTAAGGCGATTAACCGCACGGGCTATGGCCTAACGCTTGGCCTGCATACGCGGATTGATGAAACCATTACCTATGTCAGCGAAGGTGCGCGGGTTGGCAACCTCTACATTAACCGTAATATGATTGGTGCAGTGGTTGGCGTACAGCCATTTGGTGGCGAAGGTTTATCGGGGACCGGGCCAAAGGCGGGGGGGCCGCTTTATTTGCTACGCTTGCTGTCGCAACGGCCCTTGCAAGCACCCGCTAGGTTGACGTGGCGGCAAGCTTCGCGCAACGGGAGCTTAGTCGAGACGGCAACGACTCATGCTGCGGTGGCGAGATTGACTGCATACCGTGATTGGCTGACCGCACAAAATGATGCGCTGACCGCGCTGCGTTGCGAGCGCTACTTAAAACAAATCATCGTTGGCTCGACCTTTATCCTACCTGGCCCAACGGGCGAAGAAAACACCTATTCGCTGAAGTGCCGCGGGACCGTAAGGTGCGAGGCAGCTACGCTAAGCGGAGCGCGCGCACAACTGGCTGCCGCGTTAGCCACGGGGAATCATGCGCTGCTTGCCTCAGGCATCACGCATCATCATGCTGACCCTAGCCACAACCATCCTGATATGGCATGGGTTCAGACTCTTCCCGCAATCCTCAAGCACCATGTCAGCGTAGAACGCTCTCTTGAAGATCCGTTTGATGCAGCATTATTCGAGGGGGAGCGGGCGCTGTTACAAACGCTTGTTAAGCGCATTGCTGCGCGCCCGGGTCCGCTGATTGGCATACAGAGCGTGGCGACTGGAGCACTGGCTTCTAATGAAGACGATTACATCCTGGAGCGGCTTTTAAGCGAAAGCTCGATTAGCCTCAACACAGCGGCCGCGGGGGGTAATGCAAGTTTGATGACGATCACGTAATTGAGTTTAACGAAACTTAACCAGCACCTTTAAAACAGGCTCGGTGATAGACGAGCTAATATCGATTTGACCAATCAAAACACAGAGGGACCAATGGAACGAATGATTAAGCAAGTAATACGCATGATGCTAGCAGGGTTGTGTATGGGCATGGGCATGGTGGCTTTTGCACAGTCCGCCGAGGAGGTAAAAATTGGGTGTGCGGCACCGCTGACGGGGGCGCAAGCACATTACGGCCAAGATTTCCAGAATAGCATCCTACTTGCGGTAGAAGATTTCAATGCAACTAAACCCACAATTGCGGGTAAGCCGATTCGGATCGTGCTGAATACGGCAGATGACCAGGCGGATCCCCGCACGGGTACTACCGTAGCGCAAAAGCTTGTCGATCAGGGCATTAAAGGGATGCTAGGTCATTTCAATTCGGGGACTACGATTCCGGCGTCTCGTATTTATGCCAATGCAGGCATTCCTCAAATCGCGATGGCGACTGCGGCCGAATATACCCAACAAGGTTTTAAAACAACCTTTCGTATGATGACTTCGGATACTCAGCAGGGGGCGGTGATTGGCGCTTTTGCAGTCAAACATCTCGGCTTTAAAAGGATTGCTATCGTTGATGATCGCTCGGCTTATGGTCAAGGTTTAGCGGATCAATTCGAAAAAGCTGCTAAAGCTGCGGGTGCCAAAATCATTGGCCGTGAATATAGCAGCGATAAAGCCGTTGATTTTAAGGGGGTTCTAACCAAGCTCAAGCGCGTCAACCCGCAAGCAATTTTCTATGGCGGCGCTGATGCACAAGCGGCACCGATGGTTAAACAGATGCAAGCGCTTGATATAAAAGCCGTATTGATGGCCGGCGAGATGGTTAAATCAGAGACCTTTTTAAAGCTTGCCGGCAAAGCTGCCGAAGGTACTGTGGCCTCATTGGCAGGACAGTCTCTTGACGAAATGCCAGGTGGTAAGGAATATGCTGATAAATATAAAAAGCGTTTTAACGAAAATGCGCAAACCTATGCGCCTTATGCCTACGATGGTGCGATGGCAATGTTTAATGCAATGAAAAGAGCTGACTCAACCGAGCCGGCAAAATATTTACCTTTGCTGGCTAAAACTGAAATGCCGTCAATCACCATGAAAATGCTCGCTTATGATGCGCGTGGCGATTTGAAGCATGGCGATATTACGATTTATAAAGTGGTGAATGGACAGTGGCAGGCATTGTCTAGCATTAAATAGAGCTTTCACCCTGTAAATGTTCACTGAGCAACTTGCCCGTATAGCATCGCTGGGCAAGTTGCCGAGAATAAAAAATGAAGCGTGGTCGTTAAGCCACTGAGCCCCCTTTCTAAATTGCGCACTACAATTGCCCTATCCAGGCTAGCGCCAACTGACAGGAAGCATGAGTCGCTTGATCTTTCCTGAAGCTAATGCAGTCCCTGCCAAGATAGTGATGCACCCTACCACCATAGAGGTTGTTAGCTGCTCTCCCAGAAAGTACACCCCCCATAATGTCCCGAAAATAGGAACCAAGAAAGCGACCGACATTGCATACGATGCGCCGGCATGAGCGACGAGTCGAAAATAAAGTAAATACGCGACACCGCTACACAAGATGCCAAGCGCGCCAACCGCATGCCATGTGCTGAGGGCAATCGGCTGCTCTGGCCAAGTAAGTAGCGCTAGCGGCAAGAGTGTGATGGCAGCAAAAAACTGACTGCTAAAAGCGACTACGCCTGGTGATACGGCGGCTAGTCGCTGTTTAGAATAATTTGTAGCAAAAGCATAAAGTAAAGTGGCGCTCAGCACCGCCCCAATCGCAAGGGTGAGCGGGACACCGTGTTCGGTTGTCTTTTCCCCTTCATGCACTCTGCTGACGACCAGGATGATGACACCCGTAAGCCCGACCGCTAAGCCTAATATCTGCATTTTGGTTAGTGGCGTGCGTAGCCATAAATAAGCAATCAACGCACCCCAGAGCGGGGTTGTGGTGTTTAGGATCGAATCAAAGCCTGCGTCGAGCGTAAGCGTTGAATAAGCAAATAAACAAAACGGCACAGCAGAATTGGTGATGCCTACAATGAAGAGGGGCCATATAAACTGGCGCAGGTGCGCGCGGGCAAGGGCGGTGCGTAATACCGGCAGCAGCACGAGCGAACCAATCCCAACCCGCAATGCAATCAGCGCAATTGGACCAAACTCAGGCGTGCTAATACGCATGAAGAGAAACGATGAGCCCCAAATAGCGGCCAAAATAATCAATTCGATGAGATTCATGATGGTATTAGACGCGCAATGTGGGTTTTTATTTTGTGGACGTTCCTGGACGGCGTATTATCGGTTTGCCATCGGGGTCAGCGTTATAGCGCATGGCACGTGCACGGTAGCGCTGCGCCAGTAAAGAGCCTACCATTAACTGCATTGGATGAAACAACATTAAGGGCAGGATGGCGACACCTACTGCATAACCGGCAAAAACGATTTGTGCAACGGCAATCCCTGAGGCCAAGCTTCTTTGTGATCCGCAAAATATAACGGCAATCTGGTCAGCTTGGTTAAAACCAGCAAGCTTGCTCAGAGATTTGGTGATGATCAGTGCTAGTGCTATCAGTACTCCATTCACAATGATCAGACCCACGAGTGAGCGTGGTGGAACCTGCAGCCACAAACCTTGTACCACCGCCTCGCTAAAAGCAGTATAAGCAACCAGCGGAATCGCGCATTGTTCAATCAATTTCAGAATACGCGTATTACGTTCAAAACATGCACTGAGCCAGGGGCGGGTAATTTGGCCGATGATAAAAGGCACCAGCAAAAGCAATGTGATTTGCTTCACGGCAGACAGCCATAAAGTATTGCTGAACCCCTGTTGGCTAAGCAGTAAGCTGGCAAGTAACGGTGTGATAAGAATGCCGATCAGATTTGAGGCCGGGGCGGAACATATCGCAGCGGCTACATTACCCTTTGCGATTGAAGTGAAGGTAATCGATGCCTGTACGGTAGAGGGCAGCATACATAGAAACAAAACCCCCGTATATAAAGCTGGCGTAACCAGCGGTGAGAGAATGGGCTTGAGCGTTAAGCTAAGCAATGGAAAAATAATAAAGGTGCAACTGAAAATCAGCAGATGCAAGCGCCAATGGGCGGCGCCTGCTAGTAATGTTGCGCGTGGCAATTTGGCGCCATGCATGAAAAACAGGATACTAATCGCGATATTCGCAGCCCAACCAAAAGCCATGGCCGCTTCACCCTGGCATGGCAGTACATTAGCCAGAACAACTGCGCTGAGGATAGATACGGTGAGAAAATCTGGTAGAAACTTTGGGCGCATCATAGAGGGAAGTTAAATTGTCTTCGAGCTTGATTGTATTCGTCTTTTAAGCGTGTCACGAGCTCTACTACAGAAGGGCTATTCTCTATCAGTCCGACTCCTTGACCTGCTCCCCAAATATCTCGCCACGCTTTGGCCTGGTGGTTGTCAAAAACCATCTTTGATTTGTCCGCAGCGGGCAATTGATCTGGGTTTAATCCAGCATTAAGAATGCTTTGCCGAATATAGTTGCCGTGCACACCGGTAAAAATATTGGTGTAAATAATATCGGCTGCATTCGCCTCAATCAGCGCATTTTTATATTGATGGCATGCATTGGCTTCCTGCGTGGCGATAAAGCGGGTGCCAATATAAGCAAAATCGGCGCCCATGGCTTGGGTTGCAAAAATAGCTTGGCCCGTGGTGATCGCGCCAGAAAGGACAAGTGGCCCCTCAAAAAAGCGCCGTACCTCGCCGACTAATGCAAAGGGTGACAAAGTGCCGGCATGGCCACCTGCACCTGCTGCTACCAAAATCAAACCATCAACCCCAGCTTCTAGTGCTTTGTGCGCATGCCGGATACTGATTACGTCATGTAATACAATGCCGCCGTAGGCATGGACTGCGTCTATGAGCTCTTTAATTGGCTCGCGCAAGCTCGTGATAAAAATGGGCACCCGATGTTCAACGCAAACCCGCACATCGTGTTCAAGTCGCTCATTTGTGCTGTGCACAATCTGATTGACCGCAAGTGGGCCAATACACGCGTTGGGGTGCGACGTCCGGTAACTATCAAGCGCTTGCTCAATGCTCGTAAGCCAAGTATCAAGCAAGCCAGCAGGCCGCGCATTTAATGCCGGAAAAGCCCCCACAATGCCAGCTTGGCATTGTGCAAGCACCAATTCTGGGTAGCTAACGGTGAACATTGGTGCTGCAATAACAGGCAGAACGAGGTTTTGCAAAACTGAGGGTAGAGCCATTACATTTCCGCTTTTGAGGAATCACGGCACAGCGTGATTGATGTATTTGCTGGAAAGAACGCGTACTTTACACACCCGGCACAACCTTATTTTTTAGAGGTTATCTGCAAACGCCCCAACGGATGCTGACCTTACGCTGAAGATTAAATTTCCATCCTTGCCGGCGCGGCTTAACGAGTTGCTAGCGAGAGCATGATCAAGCTGCACAGTCTGCATCAGCACGCATCCCTAGCCGTGTGAGTAGAGCGCGGTCGGCTTCTGCTTGTGGGTTTGCCGTGGTTAACAGTTTTTCGCCGTAAAAAATTGAATTTGCACCAGCGAAAAAACATAGCGCTTGTAACGCCGAATCCATCTGTTCGCGGCCGGCCGACAAGCGCACCATCGCGCGTGGCATGGTGAGGCGTGCTACTGCAATCGTGCGCACAAATTCAAATGGATCTAGCGGCTCAGTGCCGGCTAACGGCGTGCCTTCAACTTGCACGAGATTATTAATCGGTACTGATTCTGGATAAGGGTCTAAATTAGCGAGCTGGGCAATCAGCCCTGCCCGTTCGCGGCGTGACTCACCTAGGCCGACGATGCCGCCACAACACACGTTAATCCCCGCTTCGCGCACATGCTCAAGCGTATTCAGCCGCTCTTGGTAGGTGCGAGTGCTGATGATCTGCCCATAAAACTCAGGGGAGGTATCCAAGTTGTGGTTGTAATAATCAAGGCCCGCGTCTTTAAGCGCTTGCGCTTGCGTTTCTTCGAGCATGCCTAGAGTGACGCAAGTCTCAAGCCCTAGAGCTTTAACCCCGCGAATCATCTCCATCACAGGTGCCAGATGTCGCTCTTTGGGGCTGCGCCAGGCCGCGCCCATGCAAAAGCGGGTGGCGCCATGTGCTTTAGCCGCCTGTGCTGCCGCTAGCACTTCATCAAGGGGCATTAATTTATCGGCGTCAACGCCAGTATCATAGTGTGAAGATTGCGGGCAATACGCGCAATCCTCTGGGCAGCCACCGGTTTTGATGGAGAGCAAAGTGGACAATTGCACGACGTTTGCATCGAAATGAGCGCGATGGGTTTGTTGGGCGCGAAACAACAAATCATTGAACGGTAACTCATATAGCGCAAGGATGTCGGCGATTTTCCAAGGAGCTGCGTTAGCCTCATTAGTCGCGCAAGCTAAAGGCGTCAGGGCCGTGGATGGAGCAGTGTGCTCCGCACAAGTCGCTTGTGTCATTTTTCCCTCTATCAAAGGCGCTTAGCGCAGAGCGCGAGCAGTGGATCAATATTTAAATGAAGTGCGGCGGCCGCAGCCGACGGAGATTCCAAATACGGAATTTTACCTAATAGTGGCGCGTTGTACTGCTGCTCAAAACGCATGCGCAGTGTAGCAACGTTTTCATCAAGGTAACGCATAGTCGGATCAATTTGATTGGCGACCCAGCCAACGAATGTGAGCCCGCTCGCACAAATCGCCGCGGCACTCAATAATGCGTGATTTAAACAACCAAGACGTAAACCCACCACGAGCACTACCGGCAGTTTTAACGCGCAAGCAAGATCGGCGGTATCATAATGGTCATCAAGCGGTACTCGAAAGCCACCTACGCCCTCGACCACAACGCAATCAGCTGCTTGAGCTACTGTAGCATAACATTGTCTGATCTGCTCGATATCGAAGCGGATTCCTTCTTGCCTGGCGGCGAGATGCGGGGCACAGGCTTCTTTGCATAGGTAAGGCGTGGTCAAGGTACGCGGCAAGGTAACGTTTGCTGCGTGCGCAAGAAAATCAGCATCTTCATTATGCCAAACGCCATTGCGGTATTCTGCACCTGCTGCAATTGGCTTCATGGCGGCTGTGCGTAGACCGCGAGCGCCGAAGGCACTCAGTAATGCGGCCGAGGTAAGCGTTTTGCCAATCTCAGTATCGGTGCCGGTAACAAAAAAAGAATAGGATAGATTCATCAAATTTCAGGGGCCAGTAATGCAGCGCTGAGTTGCTCAAGGTCGGCCGGCGAGTGATTCGCCGACAATGAAATGCGTAATCTTGACGCACCTGGTGCGACCGTGGGGGGGCGGATGGCAGGTACCCATAGTCCTTTTGCGTCAAGCTGCGCGGCGAGGGTAAGGGTCGGTGCATTCTCACCGATAATCAATGGTTGGATCGCGGTTATAGAATCGATTGATTGCCAATCGGTGTTCTGTAATAACGTGCGTGTTTGCGTGATCCGCTGTTGCAGCTGTCGGCGTCTGGTTTGCCCTTCGTTGCTGGCAATCAGAGTCAGGCTAGCAGACGCCGCGTGAGCGACAGCTGGCGGTGAGGCGGTGGTGAAAATATAGGGCCGTGCACGTTGTATCAGCCATTCAATCACAGTGTCGTGCGCAATCACAAAAGCGCCCGCTACGCCGGCTGCTTTACCGAGCGTGGCAACATAAACCAGGCGCGGTGAGCGTAGCCCAAATGCTGATACTGTTCCGGCGCCATTGCTGCCCAGTACGCCAAAGCCATGGGCATCGTCTACCACCAGCCAAGCATGATATTTTTCAGCCAAAGCAAGCAGCTGATCAAGCGGTGCAATATCTCCATCCATACTGAAAAGAGCATCTGTCACAATCAGCTTCAACGGAGTTTTGCAAGCGCTTAATAAAGTTTCAAGGGCGCTCGTATCTACGTGTGGGTAGATTTGTACATTAGCCCGCGAGAGGCGTGCCCCATCGATTAATGAAGCGTGATTAAGGGCGTCTGAAAAAATGGTTGCCGTCGGTTCAGGTGAATTTTTGGCTGGGCTTGCGAGCGCAGACAGCGTAGCAAGATTGGCCATATAGCCGGTGCAAAAATAGAGTGCGCGCGGCCTATCAATAAATCCACCGGCGAAGGCTGCAAGTTCATCTTCAAGCGCGGCATGGGCTCGTGAATGTCCTCCCAACAAATGTGAGCCGCCGCTGCCTACGCCATAACGCGCGGCGCCCTCGACAAAAGCCGCAATCAACTTAGGATGACTGGCCAGTCCTAAATAATCATTGCTTGCAAAGTTGACCATAGTCCGCCCATCAACCTGCATATGCGTGGCACAGCCTGTTTCAGTGCAGCGTCGCTGGCGGCGCAAAGCCTGTGCATCAAGGTCCTGTAGATTGGTTAAAAGGGTCGTCAGGGATTCCATTTTTAGGCCTGTTCAGCGAGCACTTGCTCTAGCGTGGCGCAGGTACGTGCGGCCAGCAAGGTGATTTCCTCGCTAGATAAAATATACGGTGGCATAAGATATACCGTGTTGCCGATTGGACGTAGCAGAAGCTCGTTGTGCAAGGCACGCTCAAAGAAACGACGTGCAAAAGTCACCGGTGGCGTAGACGTTTTGTTTGAATTCTTATCAAGAGCCTTATCCGTAGTAACGGTTTTGGGTATTACATCAAACGCAATAATTGTTCCACAGCGGCGTAGATGGCGCACTTGCGGGTTGGCGGCTAGTGGTTCCAAAAGGCCGGCAAGAGTCTCTGATTTTGAGTGATTACGCGTCAGCACATCCTCTGTCTCAAACAAATCAAGTGTAGCAAGGGCGGCTCGACATGCGAGCGGATTGCCGGTGTACGAATGTGAGTGCAAAAAACCACGGGCGGTGTCATCGTCATAAAATGCAGCATAAATTGCCTCACGTGTTAAGACCGCGGATAGCGGCAAATAGCCTCCACTAATGCCTTTTGATAAGCACAAAAAATCAGGTTGGATGGAAGCTTGTTCATAAGCAAAGAAAGTGCCGGTGCGCCCGCATCCGACGGCAATTTCATCGGCAATCAAATGCACTTCATAGCGGTCGCATAGAGTCCGTAATTCCGCGATAAAGCATGGGTCATGCATGGCCATTCCCGCGGCGCATTGCACGAGCGGTTCAATGATGATTGCCGCTATATGAGTGTGCCGCGCTTCTAGTAATTCAGTTATGGCAGCAATGCTACGCCGAGCGACATCAGCGGCTGATTCACCCGCGCGAGCTTGACGTGCGTCGGGTGAAGGGGCAACATGAGCGTGCCGCAAAAGAGGATCATATGCAGTCTTAAAGAGTGCCACGTCAGTGACGCCAAGTGCGCCGATGGTTTCACCATGATAGCCATTGGCGATGCAGACAAACTCCTGTTTGCTTGGGCGCATGGTATTACGCCAATAATGAAAACTCATCTTCAGCGCAATTTCGACGGCGGATGCTCCATCAGAGGCAAAAAATGCATGACCCAGCACGCCTCCTGTGAGAGCCGATAAGCGCTCTGCCAATTCAATTGCGGGCGCGTGGGTGCAACCTGCCAGCATGGCATGCTCAAGGGTATCAAGTTGCGCTTTGATCGCATCATTGATGTGCGCATTGGTATGGCCAAACAGATTGACCCACCATGAGCTAATGGCATCAAGATAGCGCTGTCCATCAACGTCGTATAACCATGCACCTGCGCCACGTGCCAGAGGTACCAGTGGTAGTTGCTCATGGTGCTTCATTTGCGTGCAGGGGTGCCAGACGGCGCGCTGACTGCGCGTAATCCATTCGTTTGAAAGTTTCATCTTGCCAGTATTCATCATGCTTTTAATTATAGGTGTAGTGTATCGTGTTGGGCTCGAGGCTGATTTTATAACCCTAGCTTTGCTTGCGTAAAGAGCGTAGTAAAAAACGTGCTGGATCGAGCGCGTCGATGAGTGAGCGTTCAATCGGCATAGGCTCGCCATCAAGTTGCGAGGCAATCAACTCTGCACCAAGCGTGGCCCACAGTAAGCCACGAGAGCCATATGCAAATGCGCCAAATAAACCGGGTGCGCGTGGCATGTCTAGTAAATGAGCACTGATAAATTGAGAGGTATGTATTTGAGTCGTAGCTTCATCGGCTAAAGCGCCGATGAATGGCATGCGGTCACTGGCAACGCACCGGAAGGCAACATGTCCGGCCAGTTTATATGGATCAAAACAGCCGGCTAGCGATGGTGCAAGCCGCGCTAATTGGTTGAGGTTGTGTTGATGACTCTCGATAGATGGCGTGAGATTGGGGTCATCGAAATCATAACTAGCGCCGGTTAGCATACTGTTTGAGGTTAAAGGGGCTAAGTAGCCATTGCCAGTGACGGGCAGATGTAAACTCGTAGAGGGTGGGACGATGGCCGTGGTAGACGCCGCCGCCTGGGCGGTATCGCTGGCGTCGCTCGCTGGTGTTGGCAGTACCGTTAATTGACCGCGTATGCAATGGGTTGGCGCATAACGTAAACCGGCAAGGCGGGCGGCATCGTTTGCATTCGCTAAGATGGCGACGGGTGCGGCGACGATGCTGCGGCCAGTTTCGTCCAAAGCGTGCCAGAGATTTTCACGATAAACGAGTTGCTTGATTCGCTTGCCGAAATATCGCGTAACCGCCGTGTCCGCCGCTATCAGTTGCGCCTGGCATAGTGACGCGGGGTTGAGCCAACCCCCTTTAGGGAAATGCCAGCCACCTTGCGCCAGCTCAAGCCCCGCTAGCGCGCTGGCTTCAGCGCGGGTGACAGAACTCACCATTTCTTTTGGATACGCTAAATGATCGAGGGTTGCTCGCATTGCATCGAAGGCGGCCTTGTCCGGCGCCATTTGTACTAGGCCGGTGGCGCGCCAGATAAACTTCTCTATATGGCTAAGCGCTTGCCAGCGCTGCAACGCATACAGAAAACCTGCGCGCGAGGCGCGGGCCGCGGTATTGTCATCGCGTGAAATGAAAGGATGAAACACGCTGACAGGATTGCCGGAGGCGCCGGTTGCGCATGTTTTGCCTTGCTCAATTAATGAAACATGCCAGCCGCGTGCTGCTAGCCGCTCAGTGAGTGCGCAGCCGGCGAAACCGGCGCCAATCACAAGCGCATGCCGTTCAGGTACAGCATAGGCGGTGGGCGGCTCATGCCGCCGGACACGCCAGCGAGGCGTGAAACGGCCAATTAACATTTTGCGCTTCATCCAAAAGCCTTGCGCCTTATGGACTTCAAAACCTGCTGCAGCAAGCCCTTGAAGTACAGCGCCTGCAGTCGTATAGGTGGCGAGTGTTGCGTTTTGGGTTGCGAGGCGGGCAAGCGCTTTGAAAATAGATGCGTTCCACATCTCTGGGTTTTTTGCAGGGGTAAAACCATCCAGATAAAATGCATCGGCGCGCAACCATAGCTGTGGCAGTAAATCGCTAATATCTCCCAAAGCCAAGGTTAGGATGACACGCCCGCCCTCAAACTCTAAACGATGCAACCCTGCTGTCAAAATAGGCCATGCCTCACACAACTGCTTAGCAAGTGGTGCGAGCGTAGAGAAAATAGGGCGCCTATACAGCGTATGTAAATCCTCGCGCGTAAACGGATGTTTTTCAATCGAGACAAAATGCAAGCGAGCGCAACGCGCAGGATCGTCGCGCCAGGCCGCCCACGTTGCGAGAAAGTTGGCGCCAGTGCCAAAGCCTGTTTCAACAATCGAGAAAATCTGTTGCTCCGCCCAGCGGGCGGGAAGCGCATTGCCCGCGATAAATACATGCTGCGCTTGCGCAAGCCCACCTGCTGCGCTGTGATAAATATCGGAAAATGCAGTTGAATAGGGCGTGCCGTCTTCAAGTAATGTGAGTGGGGCCGGGATAATAGGCATTTTAAGGTGAGGTCTGAGTGTTAAGTGCTCGTTTAGCGTAGCTTTTGCGCCCAAATTCTCTGATTTTTGTGGTCTGAAAGTGGCTTGTTAAACAAAAAACCGCAGAAAACGTTGGCAAAAACCAACGTTTGCCTTTTATTGGCAATGGTTTGCGGCAAGATTGAGATGCGGCTTGATACACTGTACCCGTTTTGTGGCGGCGCTTGTAAACTGTTTTAAAGCCGCCCCAGCACTAGGTTTGTGGCGCCTTACGCCGGAGCATGCTATGTTACGTTGACGCTGTTGTCGCAAAAAAATGCGATGCAGTGGCGCTATCGTCAGTATTTCTGCGCTGGGCGATATGCTGTCTGTTTTAACTCAACTGTGAAAGGAATTTTATGAATAAGCAAGAATTGATCGATGCTATTGCCTCAAAAACGGAGGCCAGCAAAGTCTCCATCGGCGAAATCTTGAGCACCTATGTGGAATTAGTTAAAAAAACGGTAGCGAAAGGAGACTCGGTCGAATTAGTCGGTTTTGGTAAATTTTCTTCGGGCAAGCGCGCAGCGCGTGAAGGGCGTAATCCAAAAACCGGTGAGAAAATCAAAATCGCCGCAACCAATACAGTTAAATTCACCGCCGGTAAAGCATTTAAAGAAGCGGTTAATGGCAAGGCAAAGAAGTAAAGTATTTTGGTACGTTAGACCCGCTGCAAGCGGGTCTTTTAGTATTCGTTCGCGGTGTTTTATTAAAAGTTTTTTTAGTCGGCATTCAACGCGGCGGGGAGGTGATGCCCCAGCGAGCCAGAATTTTAATAATTTGGCTCGAATATTTGTCGCGATGCACCGGCGTTTCAGAATGATAAGCGCCAATTGCTTGCCAAGTATTACCGTGTTTATTCATCTTTTGGCGCAAATGCCAAGCCGCAATATAAACGCTGGCGCAAGGTTCCATCAAAGTGTTAGATGAAATGCCATATCCAGATAGCGCTAAAAGATGGATTGAATTAATTTGCATCAAGCCGTAATCGGTTGAGCCATTATCGTTTTTGCGCATGGCGTTAGGACGATTGCGCGATTCTTGCCAGGCAATGGCGCGTAGAATGATTGGATTCACATGTTGGTAACGCGCTGCGTCGTCAAAACAATCGGCGTGCGCTGGCAATGTAGTATACGTGCCAATAAAAATGAGTGAGTAAATAATCGGCTTTAGCATTCCGGTACCCGGTTTTTGGCGCTGAACTGGAATTAATAGCATAATAATAGGCTACTTTGCAGTTTGTCGCATCGATGCATACCGTAGCCTATATGAACGAAATTATCTGAGAAATTGTATTGTAATGCGTTATCTAATTTATGTTCTTTTTGCTGCATGGCTCGTGATTCAGCCTGCGCGGGCGCAAGTTACGCTGAATTTTGTGAACGCGGAAATTGATCAGGTTGCTAAAGCGATCGGGGCGGCCACGAATCAAACCATCATTGTTGACCCGCGCATTAAGGGGCAACTTAACTTGGTGTCCGAGCGCTCTGTAAGTGCGGCGCAAGCCCTGAAAACGTTGCAATCGGCGCTGCGTATGCAGGGTTTTGCCTTGGTGCAGGATCATGGTGTGCTAAAAGTCGTGCCGGAAGCCGATGCGAAGCAGCAAGGCGTGCCCGTTTTTATCGGCAATACACCGCAGGCAAAAGGCGACCAGGTCATCACGCAAGTCTTTCAGCTACGCCACGAAGCGGCGAGTAGCTTGGTGCCTGTATTGCGTCCGCTGATTTCCGCCAATAATACAATTACTGCGTATCCAGCAAATAACACGCTAGTCGTGACCGACTACGCCGATAATGTTCGACGTATTGCAAGGATCATCGCCGGAGTCGATACAGCGATTGGCCGCAATATCGAAGTGGTGCCACTGAAAAATGCCAATGCACTTGACCTTGCTGCACAATTACAAAAAATATTAGATCCGGGTCCAGTTGGCAGCGCCGACGCCACTCTGAAAATGTCAGTGCTAGCAGATTCGCGCACCAATTCGTTGATTTTGCGCGCTTCTAGCCAAGCACGGATGAAAGCAGCAAAACAACTGATCGCAAAACTTGATTTACCTACGCAAGAGCTTGGCAATATTCATGTGGTGCCACTGCGCAATGCCGATGCAGTCGAGCTTGCTCAAACTTTGCGTGGCATATTGGGTGAAAAAGGGGGCGCTACCTCAACTGCCAATAGTGCGCTGAATTCATTTAATTCGAGTGGTGGCGGGTTGGGCGGTATGGCAAGCGGCTCCACCGGCATACCTGGCATGCCTCCTTTGCCAACGGGCAGAGGCAGTCGTGCTGCGCGCAGTCAGTCTGGCGCCCAGGCAAGCTCATTGAGTAATCCATTCGGTAGTTCAGCCAGCGGTGGCGCGAGCAATAGCAGCGACACGGGTTCAGCCAGCGGCATGATTCAGGCCAATGCCGCGACTAATTCACTCGTTATCACCGCCTCAGAGCCGGTTTATCGGAATTTGCGTAGAGTGATTGATCAACTCGATACACGCCGCGCTCAAGTGTATATAGAATCATTGATTGTCGAGGTTTCATCAGGCGATATGGCCCGCTTTGGGATTCAATGGCAGGCTGTGTTGAATATGGGTGGAGCGAATGCCTTATTTGGCGGCGCTAATTACACCATGGACAAAGATCCCGGGACCAATATTGTCAAGCTGGCAACCAGTCCTTACATGGCGGCAAAAGATCCGCGTGCGTCGCTGGTTTATCCAGCAGAAGGGTTGAATATTGGTTATCTGCGCAACTATGGCAAATTTTTAGGATTGGGTGGGTTGTTACAAGCGCTTAATTCGCTCGGCAACACGAATGTGCTCTCTACGCCTACGATGGTCACTCTTGATAATGAAGAAGCGAGAATTGTAGTCGGGCAGAATGTGCCTATTTTGACTGGCGCATATTCGCAAACGGCTGGGGCGAATCAAGCCATTACGCCTTTCCAGACTTTTGAGCGGCAAGATGTGGGCGTGACGCTACATGTGAAGCCTAAAATCACTGAAGGGGGGGTGATTCAGCTGCAGATTTATCAGGAAGACTCTGGCGTGGTCGCTAATTCCCAGGATAGTTCAGGTGGGGTGACGCTGAATAAGCGAGCAATCCAATCGACCGTCCTGGCGGATGATGGCCAGATCATCGTGCTGGGGGGGCTATTGCAAGATAAATATAGCGATGGCAATTCTAAAGTGCCTGTGCTTGGCGATATACCTCTGCTTGGATCCCTCTTTCGCTATGAAGGTAAAAGGCGCGAAAAGACAAACCTGATGGTATTTCTACGCCCGGTGATCATTCGCAATGCACAAGATGCGCAACGTGTCTCGCTTGATCGTTATGACTATATGCGCGCCCAGACGACAAATTTTGGCACGGATAATTGGCTTGTGCGTGATCAAAATACGCCCGTGATGCCAGGCGCGCCGTTGCCACTTAGCGAGGGGGGCGTCGCGGCTCCCGCGCTTAGCCCCCAACAACGAAGCGTTCCCCCATCGGCTCACCAACCGGAGGATTCTTCTGCCTTAGGCGTGCCGCCTAACGCTCGCTGGCTCAATGATTTACCAGGCATGGATGAGGCTGGGGCGCGGCCGTGACAGTCTCAGATATTCGGTCACACGCCCCGGCGAAACCTGAAAAAGTTTCGCAAATCCAGTGCGATAAACAGATTGGGATAGAAGTGTGGATCAGCAATTAGCTACACAAGCCAATGTGCAACCAGGGTTTTCCCGCGAAGCCCCGTCGTCTTTGGTGGCGCGGATGATACCCTATGGTTTCGCTCGGGCAGGTCAAATTTTGGCAGCGCATCAACATAGTGACAGCCTTGAAGTTTGGATTAGCGAGCGCACGCTAGCGAGCTCATTGGCTGAGGTGGCACGTCAATTTGGCGCCTTGCGCCTTGTGCGTGTGGCGGCCGACGAGTTGGTGCAAGCCATTAACCGTGCTTATGCGCTGCAGGATGGAAGCGCGGCACAAGTCGTGGGTGAGGTCGAAGGCGAGGTCGATTTATCTCGGCTGATGCAAGATATCCCTGAGGTTGAGGACCTGCTTGAATCGGAAGATGATGCGCCGATTATCCGCATGATCAATGCCCTATTTACGCAAGCCGCGCGAGAAGGGGCCTCGGATATTCATATTGAACCTTTTGAGAAAGCATCCGTTGTGCGGTTTCGCATCGATGGTACCCTGCGCGATATAGTGCGCCCGCAAAAAGCATTGCATGGCGCGTTGATTTCTCGCATTAAGATTATGGCGCAGCTTGATATTGCCGAAAAACGGTTGCCGCAAGATGGTCGCATTACCTTGCGGGTTGCCGGGCGGCCCGTCGATGTGCGGGTTTCGACACTGCCGACTGGGCATGGTGAGCGCGCTGTATTGCGTTTGCTTGAGAAAGATGCGCAACGGCTGAATCTCGATACGCTTGGCATGGCCGCCGCGACGCAAGTGCAATTCGATAAATTAATCGCCCATCCGCATGGCATTGTGTTGGTCACGGGTCCAACCGGCTCAGGCAAAACAACCACTTTATATGCGGCGCTATCGCGGCTTGAGACCGCTAGCACCAATATCATGACAGTTGAAGATCCGATTGAGTACGATCTGTCTGGGATTGGTCAAACGCAGGTTAATGAACGGATTGGCATGAATTTTGCGCGTGCCCTCCGCTCGATCTTACGGCAAGACCCTGACATTATCATGATTGGCGAAATTCGAGACCTTGAGACAGCGCAGATCGCTGTGCAGGCCTCGTTGACCGGACATTTAGTGCTGGCTACGCTACACACCAATGATGCTGCCTCAGCTGTCACCCGGCTAACGGATATGGGCGTTGAGCCCTATTTACTCGCTTCCAGCTTGCTAGGCGTGCTGGCGCAACGGCTGGTGCGCTGCTTATGCCCCACTTGCCGGCTTGAACGCGCTGATGGTTGGCATGCATCTGGCTGTGAACAATGTGGCCAATCGGGTTACCAAGGCCGGCGTGGCGTCTACGAACTGCTCGTACTCAATGATGCAATCCGCACACTGATTCACCAGCAAGTCGCCGACGTTGAATTGCTAGCAGCGGGGCGGGCTAATGGGATGCGCACCTTGCGTGAAGATGCGCAACGCTGGCTAGCGGCAGGCGTGACTTCGCTTGAAGAGGTGATCCGTGTTACCGGCGAATAGTGCAACAGCATTAAAAATCGTTCAATCCATCAAGATATAAGGTAGTCTGCCAATGTCGGCGTTTCGCTTTGAAGCCATTGACTCATCTGGCAAAACACAGCGCGGTGTGCTGGAGGCGGATAGTGCGCGAGCTGCTCGCAGCCAGTTGCGTTTGCAGGCGCTTACCCCGCTTTTGGTTGAGTCAGCCGGCAGCCGCACGCGCAGTGCGCGCCATGAGCGGCTTGCCTTCGGGCGCCGTTTATCGCAGCGCGAGCAAGCGATCTTCACGCGCCAGCTTGCCAGCCTATTGACCGCCGGTTTGCCGCTCGATGAAATTCTCGGCGTGCTGGCTGAGCAAGCAGAGCGTGATTATGTGCGTGAATTGGTCGCGGCGATTCGGGCTGAAGTGTTGAGTGGGCAGTCGCTGGCAGGTGCCTTGAGCATACACCCGCATGATTTTCCGGATATTTATCGTGCCCTGGTTTCCGCCGGCGAGCAAACTGGCAAGCTCGATATCGTGTTGGCGCGCCTTGCGGACTATATTGAACAACGCAATACGTTACGGCAAAAAATTCAATTGGCCTTTACTTATCCAGCGATTGTAACGCTAGTCGCTTTTGGCATTGTCGCGTTTTTACTAAGTTATGTGGTGCCGCAGGTCGTGAGCGTGTTCTCCAGTACTAAACAGCAACTACCGTTATTAACGGTGGCGATGCTGGCGTTGTCCAATTTCGTTAAGCAGGGCTGGTGGGGTATGCTGATAACAGGGGGGCTGATAAGCTGGCTGCTAAGACGTATTTTACGCCAGCCAGGCCCTCGGCTGACCTTTCATCGTTGGCTGTTGGATGTGCCGTTGCTCGGCAAACTCGTGCGTGGTTATAACACCGTACGTTTTGCCAGTACGCTAGCCATCTTGACCGCAGCTGGAGTGCCTATTTTACGGGCGCTGCAGGCCGCCGGCGAGACACTTAACAATGTTGCCATGCGTCAAAATATTGACCAGGCAACGGTGCGGGTGCGTGAAGGCACTTCTCTCTCGCGCGCACTGGCTGGCACACATACCTTTGCCCCGGTGCTGGTCCATTTAATCCGCGCTGGTGAAGCGACTGGCGATTTGACTGCGATGCTTGAGCGTGCAGCGAGTGGCGAAGCCGCTGAGCTTGAGCGCCGTACCCTATTTTTAACGAGTTTGCTGGAGCCGCTGCTGATTCTTGCGATGGGCGGCGTGGTGTTAATGATTGTGTTGGCAGTGATGATGCCGATTATTGAATTAAATCAAATGGTGGGGTGATGATTAGCGCATATAAATAGTCGGCGACTCGGTTGCTGCGGGTAAAAATACTTCGCTTTTAATGCCGCTTTGCTCAATAATAACTGAGCGCGCGCGAACTTCGTTAAGGCGTGTGTTTTGATCAATTGGCTGGCCAACAGAAATCGCCCGTAGGGGCTTGCCCGCTTGCCCGATAATGGCGGCAGCGCCGCCCTCTTGAAGGGCGAGCACGCCGGCTAATTGAAAATCGCTACGGACTGAATTAGCTTGTCCTCCAAATAGCTGGTTGGCATAATCGACTTTTACCGGCGCCCGGCTCGCGCTGGCAGCCGATAGAGGAGTTGTGTGAGGGGAGTTCAACGTAATGAACCAATACGTTGATGTTGCACAGAAAAGCGCAAATAGCGTGAGTGAAGTAATCCGCACTAAAGCGGAGCTTTGAATAGATATCATGAAAAAAGGTAATAAAAAGCATTAATTAGGAACAGTATAGTGAGTTTACTGCTGTATTGGGTTGAGTGTTTTATTTTTGAGGGTTGGAAATAGTTATGATGAATTGGAGAATGCGCGATTACCCAAATAGGGCCAGCGCTTTAAGCCGCGTTTTACCTTCTCAGCGTGGTTTTACTTTAATCGAAGTCATGGTTGTCATCGCGATTCTGGGTATTCTTGCCGCCTTGGTCGTGCCGAAAATCATGAGCCGTCCAGATGAGGCGCGCCGGATTGCGGCGGTACAAGACATTAAAACGATCGCGCAGGCGCTTAAACTTTATCGTCTCGATAATATCCGTTATCCAACGCAAGAGCAGGGTTTACGCGCTTTGATCGAGAAACCGTTAACCGACCCAGTACCAAATAATTGGAAAGATGGCGGTTATCTAGAACGTTTGCCAAACGACCCTTGGGGTCATCCGTACCAATATCTCAATCCTGGCGTGCATGATGAGATCGATATTTTTAGCTATGGAGCCAGTGGCTCGTCAGGTAATGATGGGCGCGAGATTGGCTCGTGGCAATAGTTTGGCTAATGCACCTCGGCCCTTATGCATAGCGAGAGGGTTCACCCTGCTCGAAATGCTGGTTGTGCTGGTGATTGCTGGCTTGCTGATTTCTTTGGCGGCTTTATCCATTAGCCGTAACCCGCGCACCGAGCTTGCCGAAGAGGCGCAACGCCTTGCTTTATTGCTTGAGTCGGCGGCGAATGAAGCGCAAGTGCGGGCGCAGTCAATTGCATGGGAGCCAGTGTCAGGAGGATATCGTTTCCTGATCCAGGTGGAAAAAGACTGGCGTGTGTTGCGCGATGATCTATTTGCCCCCCGTCAATGGCGTACCCAGCTCAACGCTATAACGATTCGTTATTCGGGTGGACAAGAACTCGCCGAACGGGTCATATTCGGTACGGAAAGCATTGATATAGCCGTCATCGTGACACTTTATTCAAATGCTGCACAGCTTAATGTGGTGAGCAATGGCAATGGCCGTTATGAAGTGCAAGAAAACAAAATATAGCGCTCACGTCGCTGGTTTTACGATGATTGAAGCACTCATTGCGCTCACTATTATCGCGATTGCACTGGCGGCATCGTTGCGCGCAGCAGGGAGTTTGGCGCTGGGAGGGCGCGAGTTGCATGATCGACTATTGGCGGGTTTTAGTGCAGATAATGTACTTGGGCAGCTGCATCTAGAACGTGCTTGGCCGCAGCTTGGCGCAATAAATTTTGCTTGTCCCCAGGGGAATGCCGCTTTTATCTGCATCCGCACCGTGTCGGCGACTCCCAATCCGAGTTTTCGGCGGGTCGATGTGGTGGTGAAGCGGCCGGGGCTTAATAATGAACTGGTGCATTTGATGACGGTGGTGGCGAATGAAACGCAACGGCCGTTGTAAGTATCAAGCAGGCTTCACGCTGATCGAATTACTGGTCGCCATTACAATTCTTGCGTTGGTTGCTGTGCTGTCCTGGCGTGGCCTTGATCAAATTGTGCGGACGCGCGATGTGGTGACCGTATCGATGGCAGAGGGACGCGCGTTGGCACAGTTTTTTGACCAGGTGGGGATTGATGTGCGGCAAGCAGCTCTGGAGCGGGAGATTGGTCAGTCGCCGATGGCTTTTGGTGGGGGGCAGTTGCAAATTGTGCGCCAGCTTAATTTGTCTGGGCAGGCGCCGCGTTTACAAGTCGTGCGTTACCACGTGCCGCAAGGGCGAGTATTGCGTACAGCTTCGCCTCCTTTGGCAACGCTTGGGCAGTTGCGCGCAGCGCTGGCTGCTGGTGCCGACATGGAAGGCTGGAGCGTAGTGGAGCTCATGGGTGGGGTGGTTGCGGTGAATCTGCGCGCCTGGGTGCCACAACTAGGTTGGACGGCCAATATGCTCGATGTGCAAGCCGCTTTAAATAAAAATTTAAGTCAATTGACTGGGGGGCGAGCGCCTAACGCGCCGCCTGCGCGGAGCATAACAGGCATTGAATTGAGTGTACGCGTGGTGAACGCACAGCACGCGCTCACCCGAATTCTATTGGTAGGGGAGTAAAGATTTGCGTACCGCTCTCCTCTATTCTTCCGGTTATGTTGGCCTAAATCGTGTCCGCGGCGCAGCAATGATTACGGCTCTTTTTGTGGTGACGTTGTCGGCGATGTTGGTGTCCGGGTTGCTATGGCGGCAGCAGATTCAAATTCGCCGAATCGAAAATCAACAGATGATACTGCAGGCCCAGTGGGTGCAGCGCGGCGCGCTTGATTGGACGCGCTTTATCTTGCGCGCGGCAGCAGATACTTCGCCGATTGATTATCTCGGTGGCATTTGGGCGGTGCCTATTGCACAGACGCGGCTATCCGATTTACTTGGGCGAGCAGGGGCCGCGGGCGAGGCATATGGGCAAGACACTTATTTATCCGGTTCGATTGAAGATGCACAGGCGAAATTCAATTTACGGAATTTGGTGACAATGCCCCGGTCCGGACAGTTAGCCTTAGATGTTGTGCAGATTGCCAGCTTTGAGCGTTTGTTAGCCATCCTCAATTTAAAGCCAGAGTTGGCAAAGGTTGTCGCTTTGCAACTGCGCGCGTCGCTGATGCATTCAGGGCAGCTTTTTCCAGAGCGGGCAAATCCTAAGCTGAAAATCTCAGCGGGCAGCGACAACCTAGAGAGTCAAGCAGAAGATCCGTTATTGCCAATAAATTCGGTGGCGGGCTTGCTCGATATACCCGGTTTTACTGCAGAAATTGTCGAGCAGCTCAAACCATTTGTTACGGTCTTGCCGCAGCCAACCACGGTCAATGTGAATACGGTGAGCGCTGAAGTATTGGCATCCATGATTCCAGGTTTTGATGTGGCAAAGGCGCAAATGTTGTTAGCCTTGCGCGAGCAGGTTTTTTTTGTCAACACAGGCGATTTTACGAACCGTTTGCGCACGATTGCTGGGCCGCAGCTTGAGTTTGATACGAGCCAATTTGACGTAAAAACAAATTTCTTTGTCATCCATGGACATGTTCAGTATGATCGCGCGCTACTATTGCGCGATGTGTTAGTGTACCGCCACAGTTCAACGCATAGTACACGCATCATTAAGTATGCGTGATGCGATATGATTATTTTGCGAAAGGGATCAACGTTTTGACGACACTCGTGGTTCAATTACCCGCCCGCGACCCAGCACTCAGCCCTGCGCAATGGCAGTTGCCGGCTTTGCCATTTATGCTTTTTGACCGGCGCGACCGCGTGTTACGCGCGGGTAAATCATCCGTCGCGCTCCTGCCTAAAGCACGGGCCACGGTCTTGCTGGTTGCCGCACGCGATCTACTCATGTTAACTGTGGCGCTTGCGCCACTGAAGGGCGCACGTTTACGGCAAGCTTTACCCAATGTGATCGAGGAGCATTTAATCCAAGATCCGCAAGCCTGTCATATTGCGCTTGACCCTATGGTAGTGGGAAGCAATCAGCGCGTGCTGGCAACGGTTGATCGTGCCTGGTTTCGTTTTGTCTATGAAGCTTTTATCGGAGCCGGACATCGCGGCTTACGCGCGGTACCGATTACGCGCTGCTTGTCTGTAGAAGGTACGGTAGCGGCTGAGGCCACGGTTGAGAGTGCAGCAGATAAAAAAGCCGCGCCTTTATTCGCCATCATCATTGGGCACCCTGAATCGATCGCTTCAGCCTTGCCGTCGGATATCGCGGCGCCCTGCGTTGAGCTTGCTTTAATCCGTGACGGACATGGCCAAGGTCTGATGGTCCCGCTGGATGCGTTAAACGATACGCTAAGTGCGCTGGCCGCGGACGCACCGCTTGCCTTATACCAGCTCACCGACGTGCCAGGTCCGCCATCTTCTACGGCACTGCCGTTACCGTATGCGGATAAGCCGTCACTATCCTTTGAGGCATTGGCGCGGCAAGCGCTAACCTGCCCCTTTAATTTGTGCCAATTTGAATTTGCAGAACAATCATGGCGCCCCAGGCGCGGTACCTTAAAGCACTGGCGTTTGCCATTTGGCTTAGTAGTCGCAACCTTAATGGTGGCGGTGATTGGCGCTAACCTACAGTGGCTGTTGTTGGCTCGACAGCAAACCGCGCTTAGCACGCAGCACATTGAAGTATTGCTGAGTGCTTTTCCAAAAACAACGGTAGTACTGAATCCCCCTCAACAAATGACGCGCCAACTCGATGCTTTGCGGATAGCCGCTGGCGAGCTTTCGCCCGCTGATTTTTTAAGCCTAGCGGAGGGGCTTGCACGCTCGCTCGGGACGATACCTGCTGATGCTATTGTGCAGTTGGATTATCGTAACCGTCTGCTTGAAGTGGGCTTTAAGCCCACGGCAAAGATTGATGAAACCTTTGTGCAACGGCTCGCTAGCCAAGGGCTCGAAGGACATTTTACGCAAGGCAAATGGATCATTAGGGGGCGTGGATGAAAAGTATTCTGACAACGCTTTGGGGTGATTTCTGGAGTGAGCGTAACCCGCGCGAAAAAACCTTATTAACCGCATTAGGAACGGTACTGGGCATGGTTTTGCTCTATAGTCTGTTATGGGCGCCTGCGCGCACAAGCAGCGCACGGCTTATGGCTACACTGCCGATCATGGAGCGCGAGCTAGCGCAGATGCAAGAACAAGCGCGGCAAGCGCGAGAACTGGGGCGCATGTCAGCCAATATAACGCCTATTAACGATAGTTTGCGCGACGCTCTGGTAGCTTCGCTGGCGCAACGTAGCATCGCCAATGCACAGATCTCGGTGCTGAATGGCGTCGTGCAAATTAAGCTGACGAACGTCCCTTTCGCAGATGGGATCGGCTGGCTTGATGAAATACGCAAACGATACAAGTTGCAAGTCGCTGAAGCTCATGTGACAAGCCTTAACGAAGTAGGCCGAGTGAATCTTACGATGTTGTTGCAAACGCCGGTTGCGCGTTAATTTCATGCGTTCATTATTGCAAAAATCCAAAAAGGCGCTGCCATGGAGCTTGGTCGCGCTGGTTTCAATTATGTTCACGGTGCTGGTACTCTTGCCGGCGGCTTGGTTTTCACCGTTAGTGGCGCAAGCAACAGGTGGTCGCGTCAGTTTAGCGGCTCCGGCCGGCTCGCTATGGCATGGCTCAGCAGTGCTGATGTTAGCGGCCGGGCCGAAAGCGAGTGCCCCCACCGCGTTAGCGGGGCGCATTGAGTGGCATACAGCATTCTGGCCGCTCTTCTTGGGGAAAGCGAAAATCTCAATGCATGCTAACGAGGCGATGTCCGAGGCGGTCCAACTTATCATGACACCGCGTGGAGCCACCCTTTCCTCTGGACGTTTAGACGTACCTGCAAGCTTATTGGCCGGCTTGGGCGCGCCGTTTAATACCTTTAACTTGCAAGGTGAGGTGCGGCTGCAATGGAGCGATTGGCTGCTTTTAGGGGATAAGCCATTTGGCCGACTTATGCTGAGCTTAAACAACATGTCATCGCGGGTTTCACGCGTGAAGCCGTTGGGCTCCTATCGAGTCGTAATGCAAGCACTCGGCCGTGACGCGACGCTTGAGCTCGCGACAACAAAAGGTCCTCTTCTGCTTGACGGACGTGGCCAGTGGGCCAAGCAAAAGTTTTCTTTTCGTGGTACGGCCCAAGCAGACGCTACCGAACGGGAAAATTTACGCACTTTGCTCAATTTGCTCGGTAATCGTATTGAGCATGACGTGTATGCGTTGGTTCTAGATCTCTAATTAGAGTTAACGATAACCTTACTGTTCTATTGCTATGGCTGCAAGTCAAGGTAAAAAAATGCAAGCATTTAAAAAATGGTGGCCTGTTGCTGGGCATTCTTCTTTAATCAGATTGATCTCTCACATCACGTTATGCGCGGCCATTGGGCTATTAACGAGTGGCCTAACCAGTTGTGCCGTGGGTCCTAACTATACGCGTGCCATGCTGGCTGTACCTGAAAAATTTAAGCAGGCGCCTGCTGGCTGGAAAGTTGCGCAGCCGGCTGATCAATTTGAGCGCGGTGCCTGGTGGCAAGTATTCAATGATCCACAGTTAAATACGCTTGCTGACAGAATTGATATCTCAAACCAAACCGTAGCGGTCTATGCGGCAACTTATCAGCAAGCCCGCGCCTTGGCGGCTCAGGCGCGCGCAGCTTTTTTACCCAAAGTGGGCATAGCAGCAGACGTTAAGCGTTTGCGCACACCATCGCGTAAAGCGAACGGTCTGAGTGCAGTGGACACAGCATACTCATTATCGCTTGATGCGTCTTGGGAGCCTGATTTGTGGGGTACGCTACAACGTACAAAGAGAGCTGAACAAGCCCAAGTGCAAAGTGCTGCGGCAGAGTTTGCGAATGCGCGCCTATCTGCTCAAGCGACATTGGTGCAGAATTACTTTCAGCTGCGCACGCTGGATGCCATTCAAAAATTACTGGACAATACGGTGCTGGCTTATCGTCAAGCCCTCAAACTTACGCAAAATCGTTATGCCCAGGGAGTTGCTGCACGTGCTGATGTGCTACAAGCACAAACAGCATTACAAGCGGCGCAAGCCGCCGCATTTAACAATGGCATTGCGCGTGCCCAATACGAACATGCGATAGCCGTGCTGGTGGGTGAGCCTGCCTCAACTTTCTCGCTAGCCATCTCACCATTGCAGATGGCTGCGCCGCCGCGCATACCATTAACGCTCCCCTCAGCATTGCTTGAGCGTCGGCCTGATATTGCTTCCGCTGAGCGCCGTGCCGCTGCGGCCAACGAAAAAATCGGCATCAGCATGGCAGCATTTTTTCCATCATTGACGCTTTCGGCAGCAGGCGGCTCCCGGAGCTCGGTGTTTGCGCAGTGGTTCAGTGTGCCTGCACGCGTTTGGTCATTGGGCCCGCAATTAGCGGCTACCTTGTTTGATGGAGGTGCGCGGCAGGCGCAAACAGTCGCTGCGCGTGCGGCGTTTGAACAGGATACAGCGCATTATCGACAAGCGGTGTTGAGCGCATTTCAAGAGGTTGAGGACGCACTGGCGGCCCTGCGTATCCTGGCACAAGAAGCTGCGCTACAGCAACAGGCCGTGCAGTCAGCACAACAAGCACTGGACATTGTTTTAAATCAATACAAAGCTGGCATGACGATGTATCTTAGCGTCATTTCTGCCCAGGCAACCGCGTTTGCTGCTGAGCAGAAAATGGTAAGCATCAATGGCCAGCGGATGGTTTCTGCGGCGGGCTTGATTAAAGCGCTTGGCGGGGGTTGGGATGTCTCGCAGATGGCAGGGCAAAGTCAATAATTGGCCAGTTACAAATCATCTGCTGTGTGGATGAAAATCATCCATTGCGTGGACGATTTTCATCCATTAGAATGATGATATGTACACCAGACATATTACCCCTTTGCTGTTAGAAGCATTAACTGACACACCAGTTGTATTAATCAATGGAGCGCGCCAGACCGGTAAAAGCACACTAGCTCAAGTACCGGAGATCCACAGCTATCGCTATTTAACACTGGACAATCCAGTCGTGCTGGCGTCTGCAAAGAATGATCCAAGTGGTTTTATTGATGCGCTTGATGGTCCGGTTGTTCTAGATGAGGTACAACGTGCCCCGGAGCTCTTCCTGTCGATTAAGGCTGCGGTTGATCGCGATCGTAGGCCCGGCCGTTTTTTGTTGACGGGATCGGCTCATGTTCTATTGCTACCAACGATTGCTGATTCCTTGGCTGGGCGTATGGAGATATTGTCGCTCTGGCCTTTATCGACTGCGGAGTTAGCGGGTATACCAAGGTTTAATCGTGCGGATTGGCTGTTTAATGGTGAACTCAATGCGTTAGCAATTCCCGCTTGCAAACGTGAGCAATTGATTGATACTTTGCTAGCTGGAGGGTTTCCAGAGGCCGCTAGCCGGAGTCTAGAAAAGCGCCGTTCAGCATGGTTTGATAGTTATTTACACGCTATTTTGCAGCGAGATGTACGTGAATTGGCAAATCTCGAACAATTGTCCGAAGTGCCTAATTTACTCCAATTGCTTGCCGCACGCAGCGCCAACTTGCTGAATTTTGCAGAATTGTCACGCTCAAGCGGCTTGCCGCAAACCACCTTAAAGCGCTATTTCAGTTTGTTGGAGATGCTGTTTTTAGTCTATCGGCTACCTGCTTGGCACCGTAATGCAAGCAAACGATTGGTAAAAGCCTCTAAAGTGTTTATTCTAGATAGTGGTTTGCTTGCTCATCTAAGCAATGTATCTAAGAGCCATTTGATGGCAGGAGCTGGGCTACCGGGCGAGTTGGTTGAAACTTTTGTATTAAATGAGCTGCTTAAACATTTGGCTTTTGCAAAACAAAAAATGACTTTGTGGCATTACCGTACCCAAACTAATTTTGAAGTGGATTTTGTGCTGGAAAATCGGCTAGGTAAACTCACCGGCATTGAGGTTAAAGCAAGCAGCACGGTGACTAGCCATGATTTTAGAGGGTTGCGTCATTTGCAAGAGAATGAGCCAGAGGCGTTTCAGCGCGGTATTGTGCTGTATAGCGGACAGGAGATCGTGCCGTTTAGTCCCTATTTATTTGCTGTTCCGTTATCGATGTGGTGGGCAACGGCTAATTAACCCTATTGAAAATAGTAAGTCACGATAGCCGGCTTTGAATCCGTTATGAGCAATTTCGAGTACCGTATCGAGTGATAGCTCGATACGGCTCATCTCGCTGTTAACCTCAATAGCGATAATGGTCTGGCTTATATGGACCGTTCTGATCAACGCTAATATATTTTGCTTGGGCCGCGGTGAGTTCGGTGAGGTGAGCGCCAATTCGCTTCAAATGTAGCCGCGCTACTTTTTCATCCAAATTTTTGGGTAACACATAGACTTTATTGCCATATTGCTCGCCCCGTGTGAATAGCTCAATTTGCGCCAAGGTTTGATTGGTGAACGAATTTGACATCACAAACGATGGATGGCCGGTAGCACAGCCAAGATTAACCAGACGACCTTGCGCTAACAAGATGATCCGCTTGCCATCAGGAAATTCAATATGGTCAACCTGCGGCTTGATATTTTCCCACTTGTACTGACTGAGTGAGGCAACCTCGATTTCTGAATCGAAGTGACCGATATTGCAAACGATCGCCTGATGCCGCATCTTTTTCATATGCTCGTGGGTAATCACGCTTAAATTGCCGGTTGCAGTGACAAAAATATCCACTTTATCAACAGCCTCTTCCATCGTGACCACACGATAACCTTCCATCGCAGCTTGCAAGGCGCAAATCGGATCGATCTCGGTAATCCAGACGGTTGCCCCCAGTCCACGCAATGATTGGGCGCACCCTTTGCCAACGTCACCATAGCCGGCGATTAATGCAACTTTGCCGGCAATCATGACATCGGTTGCACGCTTGATGCCATCAACCAGGGATTCGCGACAGCCGTATAAATTATCAAATTTTGATTTGGTGACGGAGTCATTCACATTAATCACTGGAAAATGCAGCTGTCCTTCTTTTTCCAGTTGATATAGACGGTGTACGCCGGTGGTGGTTTCTTCTGTGACACCTCGGATATGGGCCAGGCGGCTTGAATACCAATGTGGGTCGTGTTCTAAATGCCGGGCAATGGCTGCAAATAACGCAACTTCTTCCTCATTGGCCGGTTGAGCCAGCACGGAACGATCCTGTTCCGCACGCGCGCCGAGCATGAGCAGCATAGTTGCATCGCCGCCATCATCAAGAATCATGTTGGCATGTTCGCCGTTTGGCCAAGAGAAAATGCGGTGGGTAAAAGCCCAATATTCGTCGAGGCTTTCGCCTTTGAAGGCAAACACAGAGGTGCCGCCTGCGGCGATAGCTGCCGCCGCATGATCTTGCGTGGAAAAGATGTTGCACGATGCCCAACGAACTTCAGCGCCAAGCACTTGCAAGGTTTCAATCAGCACGGCGGTCTGAATCGTCATATGGAGCGAACCAGCAATACGCGCGCCCTTGAGTGGCTGGCTCGCACGATATTCATCGCGTAACGCCATCAAGCCAGGCATTTCAGTTTCAGCGATGAGAATTTCTTTGCGGCCCCAATCGGCTAGATGTAAATCGGCGATGGTATAATCGGAAAAGGTACTTGATTGCTTATGCATAGGCTGTACGGCGGTGTTCATGTCACGTTCCTTTCTTAAAAGCAGAAGATTGAAGACATGAGCGCCGTTTGATACGACCACGCAATGCGTGGCATCAAGGGTGTTTTGAGCCTGGCGGAGATTCCGTCGCAACGCTCCTCAAAACAGTTCCTATTGTAGCAAAAGTAATCCACAAAGTAACAAGTCGCTACACCCGGGTTATAGTGTGCGCCGATGCGTAATTTGATATTGTGTTTTGATATTGCGTTTCGCTTCAGAGTGAAATCTATAATCTAAGTATGGCGGCGTATTTATTTTTGAGAGCTGTTTTTTTTTAACTTACAGGACTGTTGGCTTTGTCAGTGGCAGTCGCAAAAGAGATATCCGATGAGTCTTTTACGCACTAAGAACGTCGAACAGATGATCGCAGCAAGCGCTGCGAATACCGGGCTCCAGAAAACAATGGGGCCGCTCGATCTGACTTTCCTTGGCATTGGCGCAATCGTTGGCACGGGCATTTTTGTGTTAACGGGTACGGGTGCAGTCACGGCCGGTCCGGCGCTGACCATATCATTCATTATTGCTGCTCTAGCATGCGGGTTTGCCGCGCTGGCGTATGCTGAGTTCGCTTCGACCATTCCTGTCGCAGGTTCGATATATACCTATGCTTATGCCACCTTGGGCGAACTGATCGCCTGGCTGATTGGCTGGGACTTATTGCTTGAATATGGGCTGGCGATTTCAGCTGTGGCGGTAGGTTGGTCAGGTTATTTTCAATCGCTGTTAGCCGGCTTTGGCATTGGGCTACCGGCTATTTTAAGCGCCGCCCCAGGTACTTTGCCAGGACAGCTTTCGGTTTTCAATTTGCCCGCTTTTCTGGTGGTGATGGCAATCGCCGGCGTGCTCTCGCTTGGTGTGCGCGAATCGACGCGTATCAATAACATCATGGTGGTGGTTAAGATAAGCGTTGTGTTGCTGGTGATTGTAGTTGGCGCCTTTCATGTGCAGCCGGCCAACTGGCAACCATTTATGCCAATGGGTTGGACCGGTACGCTCAGTGCGGCAGCAGTTATGTTCTTTGCTTTTATCGGCTTTGACTCCGTGAGTTCGGCTGCCGAGGAAGTTAAAAATCCAAAGCGTGATTTGCCAATTGGCATTATGGCATCGCTAGCCGCCTGTGCTTTGATGTATGTTGCCGTAGCGGCGGTCGTGACGGGTATTGTCCCTTACGCACAATTTATGGATGTTGCGCATCCAGTTTCGTTAGCCCTGCAAGTTGCTGGTGAAAAATGGGTCGCGGGTTTTGTCGATCTAGGCGCAGTCTTTGGGATGTTGACGGTTATTCTGGTGATGAGCTACGGTCAAACACGGATTTTGTTCGCAATGTCCCGTGATGGCTTGCTTCCTCCTGCGCTGTCAAAAGTTCATCCGCGTTTTAAAACGCCATTTTTTGCAACCTGGTTAGTGGGTTTATGTTTTGGTTTAATTGCTGCCTTGGTGCCGCTCAAAGCACTAGCAGAATTGACCAATATCGGCACGCTAGCGGCGTTCGCAATGGTATCTGTTGCGGTACTTATTTTACGTCGTACACATCCTGAATTGCCGCGCGCTTTTCGCTGCCCAGGGGTACCAGTAGTGCCAGTATTTTCGGTATTATTCTGCCTATTCCTAATGCTTCAGTTGCAGCTTTCGACATGGGTCGCGTTTATTGCTTGGTTAGTGGTGGGTCTGTTGATTTATTTCGGTTATTCACGCCGCCATGCAAAACTAGCAACGGAAGCTTGATGAATGAGGGCGATCAATTATTTTTCAACAATGAGTAATTGATCGTCTCATTTGAGCAGTGGCGCGGCGTCGAGAATGATGTCAACTACTGTCTTCTGTTCATGTAGAGAAAATAATATGCAGATTGTCCGATACTTATATCGGACAATCTGCATTATTTTTTTGATTTTTAAGTACTTAGGCTGACCAGTATATTCTAGTGCGTTATCACTGGCAGAGAGCTTAAGCTATCGCTGCGACCTTAACCCCTGCTGCTTCAGCCAGCATATCAGCCTTATCTGTAGCTTCCCACGTAAACTCTGAATCTTCGCGTCCAAAGTGACCATAGGCGGCGGATTTCTCATAAATCGGGCGCAGCAAATCGAGCATTTGAATAATACCTTTGGGGCGTAGATCAAAGTATTGCTGTACCAAACGGGTAATGACTGCATCAGGTACGCGGCCAGTGCCGAAAGTATTCACCATTACAGAGGTCGGTAGTGCAACACCGATTGCATAAGAAATTTGGATTAGACAACGTGTCGCTAAACCCGCAGCGACGATATTTTTTGCAACATAACGGCCTGCGTAAGCAGCTGAGCGATCAACTTTAGAGGGATCTTTGCCAGAAAACGCGCCGCCGCCATGCGGTGCTGCCCCGCCATATGTATCGACAATGATTTTGCGGCCGGTCAAGCCACAATCGCCTTGCGGGCCGCCAATCACAAACCGGCCGGTCGGGTTGACTAGATAATGGATCTTATCTTTGATGAGTGCCTTCGGCAGGACTGGTTTGATCACTTCTTCGATGACGGCTTCGCGCAGTGCGCCTAAGCTTATTTCGGGCGCATGCTGGGTGGATAGCACAATCGTGTCAATGCTATGCGGTTTGTTATTGACATAGCGTAGGGTAACTTGCGCTTTAGCATCAGGACGTAGCCAAGGTAGAAGGCCACTATGGCGTAGGTTGGCTTGGCGTTCAACTAAGCGATGCGCCAGGTGAATTGGCAAAGGCATTAATTCTGGTGTTTCATCACAAGCGTAGCCAAACATCAGTCCTTGGTCACCTGCGCCTTGGTCAAAAGAGTTGTCATGAGCGTTATTTACGCCTTGTGCAATATCTGGCGATTGCTTATCGTAAGCAACCAGCACGGCGCAGCCACGGTAGTCAATGCCATAATCGGTATTATCGTAACCAATGCGTTTGATTGTATTGCGGGCGATCTGAATATAATCGATGTTTGCGTTTGTAGTGATTTCGCCAGCGAGCACCACTAAGCCTGTATTACATAATGTCTCGGCTGCGACGCGTGCATATTTGTCTTGTGCGAGAATCGCATCAAGGATAGCATCGGAGATTTGGTCAGCTACCTTATCAGGGTGGCCTTCCGAGACGGACTCAGAGGTGAATAGATAGTCATTTGCCACTTCAGTTCTCCTTAAATGTCGTTAACGTTTCTATCGGAAATCCGGTTTGGCGAAGCCGGTTTCAGGTGGAGATGAAGTGGCGACGCTTTAGCAGATTTCTAACACGGTAAGCCGCGCTTTTCGCCCCGCAAGTTGTCTTTAACTCGGCGAAAATCGTATTGCAGAGGTTAATTTTAAATTTTTTAAAATTAACCCACACCCATAAGAGCTCTAAAATTTAAAGCCTTACGAGTGAATTCATAGTAGCAGGATAATAATGTTTAATCAATTAGGTATTTTCTGTGCGTTTGGCTTATTAAAATTATTTGCCATTTTGCCGTATGGGTTTGTCGCTCGTTTTGGCGATCTATTAGGCCGTTTGTTGTATCGAATCCCTAGTCAACGGCGGCGTATTGTTCATACTAATTTGAAGCTGTGTTTTCCTAACTGGAGCGAGGCCCGTCGTGAGGCAGTGGCGGCGCACCATTTCAGGCATGCGATTCGTAGCTATGTTGAGCGGAGCGTGCAGTGGTTTGGTTCGGCTCAAAAACTTGAAAAGCTGGTTCAAGTCGACAGTGAAATTGATTTAAGCGATCCGAATTTACCGCCAACAATTCTTTTGGGATTTCATTTTGTTGGTATTGAAGCGGGCTCGATTTTTATAAATTATGCGCTAAAGCGCGGTTGTGGCGCCCTCTATCAGCCAATCTCAAACCCTAAGGTTGATCAGGTTGCAAAAAAAGCGCGTGGGCGTTTTAATGCGGAGATGGTCTCCCGCTCAGAGAGTGCACGAACTGTCTTGCGGATGTTGCGTGCGCATATGCCCGTGATGCTGGGGGCGGATATGGATTATGGCGTGCGCAATTCGGCTTTTGTGCCATTTTTTGGGATCGATGCCTGCACCTTGACCACCGTTTCTCGCTTTGCTAAAACCGGCCAAGCGCAAGTAGTGCCGTTTATCGGTGAGGTTTTGCCTAATTATCGCGGCTACCGGTTGAAGGTCTTTCGTCCATGGGAAAATTATCCGAGCGATGATCCCGTGGCGGATGCGCGCCGGATGAATGCTTTTCTTGAAGAACAAGTTGAGCTCATGCCTGAACAGTATTATTGGTTACATAAGCGTTTTAAGACACGGCCGCCGGGTGAGCCGAGTTTTTATGACGCCGGTTGATACTTAATCGTTTATCTTCATATGGCAAAACTCCAATTTACAAAGATGCAAGGTGCCGGCAATGATTTCATTGTGCTGGATGGCATTCGCCAGTCATTTGCGCTAACGCCTAGTCAAATACGTTGGTTGGCGGACCGACATTTTGGCATTGGCGCTGATCAGGTGCTGCTGATTGAGCGCCCAAGCCGGGTCGATGCAGATTTTAAATACCGCATTTTTAACGCAGATGGTGGTGAGGTTGAACATTGCGGCAATGGCGCACGGTGTTTTGTTAAATTTGTGCATGCAGCTGAGCTAACCCACCAGCGTGAAATCCGGGTTGAAGTGCAAAAAGGCTTAATTACCCTGGCATTGCAAGCAAACGGCCAGGTTTGTGTGGACATGGGTACGCCTGTATTTAATCCGCGTGATGTGCCATTTGATCCCCATCAACTTGCTAGCCGTACCGACGGCTGCGACACGATTTGGCCGCTTGAACTAAACGGCAAGCAAGCATGGCTTTCTGTCTTATCGATGGGCAATCCACATGCAGTGCAGCACGTGGCTGATATTGACACGGCGCCGGTGTTGAGTGACGGTGCGCTGATTGAGGCGCATGCTCGTTTCAGGCAACGTGTGAATGCTGGTTTTATGCAAATCGTTAGGCGCGATCTGATTAAACTGCGGGTCTATGAACGTGGTGTTGGGGAGACTTTGGCGTGTGGTACAGGTGCTTGTGCGGCTGCGGTGACCGCGATTCGCCGCGGCTTGGTTGATTCGCCTGTCACCGTGTCGATGCGTGGCGGTCAGCTGACAATTATATGGCAAGGCGCTGAAGTCCATATGATCGGTCCGGCTGTGACTGTATTTAAAGGTGAAGTTGACATTCCCGATGGCCCTTTGCCATCTAATATATCTATTTAATACTAATGAACGACCATCAAATTGCTGAGTATTTACTGGCTCACCCAGAATTTTTTGAGCACCATGCGGAGCTTCTTGCTGCCGTGCGGTTAGCCAGCCCGCATAACGGTCGTGCCGTGTCATTGCAAGAACGCCAAATGGATATCTTGCGGGCCAAAAATAAACAACTCGAGCTTCGCTTAGCTCAACTGATGCATCATGGTCAAAAAAATGATGGGCTGATGTTCAAGCTTGGCATATTAGCTAAGCGAATCTTGACCGAGGAAAAGCCCGATGCTGTGCCGCAACTGATAGAACAAGTCCTGCGTGAGGTTTTTGGAGTGGCGGCGGCGGTGCGTATTTGGGGTGCCGCGGAGCCTTATGCGCAGGCCGACTTTGTCTTTAGTCCAGAGCACGAGATTGGCCTTTTTGCAAATCAGCTGACTGCGCCGTATTGTGGGAATAATCCTGAGCTTGACGTTACACAGTGGTTAATGGCCGACGAAGAGTCTGATGCGGTTTTGGAATCTTTCGCACTAGTGGCCTTACGCAAGCCACACTGTGATGAGACAAACGCTTTTGGCCTGTTGGTTATGGGTTCGCCTGATCCGCAGCATTTTCAGGAAGGAATGGCGACGGATTTTCTGTCATATATGGGCGTGCTAGTGAGTGCGGCGCTGAGCCGTTTACTTGTGCGTAGCGAGTAACGGCGGCTACCGTGACGGCTCCTGCTGATCCAATTGCTTGCTATCTTGATAGCTTGGTCTATGAACGCAAGCTTTCTAAGCATACCTGGACGAGTTATGCCCATGAGTTGGCGCAATTGGTGGCGCTAGCAGATACACGGGCGCTCAATGAGCTTACCCCGGCTAATATTCGCGAGGGCGTGATCCAGGCGCACGCTCAAGGTTTATCGGCGCGTTCGATTGCTCATCGGCTTTCCGTTTGGCGGAGTTTTTATCGCTGGTTGGCATTACATACTGCACTTGAAACTAATCCAGTGGCTACGGTGCGTGCGCCGAAACGTGCCAGGCCCTTGCCCAAAGCGCTCTCCGTCGATGATACAAAAACCATGATGGAGGCAAGCCAAAGCAAGCTGCCGCAGGCTTTACGGGATGGTGCTATGGTTGAATTGTTTTATTCGTCCGGCTTGCGCCTAGCTGAATTAATCAATTTAGACCTTAAATATAAGGAGCATGCCAATGGCGATCGCTCAGCCGGTTGGCTAGACTTGCCTGGCAAACAAGTCCATGTAACGGGCAAGGGAAATCGTCAGCGCACGGTGCCAATTGGCAGCAAAGCGATTGCCGCACTTAAAGCATGGCTTGCTGTGCGGCCACAGTTTATACGCGCTGATGCGCAGCCGCTTTTTTTATCTTCACATGGTCGTAGGATTTCTCCTAGCTCGGTCAAGCAGCGCGTCAAGCGAGTCGCACTGGCTGCTGGGATTGCGGCCAATGTGCATCCACATGTGTTACGCCATTCGTTTGCCAGCCACGTATTGCAATCCAGTGGCGACTTGCGTGCAGTGCAGGAAATGCTAGGCCATGCGAGCATTGCTGCTACTCAGATTTATACTTCATTAGATTTTCAGCACCTTGCTAATGTGTATGATCAAGCACACCCGCGCGCGCGCAAGCGGAGTTGATGCGCTACGGCGCGGGTGTATTTTCGACATGCCGATTGAGTCCGTTAGCGGAACATCAGCACATACATCAAGACGATATTGACTGCGAGTAAAACAAGTGCGGTCGGGGCTTGCGCTTTAATTACCGCGTTTTTATCCGGTAATTCGAGCAACGCGGCGGGTACCATATTAAAATTGGCGGCCATCGGTGTCAGTAAGGTGCCGCAATAACCAGAGAACATCCCAATCGCCGCCATAATGGCAGGGTCGCCATGGTGCATGCCAATCAGAATAGGGACGCCGATCCCACCGGTCATAACCGGAAATGCAGCAAAAGCGTTACCCATGACCATCGTGAAGAGCGCCATGCCGATGCAATAGACAAGCACCGCGATCAACTTCAAGTCCATATTGATATAGGCGGTACTGAGAAAGGCTACGGCTTTGCCGACTCCCGTTTCTGAAAATACCAAACCCAAGGTACCCAGTAATTGCGGTAAAACCACTGCCCAGCCGAGTGATTCGGTCAGACGACGTGTCTCGCGTATGGATTGCCCAACGCTGTCACGAGTTAGCCAGCAGCTAAAGCCAGCAGCCACGATACAGCCTAAGCCAAATGAAAGTAGCGTGACATTTTTCGGGTCAAATAGGGGGCGCGCATGAAACACAAGATACGGTGCTAACAGGGTGCCAATCACGGTGATGGCAGGGATGGTGAGGGCCGGGATGAAGAGCTTGTTACCCAGCCGTCGTGCGCTTTCATGGCGTGCGCTCTCAGATAAATTTCCGTGAGCCCGACTGGCGACGACTCCACCCAACCCCGCAAGTAGCGCCATAGCGATCACCAAAATACCCACCAGTTCAGCTGGCAATCTGTCACCTACCAGAAAAATCAGCGCATAAATCGCCCAAAAACTGCCTGTTTGAAACCGTTTGGGATGAGTGCGATCACCTAAAATCATGACGGCGATGACCGCTAGAATTGCTCCGAGCAGCCAAAATAGATAATTAATCGATACAATCATGATGGCTCTCCTTATACGTTGTGGTCGGCAGAGTCAGAGCGCGGACCGAATTCGCGCTCAAGCTTGCGATCAAGTCGATAAAGTCGGAATGCATGGATGATGAAGGCGCAAATCGCAGTTGGAATGCCCCATAGCGCAATACTTAGCGGCGCCACCTCAATCCCCGCTTCGCGTAAGAAGGTTGCCATCAGTACAATGGCACCGAACGCGACAAAAATATCCTCGCCAAAAAAGAGACCCACATTGTCAGTTGCCGCAGAAAATGCTCTTAACCGGTAGCGTAGCGCGTCACTAATTTTGCCGTAACGACTATGCGCTGCGCCTTCAACCATTGGCGCGAGCAGAGGCCGCACCATTTGCGGATGGCCACCCAGCCCAGTTAAACCCAGGGCAGCAGTGATCTCACGCACAAACAGATAAATGATTAATAAGCGGCCAACTGTTGCTGAGCGAATACGGGCTATCCAAGCTTGCGCATGCTCACGTAAACCATGTCGCTCGAGTAAGCCAATCACGACGAGGGGTAACAAAATAATCAGCGGCAGATTGCGGGTTTTAACAAAACCCGTGCCGATAGTAGCGAGTATTCCTCTCACCGGCAAGCCGGCTGCAATACACGTTGTAACAGCCGCTGCGGCAATCACTAGTAGCGGATTAAAACGTAACAAAAAGCTAAGAATAATGACGGCTACACCCAGCAGCGGCCATAAATTGACAATGGTTTGCATAATGGTCTCCAAAGTGTGGTCTTAAATCATCACGTACATCGACTTGATTCACCTACAGTCACAGCCTATTAAGCCGTGGATAAAAATCGAACGAGCCACCAAATATCTTTATGAAGCGGCTACAGTTGAGCGCACTTGAATTCCTTCGGCATCGAGTTGAGCGCGAATGCGCTGAGCAAAAGCAAGTGCGTGGGGATTATCGCCATGTAAGCAAATTGTTTGTACCTTAAGCGGTACCCAATGACCATCGATGGCTTGCACACGTTGTTCGTGAATCATTTTTAAGGTGCGGGCTAACACTTCGTCTTCGTCTTCGAGAATCGCGCCTGGGCTTCCGCGAGGCACGAGCGAGCCATTTGCACGATAAGCCCGATCTGCAAAAACTTCTTCAACTGCCCGTAAGCCGGCTTGATGTGCGGCAGTAATTAATGCGCTATTGGCCAGTCCAAAAACGGCTAATGTTGGGTCAAAGTCACGGATGGCGGCGATGACGGCTTGTGCCAACTTGGGTTCACGTGCTGCCTGGTTATACAGTGCGCCGTGCGGCTTGACATGAGTGACGCAAGCGCCTTGCGCACGCACGATGGCGCTGAGCGCGCCGAGTTGATAGAGGAGCGCAGCGTGAATTTCTTCAGCAGATAAATGATGCTCGGTACGGCCAAAATTTTCCCGATCATTAAAGCTGGGATGTGCGCCGATGGCAGTGCCTTTTTGCACAGCCCAGCGTGTGCACTTAAAGATTTCGTCGGCTCCGCCGGCATGCCAGCCACAAGCAATATTGGCTGAGCTAACGAGGTCAAGTAAGGCTTCGTCAGTGGCGCAACCTTCACCTAAATCGGCATTTAGATCAATGTGCATGGCGAATCCTTTATTTAAAAGTTAGGCAAGCGCTTGCGTTGCTTGTGTATAGCCTCGGTATTGTTGCTCAATAGCGGATTCAATATGGGCTAAATAATGCTGCAAATCTGCATAGGCGGTACGGGCATCGGCAATAGTGCATTCAGTAAAGCGCAAAGTGCTCGCGAGTCGTGCTTGCGCTAAACGCCATAAATCTGCTTGGATAACAATGCCAATCTTTGCATAGCCGCCCGTCGTTTGCGCATCATTCATGAGCACAATCGGTTGCCCATTGCCTGGCACTTGAATGGTGCCAGGCAGGACGGCATGCGATAGAAGTTCAATATTCTCGGTGCGCTTTAGCTCGGTACCAGCAAGCCGGTAACCCATTCGATTGCTACTGGTGGTGATGAGCCATGGCTCAGACCAGAAACTTTCATGAGAGCTCGCCGTAAAGCAAGCATATTCGGGGCCGGGCATTACACGTACAGTGGTAGTGCACGGTGCGCCATGTAGCGATGGTTTATTTTCTTCAACTATATTAGTACGGTCAAAGTGGCACCAGCCAGGCGCTTTGATGCCAAAAGCCGGGATTTGCAGCACCTGAGCGGTTTGCGGGGTGCCAAGTGGTAGTTGGTCTCCGTTTTTCAGGGCACGTCCGTTCAGACCGCCAAAGGCCGCTTTTAAGTCTGTGCTGCGTGAACCGAGTATAGGCGCAACGTCGATGCCACCACTCAACGCAATATACGCGCGCATGCCGATTTTAGGTGTATGCAAGCGCAGTATTTGTCCGGCTTCAACGGAAAAACTCCACCAGGCATGGACCGGCGTGTTATCAAGAGTGGCCTTAAAATCAGCGCCGCTTAGAGCCACGCGCGTCGTTTGCGTGAAGCGCAAACTGACTGGCCCGGCGGTCACTTCAAGCCCCGCTGCCTTAGGGGGATTACCCACCAGTCGGTTGGCTACATGTAATGCAAGTGTATCGAGTGCACCAGCTGCACACACCCCTGACATCCGATAACCTGTCCGGCCAAGGTCCTGTACGGAAGTGAGTAAACCTGCACGCAAAACTTCAATCATCGTAACGCTAGCCCCGTGTTCAAATTTATCCGACAGAATGTGAGTTAAATGAGTCCGCAGGATGGTTCTAAATCGTTGTTGTGGTTAAGCTCGCAATAGTAAAACGCACTCGATCCCCTGGCTGTAGAAGGCTTGGAGGAGTGCGCATAGGATCAAACAGTTTTTCTCTAGTGTGCCCAATTAACTGCCAGCCTCCTGGTGAGCTGGCCGGATAAATCCCTGTCTGTGCGCCGCCAATGCCAACTGAGCCAGCAGGAATCGCAACTCGTGGCTCAGCTCGGCGTGGTGTTTCAAGTTTGGGGTCAAGGCCGCCCAAATAGGCAAAACCAGGCTGAAAGCCCAGGCAAAATACGGTGTATTCTGTACTTGCATGGAGTTTAATGACGGCTTCGGCACTCAGTGCAGTATGATGCGCTACGGTAGCAAGGTCAGGCCCGTATTCACCACCATAGCACACTGGAATTTCAACCAGGCGGCCTGGTTTTAGTTTTGTATCAACTGCGCCCCAAGCTTTGGCAAGCTTTTGCGTCAGCACGTCTACATTGGTTGCGAGCGGGTCAAACAGCACGGTCAAATTATTCATCCCTGGCACAACTTCAGTCACATGTGGCCACTGACGCGCCACCTCTGCTATTGTCCAGATGCGCTTTTGGCAGGCAAGCGTTGCAGGGGCGGGCGACTCGCAGACGAGCGCGCTCTCGCCAAAAGGGAAGATGCTGGGAAACTTCATCAAACTTTGCCCTCAGATAAAGAGAGAAGTTAAAAGCAACTTAGTTGAATATTACTATACAAGTATATAAGATGTTTTAGTCAGTAATCTGCAAAAAATTGTTGTTATTTTATGCTGCTAGACTACAGTGGATTGCAAGCTAGGCCGTTAGTTGCTAAGTAGTGAACATTATTCATAGCGTGCCTTTTCAGTGAGCACTAGATCAAGCGCAATGTCATGGGGTTCGCGGGGCAATAGATGAGTCACACGGCCGCATTCATAGCTAATGCCGGCTGTAAACGGACATGGCTTAAGTCTAGCTAGAGTGCGGTCATAATAACCGCCGCCATAGCCAAGCCGGTAACGTGCGGGATCGAAACCCACGCATGGAACGAGTAATAGATCAGGGTGTACTGCAACCGCGTGAGTAGGTACAGGGATCTTGAAATAACCTTCTTTCATCGGCGTTTCTGGGGTCCAGCGATGAAAACGCAACGCGCCCCCTACTTCAGTCACGACCGGTAGGGCGGCACAGTGCGTTGGTGCCTCATGTAGCCAGTTAACCAGGGTTGCACGCGCATCGAACTCACCTGCAAATGGCCAATAGAATGCCACACAGTACGGAGTGCGTTCGGCCAGCAACGTGGCAATGCGCGCGGCAAGTGCTGCCTCGCTATGCGCTTGAACTTGTCGAGTTTGCCTGGCGGTCAGTAAAGCACTGCGTAATGCAATTTTTGAGGAATTAGCTGCTGCCTTCGTGTATTTACATGCTATGCTTTCTACGCCCATTATTTGCCTCTAGGTCAAAAAAAATGCTGCAATGCGTTCTTCAACGGGTGACTCAAGTATATCGTGCGCTCTCGGTTGTCTGCGTGCTCACAACGCTCATTAGTTGTAGCACCGTAGAAGCTGCGCGCGCGCAGTCTGAGAATGCGCCGCGAGAGCCCGATGCTATTTTTATTGCATTACGTGAGGCGGCCCAGAAAAATAATGCGCCGCGCGCGCTTGAACTGGCGCGCCAAATTCCCGCATATCCAGTCCCCTCCTACGTAGAGTACTTTGCACTTAAACCGCAGCTGTTCGATAGCTTAGGTCATGCGCGCTTGAACGCGCCTGATACACCTATCTTGGCTTTTCTGCAAAGATATGAGGGGCAAGCGATTGCTGATCGGATGCGCAATGATTATTTGCTGGTGCTCGGTGCGCGCCACGCCTGGCGTGCCTTTGATGAGCAATATCGCCGCTTTGTATTAAAAGATGACCTGCAACTTAAATGTTACGCCCTCCAGGCACGGGCCGCTCGCGGGATGGACGTGGCTGAGGCTGCGCGTGCTTTATTGGTCGCGCCAAACCGGTATGGCGATGGTTGCGTAGAACTGATCACGGTTTTGACGCAAAAGAATCAGCTCGACCAGGATGACGTCTGGCAGCAAATTCGGTTGGCTTATGAAATGAACGAAGTCGCAGTGGGCAACCGCATTGCGGATGCGCTAGGACCTCAACGCCCAAGCCCAAAACAATTTGAAATGGCAGCTAATAAGCCACGGGTCCTGTTGGAGCAGGGCGTACCCATCAACACGGCGGCCCATCAGCTGGCGTTACTGGCGATTACTCGCATCGCCCGTCAGGATCCACTATTAGCGGCGGCGATTTTTATCTCGGTGGCGCCGCGCTTGACGCCGCAAGAGCAGGCAACGGGTTGGGGTACGATTGGCTATCGGGCGGCGCTTAACAAAATACCGCTTGCGCTTGATTGGTATCGGCTATCTGTTGATGGCTGGCTGTCTAATACAGCTCACGAGTGGCGTGTGCGAGCGGCGCTGCTAGCCAACAATTGGCCGCTGGTGCGGCAGGCGATTGAAACCATGCCAAGTGCGTTGCGCCGTCAGCCAGCCTGGATTTATTGGCAAGGCCGAGCTTTACAAGCAACCGGTGAAAACGCTTTAGCGGTACAAGCCTGGCAGCAAATTGCCCCCAAATTTGATTTTTATGGACAACTGGCAACGGAAGAGCTCGGTGGCCGCATTAGCCTCCCTGCGGCGACTAAGGTTGCTGAGATTGAAACGGAGATGGCGCGCATGCAGGCTCTGCCAGGCTTTCAGCTGGCTCAGCATCTTTATCGCTTGCAACTCTATTTCGAAGGGGCTCGAGAGTGGAGTTGGACTCTGCGTGGCATGAGTGATCGCCAGCTATTGGCGGCAGCCGAACTGGCTCAGCGCTTTAAATTGTACGATCGCGCGGTCAATACGGCTGAGCGTACCCGGCAAAAGCATGACTTTAGCCTGCGGTATATTTTGCCATTGCGCGAGATTATGGAGCGTAATGCAAAATTGACTGGACTCGATGTCGCTTGGGCTTATGGTTTAATCCGGCAAGAGTCGCGTTTTATTAGCGATGCCCGTTCTAGCGTTGGCGCGGCTGGCTTGATGCAGTTAATGCCAGGGACCGCACAACTCGTCGCACGAAAGATTGGCTTGGGCAAAATATCTAGCGTAAGAATCAATGAGGTTGAGACCAATATTTTACTTGGGATGAATTATTTGGCGATGATTTATGCTGAACTTGATTATTCACCGGTCCTGGCGTCTGCTGCCTATAATGCCGGTCCGCGGCGGGCGCAGCAATGGCGTGCAGCATTAACGAGGCCAATTGAGGGGGCTGTGTTCGCGGAAACTATTCCATTCGGTGAAACCCGCGATTATGTGAAAAAAGTTTTGGCTAATGCGGTTTATTATGCCGCCTTGTTAGAAGGGACTCCGCAATCGCTCAAAGCGCGACTTGGTGTGATTGCATCTGAGAGCGTGACTGAAACTTCACAATAACGATATGAAAATTTATGTGGTGGGGGGGGCGCTTCGTGATGAACTACTTGGCCTGTCTGTGCGGGACCGTGATTATGTCGTGGTAGGGGCGACTCCTGAGCAAATGGCTAAGCAGGGTTATCGGCCGGTTGGACGTGATTTCCCGGTATTTTTGCATCCGCAAACGCAAGCCGAATATGCCTTAGCGCGCACCGAGCGCAAAACAGCGCGTGGCTATCACGGTTTTCAGTTTTATTATGCGCCGGATGTCACCCTTGAGCAGGATCTAGCGCGGCGTGATTTAACGATTAATGCAATGGCGCGCGAGCTCGATGCAAAGGGGCTACCGGTTGGCCCGGTGATTGACCCATTTAATGGTCGCGCTGATTTGGCTACACGCGTCTTGCGTCATGTGGGGGAGGCGTTTGCTGAAGATCCGGTGAGAATTTTGCGATTGGCGCGCTTTGCCGCGCGCTTTGCTGATTTCACCATAGCCGATGAGACGCTGAATTTGATGCGTAAAATGGTGGTAAATGGAGAGGTGGATGCACTGGTGCCTGAGCGCATTTGGCAGGAAATTGCTCGTGGTTTAATGGAAGCCAAGCCCTCGCGCATGTTCACTGTATTGCGCGAATGTGGGGCGTTGGCGCGAATTTTGCCTGAAGTCGATGCGCTATATGGTGTGCAGCAGCGCCCTGAGTTCCATCCAGAAATCGATGCGGGTGTGCATGTCATGATGGCACTGGATTATGCGGCGACTCGTGGATATGCGTTGACGGTGCGTTTTGCGGTGTTGGTGCATGATTTAGGCAAGGCCAATACGCCGGTGGAGATGCTGCCGCGCCATCTTGGCCATGAGGAGCGTAGCGTTACACTGTTGCGGCCGTTGTGTAATCGTCTGAAAGTGCCAAATGCATGCCGTGATTTGGCGATGCTAGTGGCGCGTGAACATGGCAATATCCATCGCTCGCTGGAGTTTGGTGCCAGTGCATTAACGCGCTTGCTTGAACGTTGTGATGCCTGGCGCAAACCCGAACGTTTAGTAGAGGTCATGCAGGCATGCGAGTCTGACGCTCGCGGCCGGCTTGGTTTTGAAACTGCGGCTTATCCACAGGCGGCCCGGCTGGACAATGCTTTGAGCGTAGCGTGCCGGGTTAATGCGGGGGCCATTGCGGCGCATTATCGTGCGGCGCCCGAGGCCATCAAGGCCGCGTTGCACCGTGCACGCATCGCAGCCATTGAGGCGGCATTAAATCCGGTGAATGACCCAGTGCTTTAATTGGCTTTGGCAATAAAATTTTTATAGCGTCATTGAGCGATCGCCATGACTGAACCCTGATAAACCGTTATCAATGCCGCGACTAAATCCAATCACTTTGAACAACTCGCCCATCTCCGCTTCGGATAGCAATTTTTGCACCGCATTTGCAGCCGGCAGAAACTGTTGCGGATCATTTGAATCAAGCTGTGCAAGGAGCTCAGTGATACCACAGTTGATTAAAAAGCGGGCTTGTGATGTGTAGCCGAGCAAATCCACGCCCGTCTCAAGGGCTGCTTGCGCAATGCCTGAAAATTCAACATGGGCCGTGATATCTTGTAAGCCTGGATAAAAAAATGGATCGGTGTGTGCGTGATGCCGGTAGTGGCACATCAAAGTGCCGGTGTTGCGTTGCGGGTGGTAATACTCATGGCTTGGAAACCCGTAATCGATTAGCAATAGCGCGCCGCGCTGCAATATTTGACAAACCGTGCGCACAAATGCGCTAGCCGCTTCGTGCTGTTCAGTGAGGTAGTCCTCTTCACCGTCGATTAAGGGGAGTTGTGTCGTATAGCTAGCGTCATTTAGGTTATGGGCGTCTATGGCGCCTGGACTGAGCGGTCGATCATGCCATTCTAATGGGTCGCCGGGTGCGCCACGGCGTGCCACACCGCGCTCAAACCAAGCGCTTGATTTCCGTGTAAAAAGTCGTACCGGCATTGCATCCAGTACTTCATTGCCGAGGATGACGCCATTAAATGTAGCCGGTAAGCTATCCAACCACTGTACCCGGGTCGCGGCATCATGGACATGAGTCGCAAGCGTTGCGGACTGTTGGGCTCGTAATCCGCCAGACAACTCGACAATGCTGTAGCGTTCACAGCGTACGCCTAGGGCGTCGAGCGCGGGGAGTAACTGCGCCGCGAGGGTGCCGTTGCCCGCACCGAACTCCATCACATGTTGAGTGGCAGAAGCAGTCAGTGCTTCTGCCACAGCGCGCGCAAGGGTTTGAGCGAAAAGGGGGGATAATTCAGGCGCCGTAACAAAATCACTGCCATCACCCGCATGCCAGCCAAACTTCGTTAGGGCATTGCTGTAATACCCTAAGCCTGGCGTGTAAAGGGCCAGCTCCATATAGCGGTCAAACGGCAGCCAGCCGCCGGCTTGATCAAGTTTTGTATCAATCTGCGCCCGCAGAGTCTGAGATTGCGCTCGTGCTGCGGGGTCTGGTACAGGTAAACTAGCGGATTCGTGAAAACTTATCTTCATCACTACATTTTAAATGACAGTGGTGCTTGACGGATATAGTCGATGAAGGTTTTACTCATTCTCATATAAAGGTTATGCTCAATTCTCTTGCCTACTCGCAACTTGCTGATTGCCGGCGGCTTTTTCTGCGGGATTATGTCATCCACCTTTTTATTGGTATCCATGCCTTTGAGAAAAAAAAGCCGCAGCGCGTGGTCATGAATGTCGAATTGTACGTTCCGTTTGCTGTCTCCACTTCTGCCTCTGACGCACTCAATGAAGTTCTTGACTACAATTTGATGCGCGATACGATTGCATCGTATGCCAAGGGCCAACATATCCATTTATTGGAAACGTTATGCGACGATGCTGCCAATAGAATGCTCGCGCATCCTGACGTGCGTGCGGTACGGATTCGCGCGGAGAAGCCAGATATTTACCCTGATTGCGCCGCAGTGGGTGTAGAAGTGTTTCGTTGTAAGGAAATTTAAAATGAATGGGCATGAAAATTTACAGGATGCGCCGGCGTCCCCTGCTGAGGCAGAGACTCGTGCACGCGAGCGCGCGATGAGCGCACTAAGCCGTCGCGCACAAAAAGATGCTTACGAGAACAATAAGCTTTACAAGCGGCTGGCGCGGCAGGTTGGCCAAGCGATTGCTGACTATCAGATGATTGAGGCCGGCGATAAGGTGATGGTGTGTCTATCGGGTGGTAAAGATAGCTATGCCTTGCTTGATATCTTGCTTAGATTACGGGAACGGGCGCCCTTACATTTTGATATCGTTGCGGTTAACCTTGATCAAAAACAGCCAGGTTTCCCGGAACATATATTGCCTGAATATTTAACCCAAAAGGGTGTGCCGTTTCATATTGAAAATCAAGATACCTACAGTATCGTTAAACGCCTCGTGCCAGAGGGAAAAACCACGTGCTCATTATGCTCACGCCTACGGCGCGGAATTTTATATCGCGTGGCAAGCGAGCTGGGCGCCACCAAAATTGCGCTTGGCCATCATCGTGATGATATCCTTGAGACATTATTTCTGAATTTATTTTATGGTGGCAAGCTCAAAGGAATGCCGCCAAAACTACAGTCAGATAATGGTAAGCATATCGTTATCCGTCCGCTCGCCTATGTAAAAGAGGCCGACTTAGAAGATTATTCTGCCTTGCGGCAATTCCCAATTATTCCGTGTAATCTGTGCGGTAGCCAAGCTAATCTAAAGCGTGCAGAAATGAAGGTTTTGATCCGTGATTGGGAAAAGCGTTATCCGGGCCGAGTGGAGAGTATCTTTAATGCACTGACGAATGTGATTCCATCACATCTGATGGACCGTGAATTATTTGAGTTTGCTGATCTACGTGTGACGGGTGCTGTACCTGCTCATGGCGATATTGCCTTCGATGATGAACCGTGTAGTGTTGGGCCGGCTGAAACAGGAGTAGAGAATACTTTGCCCCTCAGTTTGCAGCCAATGCTACGCGCGGCGCCATGATAAAATAATTTTATTAGATTTCTCACCCTAGTTTAACTCTCTGCGCGCATTGTGAATATTGTGATCCTGGCGGCCGGTGAAGGTAAGCGTATGCGCTCAGCCTTACCCAAAGTGCTCCATTTACTGGCGGGCCAGCCGCTTCTTTGTCATGTTCTTGATACCGCGCGCGCCTTGCAGCCTGCAAAAATCGTCGTGGTGCTTGGGCATGGTGCGCTGGCAGTGCAGCAAGCCGTTGCTCTGCCCGCGGTCGAATTCGTGATACAAGCGCAACAATTAGGGACGGGCCATGCAGTGCAACAGGCACTGCCATTGCTGGATCGTTCTATGCCAGTGCTGGTGCTATATGGTGATGTACCTCTGATTAGCGTGCCCACACTTGAGCGACTCATTAAACAGGCCAGTGCGGACCCTAATGCAGAGCGTTGTGCGATTTTGACGGCGACACTCGCCGAGCCCAGCGGTTATGGGCGTATTGTGCGTGAGTCGATGGGCCGCGTGGTGCGCATTGTGGAGCAAAAAGATGCCAGCCCTGAAGAATGCAAAATCAATGAAGTTAACACCGGCATCATGCTGCTGCCCGGCGCCCGTATTGCCAATTGGCTTGCCGAACTGAACAATAATAATGCTCAGCACGAATACTATCTGACCGATGTGATTGAGCGTGCGATTGCGGAGAATGTAGACGTTGTCACGAGCCAGCCTGACAATGTATCCGAAACCATGGGGGTTAACAACAAAGCACAGTTAGCGCTGCTTGAGCGCACTTATCAGCGCCAACTGGCAGACGCATTACTTGATAATGGCGTTACGCTGGCGGACCCAGCACGGATTGATATACGTGGCGCACTCACCTGTGGCCGCGAAGTGTCAATTGATGTGAATTGTGTGTTTGAAGGCGCTGTGAAGTTAGCTGATGGCGTGAGTATTGGTCCGCATTGTGTGCTGAAAAACGCAGTGATTGGCGCTGGGGCAAAAATTAATGCTTTGACGCATATCGAAGGGGCGCACATAGGTGAGCGCGCCGTGATTGGTCCATATGCACGGCTGCGGCCAGGCGCAATCCTTGCAGAGGATACCCATATTGGCAATTTTGTCGAGGTTAAAAATGCAATGCTTGGCGCTAGCTCAAAGGCGAACCATCTCAGCTATATTGGTGACGCCGATGTTGGGGCGCATGTCAATATAGGTGCGGGTACGATTACCTGTAATTATGACGGTGCACAAAAGCATCGCACGGTAATTGAAGATAACGTGTTTGTGGGTTCTGCGACGCAGCTGGTGGCGCCGGTTAAGATTGCACAGGGAGTAACGATCGCAGCGGGTACAACTGTTTGGCGAGATGTGCCCGCGGGCGCCCTCGTGCTTAACGAAAAAACGCAAATCGCTAAAGCTGATTATGTGCGGCCCACCAAAAGAAAAGATTGATGAGTATTAAACTCCAACGCTCGCTATCTTTCATTATTCAACTTTTATCATTCTGAGTCTTATATGTGTGGCATTGTCGGCGCGGTCGCGCAGCGTAATATTGTTCCAGTCCTAATCGAAGGGCTGCGGCGGCTTGAATACCGCGGCTATGATTCTTGCGGTGTGGCCGTGCTGGCAGAGAAAGAGCTGCGCCGTGCACGTAGCGTGTCGCGTGTCGCCCATCTTGCAACTGAGGTGCAAACGACACATTTAACGGGTGATATTGGGATTGCGCATACGCGTTGGGCCACCCATGGCGCGCCGGTGACAGATAATGCCCATCCGATTTTTTCACGCGATACGATTGCGCTTGTGCACAATGGCATTATCGAGAATTACGAAGTCCTGCGTGAAGCGCTGCAAGCACAAGGCTATGAATTTATCAGCCAAACGGATACTGAAGTCATTGCTCATTTGATTCATAGTTTGTATCGCGGCGACCTTTTTAGCGCAGTACGTGCAGCGGTCCGTCAGCTACATGGTGCTTTTGCAATTGCCGTTTTTAGTCGCGATGAGCCGCACTATATTGTGGGTGCGCGGCAAGGCTCACCTCTGGTAGTCGGGGTGGGTGACAATGAGCATTTTCTTGCTTCCGATGCGCTCGCGCTTGCGGGTAGCACAGAGCGCTTTATTTTTCTTGAAGAGGGCGATGTCGTGCAACTTTCGCGTACGGCATGCTGTATTGCTGATCACACTGGTGCCATTGTGGAGCGCGAAATACGTACCGTCGCGGCCTATGGCAGTGCGGTTGAGCTCGGGCCCTATCGCCATTTTATGCAAAAGGAAATTTTTGAGCAGCCGCGCGCGATTGCGGATACCATTCCCGTGGCGGAGGCATTTATCCCCGCACATTTTGGTGAACAAGCTGAGCAGGTATTTGAAGGGATTGATAGCTTGTTGATATTGGCTTGCGGCACCAGCTATTACGCGGGTTTAACGGCTAAATATTGGTTTGAATCAATGGTTGCGCTGCCGACTCAGGTTGAAATTGCCAGTGAGTATCGTTATCGGGATTCAGTGCCCAATCCGAATAGTTTAGTGGTGGTTATTTCGCAGTCAGGTGAGACCGCTGATACATTAGCTGCGTTAAAGCATGCACAAGCATTAGGACACACTCGTACACTGGCGATTTGTAATGTCGCAACCAGTGCGATGGTGCGGCAGACGGCGCTGGCATTTTTGACGCATGCCGGCACAGAGATCGGCGTGGCCTCAACCAAAGCTTTTACTACACAGCTGGTTGCCCTGTTTATGCTGGCGGTCACCTTGGGTAAGCTGCGAGGGCGAGTTGCGGCAAGTGCTGAAGAAACTTATCTCAAACAACTCCGTCATTTGCCTGCTGCTTTAAACCATGTTCTTGCACTGGAGCCGCAAATCATTGCATGGGCTGAGCAATTTGCCTCTAAAGAAAACGCGCTTTTTCTCGGACGTGGCCTGCACTACCCAATTGCGCTTGAGGGCGCGCTCAAGCTAAAAGAAATCTCGTACATTCACGCTGAGGCTTATCCCGCTGGTGAACTCAAGCATGGCCCGCTAGCCCTGGTTACTCGCGCCATGCCAGTTGTCACGGTTGCGCCAAACGATGCGTTGCTTGAAAAGTTGAAGTCGAATATACAAGAAGTTCGCGCACGCGGTGGCGAGCTCTATGTCTTTGCCGATGCCGATACGCGCATCGTCAATGGCGAAGGTTTGCATGTGATCCGGCTGCCTGAACATTACGGTTGGTTGTCCCCGATTTTGCACGTCATACCGTTGCAATTGTTGGCATACCATACTGCGTGTGCGCGTGGGACAGATGTCGATAAACCTAGGAACCTTGCAAAGTCAGTGACGGTGGAATAATCGTATATCTATTTGGATTGTTTGAAATGGATTATCAGACCCTGCTTATCCAACGTAATACTCATCCAGCATGGCGCTTACTAGCAGCAGTTAATGCACGGTTGGTTGCTAGTTTTCTATGCCGTAGTTTTATCAAGCCATCCGTAGTTTGGAAAATTAGAGTTCGAGAGTGGATTGGTATTTATGCGATAGCAGTCAATCCTGCCATTTCACCCGTACCAAGGCGTAGGTTCATGCATTGAATCGCGGCGCCTGATGCACCTTTGCCTAAGTTATCAAGCCGTGCAATAGTGACGATCCGATCTTGGTTACCGAATACAAAAATATCTACGCGATTTGTATTATTACACTCTTGGATATTAAAGAAACTTTGGTCAAGATTCTCTACCGCATCAAATGGCGCAACCCGGATAAAAGGCTCATTTTCATAATATTCGGCAAGCACCGCCTGAACGTGTTGAGGGCCAACGCCGGGGGCAAGATAACGAGAATAAAAACAAGTCGTAACCGCCAAACCTTGATAAAAAGAAGCAACAATCGGCGTGAAGATGGGCGCGGCGGCAAGTTCCGCATGCATCGTCATTTCTGGCAGATGCTTGTGCTCAAGGCCAAGCGCGTAGTGTCTCGGACTTGTAAATGACGGGTTTTCACCGCGCTCATAAGCCGAAATCATTTGCTTGCCGCCACCACTATAACCCGTAATTGAATAACTGCTCAGCGGACAATCAGGCGGCATAATGCCTTTTGCTACCAACGGATGCGCGGCGAGTATAAACGCCGATGCATGGCAACCTGGCACCGCAATTCGCTGGGACGTGCGGATGCGCGCGCGCTGTGCGCGGTTTAGTTCCGGTAACCCGTATGCCCAATCATGATCGGTGCGAAAGGCGGTGCTGGCGTCAATGATGCAGGTATTGGGGTTGTCGACGAGTGCTACCGATTCACGCGCGGCAGTGTCGGGTAAACACAAGAAGGTCAGATCTGAAGCGTTGATCAGGGCGCGTCGCTGCTCAACGTCTTTTCGTTTATCTTCGTCAATACGTAGTATTTCAATATCACGTCGGATCGCAAGATATTCAAAAATCTTCAGGCCGGTGGTGCCCTCTTGTCCGTCAACAAATACTTTAATCATTAAACCACCGTTTCAGAGCCACCGTGCGCAGCTGACCATGCGGCGGGAGCGTGTAAGAATTTCTCGACTTCATCGAGCGTCGCAGGATCGAAATAATTCAGTGACTTGGCCACTCGAAGAACATCCCACCAAGTGGCAAGGGCATGGAGCTCAACCCCGATCTCTTTTAAAACAGAGCGGCTTTCGGCAAAGATATCATAGTGAAAGAGCACAAAGACATGGTTAACTTGAGCCCCCGCTGTGCGCAGCGCTTCACAAAAATTAATCTTGCTGCGGCTATCGGTGGTTAAATCCTCCACCAGTAAAACACGCGCTCCTTCTGTGAGATGACCTTCAATCTGCGCATTGCGGCCAAAGCCTTTTGGTTTTTTTCGCACATATTGCATGGGCAACATTAGCCGGTCAGCGATCCAGGCGGCAAAAGGAATGCCAGCGGTTTCACCACCGGCTACCGCATCAATTTGCTCGAAGCCAATCTCATCTAAGATCGTCGATTCAGCCATTGACATCAGGGTGCGGCGTGCGCGCGGAAAGGAAATCAGTTTGCGGCAGTCGATATATACCGGGCTGGCCCGACCAGAGGTCAACATGAAAGGGTTGACGGTATTAAAGTGCACCGCTTGTAACTCAAGCAGAATTTTTGCTGTAGTGTCAGCAATGAAGGGGTGATTAGAGCCTGTCATGGCAAATCCTATTTTAGTAGACCCCCTTATTTTACCTAGAATTTTTGTGAAATTCTTTCATTTATGGCGAAAATAAATAACAAAAATTTTGTGCTTAAACCTTATTGATGGCCTTGAGGTGTAAACTAGGCTCCCCGCGGCGAGTGGCCAACTCATTCAGCCTGCTGTCGGGCAGTTTAATTCTTTTGGGCTTAAAATCAACAAAACCACAGGTTAGATGTAATGGACGAACAACTTAAGCAAAGCGCGCTTTATTATCATCAATTCCCCCGCCCTGGCAAGATATCGGTTACTCCGACGAAGCCATTGTCCAATAGCCTAGACCTGGCTCTTGCTTACTCGCCGGGAGTGGCGGCCGCGTGTGAGGCGATTCATCAAGATCCGCTGACGGCACAAAAATACACCTCACGCGGCAATCTAGTGGGCGTGATCACAAATGGTACCGCCGTGTTAGGTCTTGGTAATATTGGGCCACTTGCCGCTAAACCTGTGATGGAGGGCAAAGGTTGCTTATTTAAGAAGTTCGCTGGCATTGACGTATTCGATATTGAGCTGGCAGAAAACGATCCAGACAAGCTGGTTGAGGCAATCGCTATGCTGGAGCCAACGCTGGGTGGTATTAATCTTGAAGATATTAAAGCGCCCGAGTGTTTTTATATCGAACAAAAGCTGCGCGAGCGGATGAAAATTCCGGTTTTTCATGATGATCAACATGGCACGGCGATTATCGCGTCTGCCGCTATCCTTAACGGCTTGAAGGTCGTTGGCAAAAAGTTAAGCGAAATCAAACTTGTTTGTTCGGGTGCGGGTGCAGCAGCAATTGCTTGCTTAGATTTGCTCGTCGATCTTGGGCTAAATAAAGCCCATATTCTTGTCGTCGACTCAAAAGGCGTGATCCATGATGGGCGCTCCAACCTGGATCCCACTAAAGCACGTTACATTGCTAAAACTCAAGCACGCGAGCTAGCCGATGCGATGCAAGATGCAGATGTTTTTCTCGGGTGTTCGGCGGCAGGCGTGCTTAAGCCAGAAATGGTGAAAAGCATGGCCGCGAAGCCATTGATTCTCGCGCTGGCTAACCCAGAGCCGGAAATTCGCCCAGAGCTTGCTAAAGCGGCGCGCCCAGATGTTGTGATTGCGACGGGTCGCTCAGACTATCCGAATCAGGTCAACAATGTATTGTGTTTTCCCTTTATTTTTCGCGGCGCGTTGGATGTAGGGGCAACCTGTATCACTGAGCAGATGAAGCTAGCTTGTGTAAAGGCCATTGCCGAATTAGCACAAGACTGCGATCAAGGTGATGAGGTGGCGAAGGCTTATGAAGGTCATACACTTGAATTTGGACCGGATTATTTAATCCCTAAGCCATTTGATCCACGTTTAATCATCAAAATTGCACCGGCCGTAGCACAGGCGGCGATGGATTCAGGCGTAGCAACGCAACCCATTACTGACATGGATGCCTACCGTGAGCAGCTCGCCGGGACCGTTTACCGCACGGGGATGGTGATGCGTCCAGTCTTCACCGCAGCTAAAACGGCGCCAGCGCGGATTGTGTTTGCCGAAGGTGAGGACGAACGCGTTTTGCGCGCGGCTCAATTTGTGTTGCTTGAAAAAATCGCGCAGCCTATCGTAGTAGGTCGACCGGCTGTGATTGAAATGCGTTTGAAAAAAATAAGCTCAAAGTTAAAAATTGGTCAAGATTTGATTGTTGTTAATCCAGAAGATGATTCGCGTTATCAAAAAAGTTGGCAAGAATATCATCGGCGAGGGGCCCGTGAAGGCGTCACGCCAGAAGTGGCGAAGGCGGCGATGCGCAAGTCTAATACCTTGATTGGCGCGACTCTGGTTCACCTAGGTGAAGCCGAAGGCATGATCTGTGGTCTGATTGACACTTACCATAGTCACCTGAAATTTATTCAGCAAGCGCTGGGTTGCGCGCCCGATGTCAGTCATTATGCCGCGATGAATTTGTTGATGCTGCCAGGGCGCAATTTGTTCATCTGCGATACCTATGTCAATCAAGAACCGAGTTCGGAGCAGTTGGCTGAGATGGCGGTGCTTGCTGCGCGTGAAATTAAGCGCTTTGGCATTGTGCCCAAGATTGCGCTGTTATCGAGTTCAAATTTTGGTAGTGCGCCAAACGCCTCCTCGCAACGCATGGCTAAAGCGCGCGCATTGATTGTTGAGCGCGCACCCGAGCTCGAGGTGGAGGGTGAGATGCATGGTGATGCCGCCTTGTCCGAAGTCTTACGCAAAGCGGCCTTTCCTGGGTCAAAACTGACCGGTGAGGCGAATCTCTTGATTATGCCAAGTCTAGAGGCCGCAAATATTGCCTACAATTTATTAAAAATGACGAGCGGCGAGGGCCTAACCATAGGCCCATTCTTGCTTGGCGCATCAAAACCGGTGCATATTCTGACTCCAGGCGCCACCGTGCGGCGGATCATCAATATGACGGCGATTGCCTCGGCTAATGCGAATCTTATTTAATTTAAAGATTTTTGCGAAAAGGGGTTGACGGTTTGGCGTAAAGGCAGCATAATCTCGTTCCTTCGCTGCTGAGTCAGCGAGACACGAACCGGAAGGTAAGTGGGCGATCTTTAAAAAGTTACAGTCGATAAGAGTGGGCACTTGATGAAAGCGAGTTTTTTGTGGCGTAAGTCATGAGAAATGAAGATAGATATCAAGTCTCACAAGAAGTAAGATGGGTAGTAGAGTAATCTACGACTTGTCAACCTTTGAGAGAGCACCCGTCTGAAAAGATGGGGAGTTTAAACAGGTTTAAACAGAAGAGTTTGATCCTGGCTCAGATTGAACGCTGGCGGCATGCTTTACACATGCAAGTCGAACGGCAGCGCGGGTTTCGGCCTGGCGGCGAGTGGCGAACGGGTGAGTAATACATCGGAACGTGTCCTGTAGAGGGGGATAGCCCGGCGAAAGCCGGATTAATACCGCATACGATCTACGGATGAAAGCGGGGGACCTTAGGGCCTCGCGCTATAGGGGCGGCCGATGTCGGATTAGCTAGTTGGTGAGGTAAAGGCTTACCAAGGCGACGATCCGTAGCTGGTCTGAGAGGACGACCAGCCACACTGGGACTGAGACACGGCCCAGACTCCTACGGGAGGCAGCAGTGGGGAATTTTGGACAATGGGGGCAACCCTGATCCAGCAATGCCGCGTGTGTGAAGAAGGCCTTCGGGTTGTAAAGCACTTTTGTTCGGGAAGAAAACGTTAGGGTAAATAATCTTAATGGATGACGGTACCGGAAGAATAAGCACCGGCTAACTACGTGCCAGCAGCCGCGGTAATACGTAGGGTGCAAGCGTTAATCGGAATTATTGGGCGTAAAGGGTGCGTAGGCGGTTTGTTAAGACGGATGTGAAATCCCTGGGCTCAACCTGGGAACTGCATACGTGACTGGCAGACTAGAGTATGGCAGAGGGAGGTGGAATTCCACGTGTAGCAGTGAAATGCGTAGATATGTGGAGGAACACCGATGGCGAAGGCAGCCTCCTGGGCCAATACTGACGCTGAGGCACGAAAGCGTGGGGAGCAAACAGGATTAGATACCCTGGTAGTCCACGCCCTAAACGATGTCAACTGGTTGTTGGGGATAGCTATCCTTAGTAACGAAGCTAACGCGTGAAGTTGACCGCCTGGGGAGTACGATCGCAAGATTAAAACTCAAAGGAATTGACGGGGACCCGCACAAGCGGTGGATGATGTGGATTAATTCGATGCAACGCGAAAAACCTTACCTACCCTTGACATGTACATAATCTGGCCGAGAGGTTGGAGTGCTCGAAAGAGAGATGTAACACAGGTGCTGCATGGCTGTCGTCAGCTCGTGTCGTGAGATGTTGGGTTAAGTCCCGCAACGAGCGCAACCCTTATCCTTAGTTGCTACGCAAGGGCACTTTAAGGAGACTGCCGGTGACAAACCGGAGGAAGGCGGGGATGACGTCAAGTCCTCATGGCCCTTATGGGTAGGGCTTCACACGTCATACAATGGTCGGAACAGAGGGTAGCCAACCCGCGAGGGGGAGCCAATCCCAGAAAACCGATCGTAGTCCGGATTGCAGTCTGCAACTCGACTGCATGAAGTTGGAATCGCTAGTAATCGCGGATCAGCATGCCGCGGTGAATACGTTCCCGGGTCTTGTACACACCGCCCGTCACACCATGGGAGTGGGTTTTACCAGAAGTGGCTAGTCTAACCGTAAGGAGGGCGGTCACCACGGTAGGATTCATGACTGGGGTGAAGTCGTAACAAGGTAGCCGTATCGGAAGGTGCGGCTGGATCACCTCCTTTCTAGAAGATGCTTGAAGTCAAGTGTCCACACTTATCGGCTGTAATGGGTCTGTAGCTCAGGTGGTTAGAGCACACGCTTGATAAGCGTGGGGTCGTAGGTTCAAGTCCTACCAGACCCACCAAGCACAGGCCTGTTGATTGGTCAAGGAAGACACAGGGGGGCATAGCTCAGCTGGGAGAGCACCTGCTTTGCAAGCAGGGGGTCGTCGGTTCGATCCCGTCTGCCTCCACCAATCTTTATTCGTCAGGGTTCCTGGTAAGGGAGCATTGCCGAATAACGATTGTCGTAAATCGACTGTCACGTTCTTTAACAAAATGGAAGAAGTAAAGTATGTGTAGACATTCTTGAGATGGAATGTTGAAGCATACATGGGTAATAGATTGTATCGACTTATCGAGACGGGTCAGCCGTTGAGATAAGGCAAACAAGTACTTAGAGACACCCTAGTTATAGGGTCAAGTGAATAAGTGCATGTGGTGGATGCCTTGGCGATCACAGGCGATGAAGGACGTGGTAGCCTGCGAAAAGCTTCGGGGAGCTGGCAAACAAGCTTTGATCCGAAGATGTCCGAATGGGGAAACCCGGCCCGAATGGGTCATCCTTGACTGAATACATAGGTCAAGAGAAGCGAACGCGGTGAACTGAAACATCTAAGTAGCCGTAGGAAAAGAAATCAACCGAGATTCCCAGAGTAGTGGCGAGCGAAATGGGAAGAGCCTGTATTTTTTAGCACAATAGTTAGCAAAATGGAATGGAAAGTCCAGCCATAGAAGGTGATAGCCCTGTATGCGAAAACTGTGGTGTGGAACTAGGGATACGAAAAGTAGGGCGGGACACGTGAAATCCTGTTTGAAGATGGGGGGACCATCCTCCAAGGCTAAATACTCGTGATCGACCGATAGTGAACCAGTACCGTGAGGGAAAGGCGAAAAGAACCCCGGAAGGGGAGTGAAATAGATCCTGAAACCGCATGCATACAAACAGTAGGAGCCTCGCAAGGGGTGACTGCGTACCTTTTGTATAATGGGTCAGCGACTTACATTCAGTAGCGAGCTTAACCGATTAGGGAAGGCGTAGCGAAAGCGAGTCCGAATAGGGCGATAGTTGCTGGGTGTAGACCCGAAACCGGATGATCTATCCATGGCCAGGATGAAGGTGCGGTAACACGTACTGGAGGTCCGAACCCACTAATGTTGAAAAATTAGGGGATGAGCTGTGGATAGGGGTGAAAGGCTAAACAAATCCGGAAATAGCTGGTTCTCTCCGAAAACTATTTAGGTAGTGCCTCGTGTATCACCTTCGGGGGTAGAGCACTGTCATGGTAGAGGGGTCCATCACGGATTACCTCGCCATAGCAAACTCCGAATACCGAAGAGTGCAATCACGGGAGACAGACGCCGGGTGCTAACGTCCGACGTCAAGAGGGAAACAACCCAGACCGCCAGCTAAGGTCCCCAAGATTGGCTAAGTGGGAAACGAAGTGGGAAGGCTAAAACAGTCAGGAGGTTGGCTTAGAAGCAGCCATCCTTTAAAGAAAGCGTAATAGCTCACTGATCGAGTCGTCCTGCGCGGAAGATGTAACGGGGCTCAAGCCAGTCACCGAAGCTGCGGATGCATAGTAATATGCATGGTAGGAGAGCGTTCTGTAAGCCTGTGAAGGTGTATCGAAAGGTATGCTGGAGGTATCAGAAGTGCGAATGCTGACATGAGTAGCGATAAAGGGGGTGAAAAGCCCCCTCGCCGAAAGCCCAAGGTTTCCTACGCAACGTTCATCGGCGTAGGGTGAGTCGGCCCCTAAGGTGAGGCAGAAATGCGTAGCTGATGGGAAGCAGGTTAATATTCCTGCACCGTCGTTAGATGCGATGGGGGGACGGATCGCTAAAGGTTGTCCGGGTGTTGGATGTCCCGGTCCCTACATTAGAGAAGGCGCTTAGGCAAATCCGGGCGCGGAATTCAAGGATGTGGGGCGAGCAAACGTGAGTTTGCGAAGCAATTGGAAGTGGTTCCAAGAAAAGCCTCTAAGCTTCAGTCTAATGACGACCGTACCGCAAACCGACACAGGTGGGCGAGATGAGTATTCTAAGGCGCTTGAGAGAACTCGGGAGAAGGAACTCGGCAAATTGGTACCGTAACTTCGGGATAAGGTACGCCCTGGTATCTTGACTGGCCTGCGCCAGAAGGGAGAAAGGGTTGCAAAAAATTGGTGGCTGCGACTGTTTAATAAAAACACAGCACTCTGCAAACACGAAAGTGGACGTATAGGGTGTGACGCCTGCCCGGTGCCGGAAGATTAAATGATGGGGTGCAAGCTCTTGATTGAAGTCCCGGTAAACGGCGGCCGTAACTATAACGGTCCTAAGGTAGCGAAATTCCTTGTCGGGTAAGTTCCGACCTGCACGAATGGCGTAACGATGGCCACACTGTCTCCTCCCGAGACTCAGCGAAGTTGAAATGTTTGTGATGATGCAATCTACCCGCGGCTAGACGGAAAGACCCCATGAACCTTTACTGTAGCTTTGTATTGAACTGTGAACCGGTCTGTGTAGGATAGGTGGGAGGCTTTGAAGCGTGAACGCTAGTTTGCGTGGAGCCAACCTTGAAATACCACCCTGGTTTGTTTGCGGTTCTAACCTTGGCCCGTAATCCGGGTCGGGAACAGTGCATGGTGGGCAGTTTGACTGGGGCGGTCTCCTCCCAAAGCGTAACGGAGGAGTACGAAGGTACGCTAGGTACGGTCGGAAATCGTACTGATAGTGCAATGGCATAAGCGTGCTTAACTGTGAGACTGACACGTCGAACAGGTGCGAAAGCAGGTCATAGTGATCCGGTGGTTCTGTATGGAAGGGCCATCGCTCAACGGATAAAAGGTACTCTGGGGATAACAGGCTGATACCGCCCAAGAGTTCATATCGACGGCGGTGTTTGGCACCTCGATGTCGGCTCATCTCATCCTGGGGCTGTAGCCGGTCCCAAGGGTATGGCTGTTCGCCATTTAAAGAGGTACGTGAGCTGGGTTTAAAACGTCGTGAGACAGTTTGGTCCCTATCTGCCGTGGGCGCTGGAAATTTGAGAGGACCTGCTCCTAGTACGAGAGGACCGGAGTGGACGAACCTCTGGTGTACCGGTTGTCACGCCAGTGGCATCGCCGGGTAGCTATGTTCGGAAGAGATAACCGCTGAAAGCATCTAAGCGGGAAACTCGCCTCGAGATGAGATTTCCCGGGAATTCGATTCCCCTGAAGGGTCGTTCGAGACCAGGACGTCGATAGGCTGGGTGTGTACGCACAGTAATGTGCTTAGCTAACCAGTACTAATCGCCCGTGAGGCTTGACCCTATAACTTGTGTGTCTTATCTATTACCTAATTACTTCTTCCCCCCTTTTTGATGAATTGAGATCACTCTCAGTTCTTCTACCCTTTACGCCTGATGACCATAGCGTGTTGGAACCACCCCTTCCCATCTCGAACAGGACCGTGAAACAACTCCACGCCGATGATAGTGCGGATTACCCGTGTGAAAGTAGGACATCGTCAGGCTTCTCTCTTTAAGCAAAAAGCCTCCCAACAAGGGAGGCTTTTTGTGTTCTAAGCGTTTTTTAGCGCACTATACATCCTTCTAACTAATATAATTCAGCGCCATCATCTACAATAGCAAAGCTTCGTATGCAATACTGGCATAGGGCAGTTGTTTTGGTATACTGAAAATACATGACCCTCACCGAACTCAAGTACATCGTTGCAATTGCTCGTGAACGGCACTTTAGTCGCGCTGCTGATGCTTGTTTTGTTAGCCAGCCCACTTTATCTGTAGCAATCAAAAAGCTCGAAGATGAGCTGAATGTGCAAATTTTTGAACGTGGTACCAGTGAAATCAGCGTAACACCGATTGGCGAACAAATTATTGCGCAGGCACAACGTGTTTTGGAACAAACCCAGGCGATTAGAGAAATTGCCAAACAAGGCAAAGATCCACTGATAGGACCGATACGCCTTGGTGTGATTTATACAATCGGGCCTTATCTATTGCCTTCGCTGGTTAAGCAAATGATCAAGATGGCGCCGCAAATGCCATTGATGCTGCAAGAAAATTTTACTTTGAAGCTGATTGAGTTACTTAAGCAAGGTGAAATTGATGTGGCTGTGATTGCCTTGCCATTTCCTGAAACGGGGCTGGTAATGCGCCCACTGTATGATGAACCCTTTGTGGTTGCCTTACCTAAAAGGCATCCATGGGAACAACAGACTTCAATTGATGCCAACGACCTTAAGCAAGAAACCATGCTGCTTCTTGGTAACGGACATTGTTTCCGGGACCATGTGCTCGGCGTGTGTCCAGAGTTGATGCGTTTTTCACAGAATGCGGACGGTATTCAAAAAACCTTTGAAGGTTCATCGCTTGAAACTATCCGCCATATGGTAGCAAGCGGAATTGGCATTACCGTGCTGCCGTGCACTTCCGTGCCGGCTGAGCAAATTGGCAAACATAAGATAACGCATCATAAGAATGCTGTTGATAATGCTATGCTGAGTTATATTCCATTTAAAGAACCGGTACCGGACCGCCGGGTGGTGTTGGCATGGCGCAAGAGCTTTACGCGTATGCCCGCCATTGATGTCATTTGTTCAGCCGTTGCTGCCTGCAATTTACCGGGAGCAAAAAAACTGGATTTACCCGCTAAGCAAGCATAAAACGCATTCAATTTAAGTTGCCTAAATGCCGGATACTGAATCCATCCATGTACCACAGTAATTCTTTTTTAAGGAGCATGTAATGACTAAAAAAGTCTCAGCCACTAATATCAATATTGGCATCAGCGATCAAGATCGCAAACACATTGCCGAGGGTTTAAGTCACGTATTGGCGGACACCTATACCTTATATTTAAAGACCCATAATTTCCATTGGAATGTCACCGGCCCGCAGTTTAATACACTGCACCTCATGTTTGAAACTCAATATACTGAGCTTGCTAGTGCGGTGGATGAGATTGCCGAGCGGATTCGGGCCTTAGATTTTCCGGCTCCTGGCAGTTACCGCGAATACGCAAAACTCTCTTCTATCCCTGAAGCGGAGGGTGTGCCAGCGGCTGAAGAGATGATTCGTCAACTGGTTGAAGGCCATGAAGGCGTAGCACGAACTGCGCGCAAATTTTTCCCAGTGGCTGACGATGCGCATGATGAGCCAACTGCGGATTTACTCACACAGCGTATGCAAACCCATGAAAAAACCGCCTGGATGCTACGCTCTATGTTGGCATAAGCAAATGGCCGCTCACAACATAGCTTGGCTTGTACCATACTGGCGTTTGCTGCGTCTGGATAAACCGATTGGTATTTTGTTGTTGCTGTGGCCAACACTGAATGCACTCTGGATTGCATCGAATGGCCCGCCGTCATTGTCGCTGTTGCTGATTTTTGTGATGGGTACGATTCTGATGCGTTCAGCTGGCTGTGCAATTAACGATTATGCTGATCGGGATTTTGACCGATATGTTGAGCGCACGCGCGAGCGGCCGATTACTTCTGGCCAAATTGCGCCTTGGCGGGCGCTGATGTTGGCAGTCGCGATCACATTATTTTCTTTTCTGTTAATTGTCTCTCTTAATGCAATGACAAAATGGCTCGCACTGATTGCGGTGTTGATTGCGGCCAGCTATCCATTGACCAAACGCTTTTTCGCATTACCTCAAGCTTATCTAGGCTGCGCCTTTGGTTTTGGTATACCGATGGCATTTGCCGCGGTGCAAAACCAACTGCCGCCTCTAGCGTGGGCTATGCTGATTGCAAATATATTTTGGTCAATTGCTTATGACACAGAATATGCAATGGTGGATCGTGATGATGACCGAAAAATTGGTATCCGCACTTCAGCGCTGACCTTTGGCCAATACGATGTGCTGGCGATTATGGGCTGCTATGCGTTGTTTTTGCTTATTTACGCGGCAATAGGTATTGCACTTGCTTATACATTGGCATTTTGGCTCGGTTTGATCGGCGCTATGCTATGTGCTGCGTATCATTACACGTTGATTCGTAGCCGCGAGCGGTCTGGATGTTTTGCCGCTTTCAGACACAATAATTGGCTCGGCGGAGTATTGTTTGCAGGTATTGCCGCGCATTATGCGCTGCTTTAAATGCGGCTTGTCACTTCCCCTTTTTGAGGGTTGGGTAGGATGCTTTTAGAAATACTCAGTGCGGCAGTTGCCTTCAGCAAACTTCTCTAAACGGCCGTTGTCTAAAGTTTAAGTTTGTCCGAACTCATCTGCCATTTGCTCCGCCCTCGCCCGGGCAGCAAATGCGCCGCGCATAATGGCTTCTTTTACGCCATCCGCAGTAAACGACGTAAGCGCTGCGGCAGTCGTTCCTCCTTTTGAGCTGACGCGTTCTCGTAGCGTGCTCACGGCTTCATTAGATTGCATGGCTAACTGGGTGGCGCCATTCACTGTTGCAAGTGCAAGCGAGCGGCTTTGGGCGTCATCAAATCCAAGTTGCCGGGCTGCCTCTTCAAGTGCTTCAATAAAATAAAATACATAAGCCGGGCCGCTGCCAGAGATTGCCGTGATAGCGTCGATTTGCTTTTCATGTTCACACCAGATGACTTGCCCTGCTGCGGCTAACACGGTTTCAGCAAGCTGACGGCCCTGTGCATTCACGCTAGTCAGTGCGGTAACGCCCGTCACACCCATGCCAATTGAAGCTGGCGTGTTGGGCATGGCACGCACAATCCGCGTATAACCGCCTAGCCAGTCCTGTATCGTTGCCGCACGAATACCCGCCGCGATGCTAATCACAACTTGCCTGTTTAGATACGGGGCGATTGCGTGAGCAATCTCTTTGAGTTGCTGTGGTTTAACCGCTAATACGAGTGCGTCATAGTGATGCAGGGCTGGACTGATCATGGCACTGGTGCGGATATGCCATTGCGCTTCGAGGCGTGCACATACATCGCTATTGACATCAATTGCATATAAATTCGCTGAAGATAGGCCACCTTTAACCAACCCGCCGATGAGCGCGTTGGCCATATTACCGCCACCAATAAAGGCAATTTTCATAGAGGCTTTGCTGGCTGACTGATTCATTGAATAATGTCCTCTTAAATTTAATTAATGTCTGACGCGCGTACCAAAGATCGCTGAGCCAATGCGTACCAGTGTTGCGCCTTCGAGTATGGCGGCTTCTAAATCAGCCGACATGCCGGCTGATAAAGTATCAAGTGCGAGTCCATCGGTACGTAGCGTAGCAAACAGCTGAGACACCTTGCGGTATGCTAAACGCTGCGCATCAAGGGTATCAGCCGGGGCTGGAATGGTCATCAAGCCGCGTAATTTGAGCCGCGGTAGTGTTGCCAGTGCATGTGCTAGCGAGACTGCGTCGGCGGGAGAGGCGCCACTTTTACTGGCTTCGCCGCTCATATTAACTTGTAGGCAGATATTGAGCGGCGGCAGATGGATGGGGCGCTGTTCGGAGAGCCGCTGGGCGATTTTAAGGCGATCCACGGAATGCACCCAATCAAAATGCGTCGCAGCCCATTTTGTTTTATTGCTCTGTAAAGGCCCAATAAAATGCCATTCTAGCTGCGCGCGCAAATCTGCCAACGCCTCGATTTTCTCTAGCGCTTCTTGCATATAGTTTTCACCAAATGACGATTGTCCGGCTGCATAAGCGGCGCGAATCATCTCGGCCGAAAACGTTTTTGAAACAGCCAGCAAGCTTACGGCATTCTCACTCCGGCTTGCTACGCGCGCCGCATTGGCAATGCGCTGGCGTATCGTGTTGAGTTGGTTAGCAATATCGGACATGGCGGCAGCGGAAATCGTCTTGCACTATGGGTTAATTGCTACGGCTGCGCGCAATCCGCCGTTGTCTGACCGCCTCCGCCAAGCCTTCTAGTACTGTCACGCTATCGTTCCAATCAATGCAAGCATCGGTAATGCTTTGCCCGTAAATTAGCGGCCCATCCCCTTCGAGATCTTGCCGGCCTGCAAGCAAGTGCGATTCAATCATGATGCCAACAATCCGCTCATCGCCGTTAGCAATTTGTTTGCCTATATCAGCACAGACCGGAATTTGGTTTTCGTATTGTTTGCGACTATTGGCATGACTGGCGTCGATCATGACGCGCGCAGCAAGGCCGGCTTTGGCAATTTCCGCTGCCGTCGCATCAACGCTTGCTGCATCGTAATTAGGCATTTTTCCGCCGCGCAAAATTAAGTGACAATCTTCGTTGCCGGTGGTAGAAACAATGGCTGACTGGCCGCCTTTGGTAACCGATAGAAAATGATGAGGCCGCGAGGCGGCTTTAACTGCATCGACGGCGATTTTGATATTACCGTCCGTGCCATTCTTGAAACCCACTGGGCAGGAAAGACCAGAAGCCAGTTCGCGGTGCACCTGAGACTCTGTGGTACGCGCCCCAATCGCCCCCCATGAAATGAGATCTGCCAAGTACTGCGGGCTAATCAAATCAAGATATTCAGTCCCAGCTGGCAGGCCCAGTTGGTTAATTTTTACCAGTAACTCGCGCGCCGTGCGTAGACCGTCATTGATCCTGAAACTATTGTCTAGGTAAGGGTCATTAATCAGGCCCTTCCAGCCAATTGTGGTACGAGGTTTTTCAAAATAGACCCGCATCACGATTTCCAACTCGCTCGCTAAGCGCGTGCGCTCAACCACGAGTTTATGAGCGTATTCAATTGCCGCTTGTGAGTCATGAATTGAACAGGGGCCAATCACTACAATCAGCCGATCTTCCATGCCATGCAAAATACGATGCAGCGCTTGCCGGCTATCGAAGATGAGCTTCGAGTTTGCTTCTGTACATGGAAATTCTCGGATCAGTTGCGCAGGTGGCGCGAGTTCTTTGAGTTCGCGAATACGGACATCGTCGGTATTGTGCGGGGACATAAAATTCTCCTGCAAATCGGTGAGTATTTTGATTAAACTGTGCCGCCAACCGTCATCTGGTCAATACGTAAGGTTGGCTGGCCTACCCCGACTGGAACACTTTGCCCTTCTTTGCCGCAAACGCCAATGCCGGTATCAAGGGCCATATCATTGCCTATCATGCTGATATATTTAAGCGATTCAGGACCACTGCCAATCAAGGTGGCGCCTTTGACAGGCGACGTGATCTTGCCGTTTTCAATCAGATACGCTTCGGAAGTTGAAAAAACAAATTTGCCATTTGTAATATCCACCTGACCACCACCAAAATTGACCGCATATAAACCATTTTTAACGGAAGCAATGATTTCTTGCGGGTCTTTATCGCCGTTTAGCATATACGTATTGGTCATACGCGGTAACGGCAGGTGTGCATAGGATTCACGGCGGGCATTGCCGGTGATGGGCATTTTCATTAACTGGGCATTGAGGGTATCTTGCAGATAGCCCGTTAAGATGCCGTTTTCAATCAAGGTGGTGCATTGGGTTGGATTACCTTCATCGTCGATATTCAGCGAACCGCGCCGATTGGCTAAGGTGCCGTCGTCAACCACACTGACGCCTTTCGCGGCAATTTGTTGGCCGACACGCCCGGCAAAGGCGGACGCGCCCTTCCGATTGAAATCGCCTTCGAGGCCATGGCCAATGGCTTCGTGCAATAAAACGCCAGGCCAGCCTGGGCCTAAAACCACGCTCATTACGCCAGCAGGCGCCGGCCGGGCGTCAAGATTGACCAATGCTGCATGCACCGCATCATCAACATAGCTGGCCAACACGGCATCACTGAAATAATCATAAGTGAAACGGCCGCCACCGCCACCCGTGCCGATTTCACGACGGCCATGCTGCTCGGCAATGACGGTGACAGAAACCCGTACGAGCGGCCGTATATCAGCCGCCAGCGCACCGTCGCCACGCGCGATAAGCACTACGTCGTACTCACCGGCTAGGTTGGCCATCACTTGTTTAATGCGTGAGTCGCGGCTGCGCGCCATCTGTTCAATGCGCTCAAGCAAGGCAATTTTTTCGTGAGCGCTGAGTGAGGTGAGCGGGTTCATGCCCAAATAAAGTTCGCGTCCTGTGACGCTATGTAACGAGTTGACTGCGCCAACGCGTGCGCGCCCCCCGCCTTGCTGGCCAAGTGCATGCGTGGTGGCGACTGCCTGTTTGAGTGCGGCTGACGACAAGTCATCTGAGTACGCAAAAGCGGTGCGCTCACCGGCTACCGCGCGTACGCCGACACCTTGGTCAATGCTAAATGCGCCCGATTTGACAATACCTTCTTCAAGGCTCCATGACTCGCTGTGGGTTGCTTGAAAGTACATGTCCGCATAGTCAACCCGGCGCGTAAAAATGTCGGTGAGCATGCGCGCGAGCAGTGCTTCGTCAAGTCCATAAGGAGTCAGCAGGGTATCTTTGGCAATAGCGAGAGAGTTAAAGCCGGCTTTAATAGTATTCATAAACGTCATTTAAGAGCGACCATGCAGTCATGGTGCAGGAGCCGCTTCGATTGGAAGATCAATTTTACTCGCTTCGCTTGGAATTCGTTCAATTTGCGGGTTGGCCCATGAGCCGGTAATGGCATATTGGTGCGAGAAATTGTGTGAGATGGCGGCCGATAGGACTAATTGCGCTAGATAGCTGCTAAAGCCGAGTAAAGGATTAATGGCGGCAGTAGCCAATGCGGCGGAGCCTGCGTCAATCGATGGTACTACGGTAACGAGTAAATTCTGCTTTTCTTGCGGAATGTGGGTACTTCCGCTCATAGTGATGCGTGCGCTGGGGCTTAAGATCTCAAAATTATCGGTGTAACCTATGCCATTTTTGACTGTTCCAGTCCCCTGAATTTGGTCAAAGGTCAAGCCTGAGCCAAATATGCCACGAAAATCTAGCATTAGAAAGCGCGCCAGGCTTTGCAACGACAAGACCCCGAGCAATTTACCAATGCCCGGCTCAACTTGCAGAATTTGTCCGCGCTGTAAATTAAATGACAATGAACTGTTCAAGCTTGGGTAATCAATGGCTATGGGCGTGCCTTGCCAGCTCACCTTGCCAACCAAGGCGCCGCTGCCATTGCGCAATGTGCGTGGCAGCCCGAAGTGATCTAATAGGTCGCCTGCGTTATTGATTGCGAGGTTGAACTCGAGGGCAGTCTGGCGGGGGCTGTTATGTGCCCCCAGCGTTGGGGGTTGGGCGATCTGCTGGTGGCGCGGAAGGCTCCAGTAACCGGTTGCGTTTAAAGTTGCGGCGGGGTTCAGAATGTGTAATTTGTCGAGTTGCCAAATTGGCGTGCCGTTGCCATCGGTCGTATTGTGCGCCGCCACTTCAACTTTTCCCAGAGCATGGCCGTGTACGGTCAGTTGGTCAATGATCCAATCAATTGCAGGGAGCGTGTTGGCCTGATCTTCGAGCTTTTTGCTGGTTAGCGTAGGCTCTTGAGCTGTTATTGAGGCGGGCAGGGTGAAATATTTAAAGCGCGCCCGTAGCGTGCCGCTTGGAGCGGATAAAAAAGGCTGCCAGCTCAGGTCGCCTAAAGCTTGAGGCGAAACGAGGCGAGCTTGCCAGCCGCTGCCGGTGCGATTTGCGTTAAGTTCAGGATTTTCCCAGTGTCGGTTAGCTGCTGTCAGTTTTTTGATCTGAGCATGCAGATGGGTCGGTAGCCAAGCTGACCAGGTTGTAAGTAGATTGGCTTGTGCGTGATTTTTCAGTGACTTGGATGTAGCCAAACCAGGAGACGTGAAAAGCGGGCTCATGGTGCTCAGCCACGCATCTAAATTGAGCTGTTCGAGATTCACGGTCGCGGTGATACAGCGTGCTGGCAAGCGCTGTTTTGGACAAATTTTGGCTGAAACAGGCTCGCCGATAGCGATTTGGCCGTCGACCACGGTCGGTTGTTGGTTGCTATGCAGTAAATAAGTTGCGCTCAGCGGGCCAATTTGCAGATCAAGGCGGCGCTGGCAAAGCGTAGAGGGCTTGGGTATTTGGGGTGTGCGCGCGCGGCTGGCGCTGGCTGATTGAGTCGCCTGAGTGGGGTGGGCGGGTTTCAGCGCCAAGCGAAGTGGCATGGGCGTACTGGAGTCTTTGGCAAATGGCGCTGGCAAACCAAGGCTTAAGCCGGTTAAGTCAGAGGTTGCGGTAATTTGCGCTGCGGCGTGTTTAGGGGCTTGTATATTGATTTGATAGTCTGCGGTGCCATTTAGGTGGTGAGCTAGCGCCGCGAGTGGACTGTCATGCGAGACCTTCTGTAATGCTTGAGCGGATAGTTGGCCATTGAGCACGATGGCGGTAAAACCGCTTGCTTTGACACCGCCGGTGCCGCTTATTCTGCCTCCTAGCCATTGCGCCTGAGGTTTGACCAGCGTGAGCGTGCGTTCAGTAAAATCAAGCTGGCCGGTGAGAGCGGTAAGCGGTGGCAAAGATCCCCAGTTTAAGCCGTTATCGGCAAAATTCAACGCCCCGTTAACCCCTGTATGCTCTCGGCCATCGCGCGGCACCTCAAGACGCAGCTTAAGTTGTGCGTTGCCACTGGCGCGCAACCGGTCAGTCAAGTGGGTAGTCCAATCTGGAATTGGGCTGGCATTGAGGTAGTGCAGCATATCGTCAAGCGGTCCATTGGCTAGGCCACTAATGACCAAGCTATTCGTGTGGGTGGATATATTATTGATATCCGCTTTAATCTTGCTAAGCATGACATTCCGATAGCGAGCAGCGTCAGCGGTCACTTTCAGTCGACTGCGATCTAGCTCAAAACGGCCACGGATACTCTCCAGCGCAGGCCATTGCGTAATAGCTTCAGCGCTGGGATCTGTTGCGGGATAAGACGAAGGGTCGAAGCGGCCATGCTCAAACGGCGCTAAAACATAAAAAACTCCGGGTTTTTGTGGGTCTTCAAATGGAAAATCGTCAAGCGCTCCTTCTACCTCGATGACCGCTTTGCGTGAGACTCCGCCAATCAGTGCATGTTTGAGGTAGGCCCGCAGTTTTGGGTTAATGTGGGTGGGCAGATAGCGTGGCACACGGGCAACTAGCAGGCGCTCAAAGTTTGCCGACAACTTTAAATAACCTTGTTTGGAGGCATCGTTTGACCAAGCTGCATGCACACTGCCAGCGGCATCGGCGTTGGCAAAACTGAGGCGAGGAAGCTGGACTTGAAGGAGCGTGCTTGAGTCAAGACGCTTAAACTGCCAATGCATTTTGCCGGTGAGTGTATCGAAATTGAGCGTCGGCTCATCAAATATGCTCTTAAGAGTGATTGACGTTTGTTTTGATGCCAGTGTCAGTGTGCCGCGGGTCTCATTGGCATCAATTGAACCGGAAAGATTAGTAAAGCCAAATAAAACAGGGGGTGACTGACCTGCGTTGCTGTTGGCTTGAGCGGATGTGTGTGCGGCGATGCCAATATTTTCAAGTTGCGCTTTAAAACGGTAGTGTGCAATGGGCGTATTGCCCGCTTCATTTGAGCGGGCAATAGCGGCATCAGCGCGAGTGGCGGGCAGGGTTTGCTCCCATTCTATGGCGTAATCACGCAGTACACCGCGCGGTTTGATGCGGGCGATCTGGTTTGTGAGTGTTGGTGAGATGGGTAATAGCTGAGCGAATTTACCCAATAAGCGCAGATCGACGAGATCGCCGTGCAGGGTAATGCGCTCACCACGTCCTGTCAGGGGCGAACAATAACGCCCGTCGAAACGCCCAATTAGATTGACGGGCGCGTTATGAGCCGCATCGGATAAGATCGATGCTTGCTCCAGACGAGCCGACAGCTGGCGAATGTGCACCGATATATCTGGTGGCGTGCGTTGCTGGTCGCCATGGTTAAATAGCGTAAATTGCGTACTGGTTAGCGTGAGGGCTAAGTTTGGTTGGGCTTCGTCTTGCCAATGGAGCGTACTATTATGTAGAGAGATGGTTTTTTGTAAGAGCAGCCAGTCCAACCCTGCGTGCTTGCTGCCGTGACGGTCCGTGAGCGGGATATTAGTGGGTATGCCTGCAATGGATAACCGACCATCGGCAGTGCGCCGTGCGGTCATTTCTGGGGCGTAAATATTTAGGCTCGCGAATATCGGTTTGAACCAGAGCAAAGAGCGCCATGATAGGGCGGCACTGGCGCGCGGTATGATGAGGCTGGCGCGGTCGGTGGCATCCCGTAGGGTCAATTGAGAAATTTCAATACGAGGATGCAGTGCCTGCCAGTGTCCGCTCAGTTGACCGATCGAGACTTGCATCCCAAGCGCGTGCGAGGCAGCTTGTTCAAGGCGGGGTCTGAAGGTGTCAAGCTTTGGCAAAATGCCATAGCGTAACGTGAGCGCCGCCGCTGCAATGCCGAAAAAGATGATCAGTACCAGCCCTGCGAAAACGGCAAACATGAGCTTGGCGTATGAGCATGGTTTAAAGAAACGGACTCTGCCCTTGGCTGCGCGTGGAGTGGGTGTTGGCTTAGAGGCGGGTGTGCGAGCGGGCATGCTGCGGCTAAAGGGCTATGAAATTACAGTAAAATTGAGGGAATCAGCGTATGGGTGAATGTAACACGATCCGCCGTTGAAGCTTGGCCGTATTCTCTTTAATTCCATTTAGAAGCTTACATTTACTTCAATTTTTTTGTTAGGTTACGCTAGCGATGCACCCTATTTTGCGAAGCACTATGTACTCTCGTTATAGCAAGCGCATAGTGCACGCCCAGCCTGAGTTGGTGGGTCTGGTCACGCGATGGAGTGCTGCTCCGTTGTCACGAACAGCAATCGCGCACCGGCTTGCTACACTCTTACCAGTGGGCGCGGCGCGCCCCTCTGAAGCGCAGCTCAAGAGCGCGTTGCGGCAACTGCGCACGGAAGTGTTTTGTACGGTGATGGAGCGTGACCTTGCTGGCACCGCTGACCTGACCGAGGTGACTGGCGCGATGAGCGATTTGGCCGAACTAACGATTCAATGCTCGCTCTCCGTACTGAATGCAGAATTGGAAACAGTGTATGGCGCGCCCTATGGTGCGCATGACCCTCTACCACAAACGCTTGGTGTGGTGGGCATGGGCAAGCTGGGTGGATATGAGCTCAATGTCTCATCGGATGTTGATTTAATTTTTGTTTATGCCGACGAAGGTGAAACAACTGGCGGTGAACGCTCGCCCATCTCAAGTCATGAATATTTTTCAAAGCTGGGCAAAAAACTCATTGGCGCGCTGTCTGAATTAACTGCGGATGGTTATGTGTTTCGCGTGGATATGCGTTTGCGGCCTAACGGCGAAGCCGGGCCGCTGGTATGCAGCCTGCCTATGCTAGAGGAATACTTCTATGTTCAAGGGCGCGAATGGGAACGCTATGCTTGGATTAAAAGCCGGTTAGTGAGCGAGACGGAGAGTGACTCCGCTAAGCACCTAGCCGCGCAGCTTGAGGCTCTGGTCCAACCCTTTGTGTACCGGCGCTATCTTGATTTTGGGGTGATTGATGCGGTGCGTGCGCTGCATGCGCAAATTCGGCGAGAAGCGATGCGCCGTGCTTCTATGCGACCCGATAAAGCCGACGATATTAAGCTTGGGCGCGGAGGCATTCGAGAAATTGAATTTTGCGCGCAGGTTTTTCAATTGATCCGAGGCGGCCAAGATGCAGGTTTTCGCGTACGCCCAACCTTGCAAGCCTTAGCGTATGCTGCATCGCAAGGCTTGTTGGCGCCGGCGGTGGCCACCCAACTGGCAGAGGCTTATGGTTTCTTGCGGCAGTTAGAGCATCGTTTGCAGTATGCTGATGATGCGCAAACCCATGTTCTGCCCGTGGCTGAGTCTGAGCGCGCGCGGCTAGCCGCTTCGCTTGGATTTGCTCACTATGAAGCGCTTAGGCAAACATTAGACGGGCATCTGTCCAACGTTGAGCGGCAGTTTAACGAGATCTTTGCAGATAAAAACGATACCCATTATGGGCTTAGTAGTACAGCGAATCGCGCCACCCACCCTATGCCGGCGTCCATAACAGGCGTTGCAGAAACCGTTGGCGCAATAACGGCAGACGCTACGGCACAATCCATGGCGGCGGCAGAAGCTGCCGCACTGGTTTGGAGTGAGGCGCTGGATGATGAAAATACGCCTCAATTACTCGAATACGTGGTGGCCTTGGGTTTTAACGCACCCGCTAAGGTTTTGTCGCGTTTAACCACCGTCTGGCGCTCCGTGCGTCATACCAGCTTGCCCGAAAAAAGCCGCGTGCGTTTTGATTTACTCATCGAGCGGGCGCTCCATTCTATACATGAACTTGCCGCGAAGCGTCGTGATGAAACGCTATTGCGTTTCCTTGATCTGCTCGAAGCCATTAATCGGCGTGGCGCCTACCTTGCATTATTAACCGAATATCCAGCGGCCCTGGCCCGCGTGCTATCAACCTTAGGCGCTTCGCGCTGGGCGGCGGATTACTTATGTTCCCATCCGCAACTGCTAGATGAGTTGCTCGATGATGAGCTGCTAGTCAGTGCGTTCGATTGGCCCGCCTTTAAGGCTGCACTGGCCGCGCGGCTGGCTGCAGCCGATGGGGTTGAGCAGCAGATGGACCTGCTGCGCCATGCGCATCATGCAGAGCTGTTCCGCATTCTTTTACTGGATCTGGCTGGACATATGACGCTTGAGCACGTCAGCGATCGACTGTCTGAGCTTGCAGACGCGATGTTAGACGTGACGCTTGAGGCCGTTTGGCAGCAAGTGCCGCGCCGTCACTGCGCGATTCCGCGTTTTGCGGTGATTGCCTATGGCAAGTTAGGTGGCAAAGAACTGGCTTATGGTTCCGATTTGGATCTGATATTTCTATATGATGACCCAGATGAGGCCGCGCCAGAAATTTATTTAAGTTTTGCACGACGTTTAATCACCTGGTTGACGAGTTCGACGGGTGCCGGCCAGCTGTTTGATATTGATTTGCGGCTGCGGCCAGATGGCGCGTCTGGGCTACTGGTGACTGATCTGAATGCGTTTCGCCGCTATCAATTGCGTGAAGAGGGCGCCGCCAATGCTGCCTGGATGTGGGAGCATCAAGCGCTAACCCGAGCCCGCTATTGTGCCGGCGATGTACGTATTGGCGCGGCGTTTGAAGCCATTCGGACGCAGGTGCTGACTTTGCCGCGTGCCGCGACCACGCTGGCCCAGGAAATAGTGGCGATGCGTGTCCGCGTCTTGGAAGGTCATCCGAATTCAAGTCCACTTTTCGATCTTAAACATGATCGGGGCGGGATGGTCGATATTGAATTTATGGTGCAATATTTTGTGCTGCTTTGCGCCGGGTCATGCCCTGAGCTGATTCGTAATACAGGTAATATTGCTTTGCTACGCACGGCTGCAGGTTACGCGGCGATCACCGCCAGTGAGGCTGACGCCGTAGGCAATGCCTATCGTTTCTACCGTGCCTGGCAGCATAGGTTGCAACTTGATGGCATCGAGCAGCATATGCGGGTGTCAGCCGAGCAGGCGCAAACTCAGCGTGAAGCAGTGCTGGCGCTCTGGGCTCGCGTGTTTAAAAACGCTGCATAAATTAACTCGGTCTGGCCACATGACCTAAACGGCTAGCATCTCCTGCGCATGTTGGCGTGTGGTCGCAGTGATTTCAATGCCGCCTAACATCCTCGCAATTTCTTCGACGCGGCTATGTTGATCGAGTGAAGTCACTAAGCTTACGACTTGCTCAGAGGAGGTGGCTTGCTTGGTCACCCGTAAATGCGCATCACCTCGCGCCGCCACTTGCGGTAAATGTGTGACGCATAACACCTGACGTTGTTGCCCTAGTTGGTGCAGCAAGCGGCCAACTACCTCAGCAACCGCGCCGCCAATGCCGCTATCGACTTCATCGAAGATTAGCGTTGGCGTTGGGTTAGCGGTACTGGTGATAACCGAAAGCGCCAAGCTAATACGTGCCAGTTCTCCACCTGAGGCAACTTTTGCGAGCGGTCGTAATGGTACGCTAGCATGACTCGCGACCCGGAATTCGATGTGCTCGAAGCCGTGAGCACTGCCTAATGGATGTGTTGTTTCTGGTGCAGTCTGCGCCAGTGGCACGAGTGCCACTTCAAAGCGTCCACCCGCCATCGATAAATCTTGCATGCTTGCCGTGACTGCTGCGCTAAGCGTTTGAGCGGCTTGCGCGCGCGCTTTCGATAACTGTTGCGCTAATTTCTCATAATGGGCTCGAGCGCATGTTTCATCGGCATGTAGTCGCTCCGCATCGGTGGCGGCATCCAGTGCTGCTAGCCGGGCGTGGCGCGCGGCATGTTCGGCGGGCAATGCTTCAGGGGGTACGCGGAATTTACGAGCACTGCTATGCAATGCATTCAATCGTGTTTCAGTCTGGGTGAGCCGGGCGGGGTCAAGTTCGAGTCGCTGTGCATAATGATTTAACGTATGCACGGCCTCGCTGATTTGGATTTCAGCCGGCTCCAAGGCCGCTAGCGCATCGGCAAGCTGGTCATCAATTTGTGCTTGTGCGCGGAGCTGAGCAATCAGTGCGCCAAGTTGCGGCAGCATCGCCTGATCGGATTCAGATAATATTTCCAATGCATTTTGCACGCTTTGAATTAAGCTGGCCGCATGAGTTAGGCGCCGGTGTTCTGCGTTGACCGCGTCCCATTCGCCAAGTTGAGGGGCCAACTGGTCAAATTCATCCAATTGCCAGATAAGTTGCTCGCGCTCGAGTTGCATCTCTCGGTTTGCGTCATCTGCGGTTTGCGTTGCATTCATGGCGTCGCGCCAACTGCGCCATGCTTGCGCCGTTTCATTAGCCAGCGGGGCAAGACCCGCATGTAGATCAAATAAAGAGCGTTGTGCCTGTGGACGCATTAATAATTGATGGGCGTGTTGGCCATGCAGATCAACCAGCATTTCGCCGATTTCACGCAGTTGCGTGAGCGTAGCTGGCGTGCCGTTGATAAAAGCGCGTGACCGGCCACTGGCGTCAATCAGTCGGCGTAACAGCACACTATCATGCTCGGTATCATCGAGTGCTTGCTCAGCGAGCCAGTGACGGGCATGATCCGATAAAGTGAATTCAGCAGTAATCTCTGCGCGCGCTTGGCCTGTGCGCACAATGGTCGCATCTGCGCGGGCGCCGAGGGTCAAGGCCAGAGCATCAATCAAAATCGATTTGCCGGCGCCTGTTTCACCAGAAAACACTGTGAATCCAGGTTCAAACTCAAGTTCAAGCGTGGTAACGATAACGAAATCGCGAATCGACAAATGGCGTAGCATCTTAAGTTCAGACAAATAAAAAACACATAAAAATCAGCAAGAAATTTTAGGGTAGCGTAAAACCTAATTTGCAGCTAGCTTGCCGTTACCTTGAACTCGGTCATTTGGCGGGCAGTTCAATTAAATTCAGGATGGGAGCCATACGATGGTGGCTCGCTCCAATGCAATTTTTTGCGCAGCGTTGCATAATAGCTATAACTCAGCGGATGCAAAAAAGGTACAGTATGATTTGAGCGGCGTACTTCGATGGTATCTTCCAACTCCAAGGCGGTGAATGATTGCATATCGAAATTCACGTTAACATCGCGCCCACTCATGATCTGAATCGCAATCTCTGAATCATCGGGCAAGACAATTGGCCGGTTTGACAATGCGTGAGGAGCGATGGGTACGAGTACGATCCCTCCTAGTTGAGGGTGTAAAATCGGCCCTTGCGATGATAAGGCATAGGCCGTTGAGCCGGTTGGGGTAGCGACAATCAGGCCATCGGAACGTTGCTCATACATGAAACAACCATTCACCTGAACCCGTAATTCGACCATGCCAGAAAAGCCACTCCGGTTGACCACCACATCGTTGAAAGCGAGGGCATGATAAATCGGTGCGCCAGCGCGCATGATGCGTGCTTCAAGCAGGGCGCGTTCTTCCCGTTCAAAATTGCCTGCCAGCATGGCCGGGACCGCCTGTTGCATTTCGCTAATTGAAATATCGGTGATAAAGCCAAGTCGCCCGTGATTAATGCCAATCAATGGCGTACCGTAAGGCGCCAGTTGACGGCTAATGGCCAGCATCGTGCCATCACCGCCTAGTACAATAGCCACATCAGCGCGGCCACCTATTTCAGCCAGGGTAAGGATTGGGCAGTTGCTTAAACCATAAGCGGCTAAATCAATCACCTGAGCCGTGTTCGCCTCGAAAACAATTTCAAAACCATCTTGTTGAATGCGGTTAGCGAGGATCGCCAATAACTCTCCAATACGTAGGGCATCAGTGCGGCCGATAAGAGCGATCGTTTTAAAAGGAGCGTTGTTTTGCATAGTTTTACACCGTGATTGAAAAAACGGCGCGAAATTCCGAGATAAAGTTACAAATGGCACGGAAAGGAAACATAGCATGTTTGCCCGAATAGGCAATACTGCTTTTTAATCAGTTCATCTTATTTCGCTCAATTGGGCCAAAAACGGATGGTAAATACGCTGTTACTGTAACGATTGCGCTACAATTTGATGCTATGTTAGACCCACGCGCCAAGATTTTGCTGAAAACCCTGATTGAACGGTATATTGCCGAAGGTCAGCCAGTGGGTTCGCGCACGCTTTCTAAATATTCTGGCCTTGAGCTGAGTCCTGCGACGATCCGTAATGTTATGTCTGACCTTGAGGAATGTGGGCTTATTGTGAGTCCACATACCTCGGCAGGACGCATCCCTACGCCACGCGCCTACCGCCTCTTCGTCGATACGATGCTGGTGGCTCAGCCGCTTACGGACGATGCTCAAGTTGAAAGTACGGTCCGCACCCGGCTGCAGCCGGGTGAGCCGGCCAAGCTGGTGGCGGCTGCGGCCAGTGTGCTATCGAGTTTGTCGCAATTTGCCGGGGTTGTCTTGACGCCGCGCCGCAGCCATATATTTAAGCAGATCGAGTTTATGCGGCTTTCGGAAAAACGCATCCTGCTGATCATTGTGACCCCTGAAGGCGATGTGCAAAACCGCATTATGGCGACGCAAAAGGAATATTCGCCTGCGCAGCTGATTGAGGCATCAAATTATATTAATGCGAATTATGCGGGTTTAAGCTTTAATGAAGTCCGCCAACGCTTACGTGAAGAAATCGAAGCACTGCGTGGCAATATGACTCATTTAATGCAAGCCGCGATTGTCGCAAGTACCGAGGTTTCCGATTCGGGCGAAGCCGTATTGATTTCTGGCGAACGGAATTTACTTGAGGTCGCGGATTTATCATCCGATATGGACCGCTTGCGCAAGCTATTTGATATATTTGACCAGAAAACCGGTTTGTTACAATTGCTTGATGTCTCTAGCCATGCGCAAGGCGTGCAAATTTTTATCGGCGGTGAATCAACGCTCGTACCGATTGAGCAAATGAGTGTTGTCACCTCATCCTATGAAGTCGATGGCAAAATTGTGGGCACACTCGGCGTCATTGGTCCGACGCGCATGGCGTATCAACGTGTGATTCCGATTGTTGATATCACCGCAAAATTGCTATCGCAAGCACTGAGCCAGCGTTAACCAAAATATGACAGTCATAGCCTGGCTCAGGTTAACGTTAATCGTGAGCTTTGGTGGCCTTGATTAACTGAAAAATTTGCTCAGTGCTGCCGCAGCGCCAAGCAGAGCCGCCATAATGAATGTAAGTTTAATGGTTAAGCGCAGTTCGAGTTTTTCCAGCTTGGAATCCACCTCGGTGCGGAAACCAGAGATATCTTTTCTCAGGTCTTTTATTTCAACTCTTACATCTTTTATTTCAACGCGTAACTCTTCACGCACCCCTTTTATCTCAGTCCGCAAATCCTTTATCTCAGTGCGCACATCTTTTATTTCATGCTGTAACTCTTCTTTAACAGCTTGCAAGTCTTGTTTGGTGGGCAGCTCTTGGAAGTTGACGGCAAATATCTCTGATAAGACTTCTGCCTCAGCTTCTGCGTGAGCGCTTGAAACGCCTGCTTCTTTCAGGCGTTTAGCAAATTTTAGTGTGTCAAATAAAGCGATAGCCATGACGTATTCCCTCAGTTTTTTCAAATTTAACATAGGTAGCATATTGAGCCTAATGATTTATTGGCATTGCTTTTACTGATGCATATTCGTACACACACTCAGTACTTTATTTGGAGCAAGCCATAATTTATACCATTAAGTATAAATATAAACCAATTTATGCGAGGTGTAAATAAAAAAATAGGCTATATATAAAAATCTTGCGATAGTCTCGGTTTTTCAAAAAAATCATCGCTGATCTTGTTCATTTCCTTATTTCTTATGGTCTGTCCCGATGCATTTTGAGCTTGAACCACAGGCCCGCCCAAGTCATTCATCGCGTGTTGCGGTATTGTTGATTAACCTTGGTACACCGGATGCGCCAACGCCACGCGCCGTTAGGCGTTATTTGGCCGAATTTTTATCTGATCCGCGTGTGATTGAAATTCCAGCATTGATCTGGCAATGGATTTTGCGCTTGTTTATATTGCCCTTGCGCGGGCGCCCAGTGGCGGCTAAATATGCGTCAATATGGTTGCCTGAAGGCTCGCCTTTGCGGGTCTATACCGAGCAACAGGCTAAAGCATTGCAACAGCAACTTAAAGCGCAAGGTGACGAGGTCAGTGTGGAATACGCGATGCGCTATGGCGCGCGCAATATCCCTGCTATGCTGACCCAATTAAAGCGCGCAGGGATCGAGCGTATCTTGTTGGTGCCGATGTATCCACAATATTGCGCAGCCACTACCGCCTCCTCTTTTGATCGCGCGTTTACTGCTTTGCAGCATATGCGCAACCAGCCTGAGTTGCGAACGATTCGGCACTATGCGGATTTTCCGCCTTATATTGCGGCACTTGCGGCACAGGTACGCGCTCATTGGGCGGTGCATGGCAAGCCGGATTTTGCCTTAGGAGGCCGCTTGCTGCTGAGCTTTCATGGAGTGCCTAAGCGCATCATCGATTTAGGTGATCCATACTATATACACTGTCAGCTAACCGCAACCTTGTTAGCGCAAGCATTGAATTTATCGGAAACTGAATCTCTGTTAACGTTTCAATCACGCTTTGGTCGTGCTGCATGGCTCAAGCCTGATACTGCATTAGTACTCAAGGAGTTAGGGGCGGCAGGGGTAAAGCGGGTTGATGTATTTTGTCCTGGCTTTCCGGCAGATTGTTTAGAAACGCTCGAAGAAATCGGCATGGAAGGGCGCGATATTTTTCTGCAGGCGGGAGGCGAGGAATATCATTACATTCAATGTCTGAATGCTGCGCCGTCGTTTATCGCTAGCCTAGCAGAATTGGTCAGAGTGCACCTGCAAGGTTGGGTGGCTCAAAATTCGTCGGGCCCCCTCTTGAAATAAAGGGTTTGGCCCTAAATATAAGTTCTTATAAAAGTTGTATACCGTAAAACTTCCTTTAACGGGATACGTGCGTTGTGTAAAATTATTCTTTTAAACTGGATAAGCAGATTAAATATGGAAGAAAAGCAGCCTGACCAAACGATTCAGCCACATGATGTGCCAAAGACTGAGGCCACACCGCAAGAAAGTACCCCGCTGATTGAGCCGGCGCTTGTCAAGGCGCTGGAAAAAATCGCCGAACTCGAGGGAAATTACCTGCGTGCAAAGGCTGAAACCGAAAATATGCGCCGCCGCGCCCAAGAGGATGTTGAAAAAGCACATAAATTCGCAATAGAGCGTTTCGCTGAGCATCTTTTGCCTGTGCTGGACAGTTTTGAAGCCGCTCTGACCGATTCTTCAAGCGATATCGCCAAAGTGCGCGAAGGGATTGAACTGACTCTGCGCCAGTTTAATAATGCGCTTGAAAAAGGACGTGTCGTGGCGATTAGTCCAGCGCTTGGCGAGAAATTCGATCCGCATCTGCATCAAGCCATTTCAATGGTCAGTGCTGAGCAGGAACCCAATACGGTCGTTACCGTTTTGCAAAAAGGCTATCTGATTGCTGAGCGTGTCCTGCGCCCGGCGCTCGTGACTGTCTGCGAGCTTAAGAACTCTACGCCAACGCCTGTGCCTCATGCTGGCCTTGCGTAAAAATACACCTTGAAAATAAGCATATCGTACTTATTTTCAATTTAGTTTGAATAAACAGGTAAGTAATACACTTACAAAGCTTTAAAAGATTAGGAGAATAAAATGGGTAAAGTTATCGGCATTGACCTCGGCACCACCAACTCTTGCGTCTCAGTGATGGAAGGCAATCAGGTCAAAGTGATTGAAAATTCAGAAGGCGCTCGTACCACGCCTTCTATCGTGGCTTATATGGAAGATGGTGAGATTTTTGTCGGTGCGCCGGCTAAGCGGCAAGCCGTGACCAATCCACGTAATACGATTTACGCAGTTAAGCGCCTGATCGGGCGGCGTTTTGAAGAAAAAGAAGTGCAGAAAGACATTGGCTTAATGCCATATAAAATCATTAAAGCAGATAATAATGATGCCTGGGTTGACGTGCGTGGCGAAAAACTTGCGCCACCACAAATTTCGGCTGAAATCCTGCGCAAAATGAAAAAAACGGCGGAAGACTATCTAGGCGAGCCGGTCACCGAGGCGGTTATCACCGTACCTGCTTACTTTAATGACAGTCAGCGCCAGGCAACCAAAGACGCAGGCCGGATTGCTGGGCTTGAAGTCAAGCGCATCATCAACGAGCCTACTGCGGCAGCGCTTGCTTTTGGGTTGGACAAAAAAGAAAAAGGGGATCGTAAAATCGCCGTTTATGACTTAGGCGGCGGCACCTTTGACGTATCGATCATCGAAATAGCCGACGTTGATGGCGAAATGCAATTTGAAGTCCTGTCGACCAACGGCGATACTTTCCTGGGTGGCGAGGACTTTGATCAGCGCATTATTGACTACATTATCGGCGAGTTTAAAAAAGAGCAGGGCGTTGATCTATCGAAAGATGTGCTGGCGTTGCAACGCCTAAAAGAAGCTGCTGAAAAAGCCAAAATCGAGCTTTCGAGTCTGCAACAAACCGAAATTAACCTGCCCTATGTTACGGCGGATGCAAGCGGGCCTAAGCATCTGAACATGAAGATTACGCGTGCCAAACTTGAGGCGCTGGTTGAGGAGTTGATCACACGCACGATCGAGCCATGCCGTACCGCGATCAAAGATGCGGGCGTGAAAGTGAGCGAGATTCACGACGTTATTTTGGTTGGCGGCATGACGCGTATGCCAAAAGTGCAAGAGAAGGTCAAAGAATTTTTCGGTAGAGAACCTCGCCGTGACGTCAATCCAGATGAAGCAGTAGCTGTGGGCGCCGCGATTCAGGGCCAAGTGCTGTCGGGGGACCGTACCGATGTGCTATTGCTCGACGTGACGCCATTATCGCTTGGGATTGAAACGCTGGGCGGCGTGATGACCAAGATGATTAAAAAGAACACCACGATCCCTACGAAATATTCACAAGTGTTCTCAACGGCCGATGACAATCAGCCCGCCGTGACAATCAAAGTGTTCCAGGGCGAGCGTGAAATGGCTGCGGTGAATAAATTGCTGGGTGAATTTAACCTTGAAGGAATTGCTCCTGCGCCGCGTGGGTTGCCGCAAATCGAAGTGACTTTCGATATTGACGCCAATGGGATTTTGCATGTGTCGGCTAAGGATAAGGCAACTGGCAAAGAAAACAAGGTCACGATTAAAGCCAACTCAGGGTTGTCTGAAGCTGAAATTGAACAGATGGTGAAAGACGCTGAAGCCAATGCTGTTGAAGACCAGAAGCTGCGCGAGCTGGCCGATACGCGCAATCAAGGCGATGCCTTAGCACATAGCACCAAGAAAGCGCTGGCTGAGCATGGCGATAAGCTTGATGCTAGCGAGAAGACTAGCATTGAGGACGCATTAAAAGCGCTTGAAGAGATGCTAAAGCGTAGCGATGCGGATAAAGCGGAGTTCGATGCAAAGATCGAAGCGCTCGCCCAAGTTTCACAAAAACTGGGTGAAAAAATGTATGCCAATATGCAAGCAGATCAGGCGGCAGGTGAGTCAGCCGGCGCGGCTCAGGCAGAGGCCGGCGGCTCGAAAGAAGATGTGGTTGATGCTGATTTCACGGAAGTTAAGAAAGACTAAAGCTTGCTGAAAGAGCGCGTGCTTTAATTGAAAGCCGCATCAACAATGCCTGGTGAACCTTTCGGTTCGCCGGGCAAATCTTATTTGTAGACATGGAGCGGTTCGCTAAAAATTTAAGCGAATCCTGAATCAATATGGCGAAACGGAATTACTACGACGTTTTGGGGATCCCCAAAAACGCAAGCGATGACGAAATCAAGAAAGCATATCGTAAGCTTGCGATGAAGCATCACCCGGACCGTAACCCAGATAATAAAGACTCAGAAGCGCATTTTAAAGAGGTCAAAGAAGCCTATGAAATGCTTTCCGACCCGCAAAAACGCGCAGCCTATGATCAATATGGTCATGCTGGCGTTGACCCCAATATGGGCGGCGGGCAGCAAGGTTTCGGTGGTTTTGCAGATGCCTTTGGCGACATCTTTGGCGATATTTTTGGCGGTGGCCAAGGACGTGGTCAGGCCGGTGGTTCGCGCGTGTATCGAGGCGCCGATTTGCGTTATGGCATGGAAATTTCACTTGAGCAGGCTGCCCGCGGCTACGAAACCCAAATTCGGGTACCCTCCTGGGAGTCATGCACGACCTGCAGTGGTTCGGGGGCCGCGGCCGGCACGAAACCACAGACCTGCCCAGGTTGTTCTGGCACGGGAGCTGTGCGGATGTCGCAAGGATTTTTCAGCGTTCAGCAAGCCTGCCCAAAGTGCCATGGTAGCGGTAACTATATTGCACAGCCATGTAACTCTTGTCACGGTGCCGGTAAAGTCAAAAAAAATAAGACCCTGGCCGTCAATATCCCCGCCGGCATTAATGATGGCATGCGCATCCGCTCATCAGGTAATGGCGAGCCTGGCCTAAATGGTGGTCCGCCGGGGGATTTATATGTAGAAATTCATATCAAGCCACATGCCGTTTTTGAGCGTGATGGTGACGATTTGCATTGCCAGATGCCGATGCCATTTACCACTGCGGCTCTGGGCGGGGACATAGAAGTGCCCACTCTGCATGGGCGCGCGAGCTTTAACGTACCGGAAGGCACGCAGCCAGGGAAAACTTTCCGCTTGCGCAGTAAAGGTATTAAAGGGGTGCGTTCCAATGTGGCGGGGGACCTCTACGTGCACGTGCAAGTTGAAACCCCAGTTAAACTCACCGACGACCAACGGGCATTGCTTAAGCAATTTGAGCAATCGTTAGCGGATGGCGGCGAGCGACATAACCCGCAAAGCAAGCGCTGGTTCGATCGAGTCAAAAGCTTTTTCGAATAAGCCTCAAACCTTTACGTTGCGTAGTTCTAAGATTGAGAGTGGTGCCGTGACGTTAAGGAAGATGTTTAGGTGAGATGATGGTAGTCACGGATTTAACGGACGCTGATTGCTTTGCTTTGCTCGATGATTGTGACGCGAGCGAGGTAGCCCCTACGAGTCGCCTGTACACCGGTTTAGCGCATCAACGTATATGCGTTGAGATAGGCGATTGGGACTCTGTGTGTAATGCCGTAGACGCTGACTTGCGCGCTGGGCTGCATGCGGTTGCATTAGCTGACTATGAATGGGGTGTGCGGGCGCTGCTCAAGCAAACAGAATGGGCTGAGCCAAACCATGACAGCGCAACCACGCCGTCATTTCGGTTCTTGTTGTTTCGTGAGTGCGCACATCTGGCACGGCATGAAGCTGACGCATGGCTTGCCATGCGTGATGCAGCGGCTCTTGAGCCGAGTGTGGCCGGTATTGCCGAACTCCACGCCAGCGTAGATGAAGCTGATTTTAAGCAGGCGCTTTCATCGATCCAGGCGGCATTGCATGCCGGAGATACATATCAAATCAATTACACGTATCGGCTGAATTTCAAAGCTTTCGGTTCACCCGTTGGCTTGTATCGGCGCTTACGTGGGCGTCAACCGGTATCCTACGGCGCACTCATTGCGCTGCCCAATGATCGTTGGCTCATTTCTTGCTCGCCGGAACTTTTCTTGCGTCACCAAGTAGGAAAAATCACCGCCCAGCCGATGAAAGGCACGGCTGCCCGCGTGCCTGAAGCGTTAGCGGATACCGATGCTGCCACTGCGTTAGCTTCTGAGCCGAAAACCTGCGCAGAAAATCTAATGATTGTTGATTTGCTGCGCAATGATATTAGCCGTATCGCACAGACTGGCTCGGTGCAAGTACCCGCCTTATTTGCGGTTGAACCACACCCGACGGTTTGGCAAATGACCTCGACCGTAACCGCGCAATTGCGTGCGGAGGTTAATTTTGCCGTGATTATGCGTGCGCTTTTTCCATCGGGCTCGATTACGGGCGCCCCCAAATATCGTGCGATGCAATTGATTCGGGCACTTGAGAGTACGGAGCGTGGCGTATATACCGGAGCCATTGGTTGGCTTGATGCGCCCCCGTTAAGACCGTCATCGTTGTCAACTGCAACCCCATCTAGTCAATTACCTTTGCTATCTCTGCCAGCGGTGCCTAATGGATCCATACCGGCCTGCGGCAATTTCTGTCTATCGGTGGCAATTCGCACCTTGACCCTCGAGGCGCGGCGCTCTGACGGCCTGCGCGATGGCCGTCTAGGGATTGGGGCGGGAATTGTATACGATAGCGTCGTGGCCGATGAATACGCCGAATGTAGATTAAAAGCCCGTTTTTTAACTGAGATGGATCCAGGTTTTGCGCTGATTGAGACGATGTACGCAACACGCGAGCAGGGGGTGCGTCATCTTGCGCGGCATTGGCAGCGTTTGCGTGAAACTGCGCATTATTTTGGTTTTAACTGGGATATTAACGCCTTGCGCACGAGACTCGATGCAACGATCGCTACCTTGCCAGCAAACTCGGCACAACGGCTGCGGCTGACCTTAAATAAATATGGCGAGATTGAAATCACAAATATGCCATTTGTGTCGCTGCATCAACCCGTCAAAGTGCTGCTTGCGGCGGACGCGGGTTTTGCGCCAGTGGCGGCAGGCGATGTATGGTTACGTTATAAAACAACCGTACGCCCAAGCTATGAGCGTGCTCAGACTGAAGCTAAGCGCCTTAATGTATTTGATTTGCTGTTTTGTAATACACGCGGCGAGGTCACTGAAGGAGCGCGTAGTAGTATTTTTATTAAACTTAAAGATCGTTGGGTGACTCCGCCGGTTAAAAGTGGGCTTTTGCCTGGCACCATGCGCGCAGCCTTACTTGAAGATGCAACATGGGATGCCACTGAGCGCACGCTTACACTCAATGATTTGTATAGGGCAGAAAAGTTGATTGTTTGTAATGCATTACATGGGACATTAGAGGCAAAGCTGGCTTAGTCAGTTAGCCAGTCCATTGCCGGTATTTTGCAACCCAATATTTATAATCGGAAATGACGCAATGCGTTATTGGTCCAGGGTAAATGAAGTGCTTGCCGTATATCTTCACGCAACAGCGATAAAATTCCGCTTAAATCGATGTTTTTATTCGCAACAAATTCTTCCATAAATTTATCTATGGCGGCGATGAGTTCTTTTGAACCAAAAATCTGAATATCTGCTATGGCAGATTCAACATTAGCGATTTGACTATCCGTCAATTTTTCTCGGTTAGACGCAGACTCTAGTTTCCGATAGGCGTCTAGTAAATATTCAGTAATGAGGTCGCGTTGTTTGTTCTTACGGTCTCTAAGAACACCGAATTGATAGGTCACAATCCATCCCGTAATAGCAATTAATCCAGCAATTGAATGTTGATACTTTTCAAGTATTTCAAGCATAAATTTCGCTGACATAAATTACATCAATAATTAGTTTAGGTTAAAATATTATAATAATCAATAGGAAATAATCTGGATAATGAAACAGATATTTCAAAGAAATTCGAGACTCATCAATGAAAATTCTATACACAAACTTCCACGTGAGCTATGGTGGCGGCCATACAACCTATATAGCCATTCTGGCCGAGTCGCTACGAGCGCATCACGAAATATGGGTTGCGGTTCCACCCACAAGCAAGCTGTACCTGCTTTGCCAAGCCATCCCTAACATTAACGTTGTTGCTATGCCTTTTCCGAGTAAGCCGAGGGAATGGCGGGACATATTCAGTACGCGCAAACGGTTGCGCACGATGTTCGAAAAAGAACGTTTCGACATTGTGCACGTTAACGGTTCACCGGACCATCGTTTGGTCATGTACGCTATCTTCGGCTTGCATGGGAAAAGGCCGCGGGTAGTTTATACAAAACATAACTCGCTACCAGTCGGAAAGCATTTCGGCAGTCAGCTTCGAGTGAAATATGCAACCGATCACGTGATTGCGGTATCACGTCACACCAGCCGTCTGCTTGACGGTACGCCTTATGCTAAGCGCGAGGTGTCGGTGATCCCAAATGGTGTAGATGTAGAGCATTTTCACCCTTTTAACGACGAAGCCTCGCAGCATGCACGTTTGCGTATGGTCGGCCCTGAACATGCGGGTAAATTCATTGTTGGGAGTGTTGCAGGTACTGCCGACTACAAGGGGTGGATCGATATGGTGACGGCAATCGCGAGCTTGCCTGTCCTGGTGCGCGAAACGATGCATATCTTGATTGCGGGTGAAAGTCCGAGTTCTTCGCAGCGGCAACAAGTTGCTCAACTCGGCATGTCCGAGCATGTTACCTTCGCTGAGAATTTATTGGATGTACGGCCATGCATCGCGGCTTTCGATATTGGTTTTGTGCTCTCCTATGCAGAGGCGATTTCTTTTGCTTGTCGCGAAATGATGGCGATGGGGAAGCCCGTTATTGTGGCAAATTGCGGGGGCTTATCAGAGAATGTCTCTGATGGCGAAGATGGCTGGATTGTCCCGCAGCGCGATCCCGATGCGATCTCGAGTTTGCTTAGGGAGATTACAGGCAAGCCTGAGACCTTGCGAGCGATGGGAGAGTCCGCCCGGCGCAAAAGTGAGGTGCATTTTGAGAAAACATTGTTTGTACAAGAGACCGAAGCCGTCTACCGACGCCTCACCATGTCAACTTGAGTCACTCTCGAATGTTCGGCATCTGAATATTAGCCAAATCTAATACCAAATAACCCGCCATCCTCGGTTGCATCGGTTAGACGGGTAGGCAACACGTAGTCACTGAGATCGAAGCCGTCAATTTTTTCTTTGAACGCATCGTCCTCGTTCATCGTTACAATATATTGGAAACCGAGCTCTGCGGAAATTTCTGCGCCTAGGCGTAGTGCACTAATGACTTGTCGGCCATCAACACCATCAAATAGGTGGCTATCATGTATCAGAAAATTCGGACCTATCTGGCGCTTCGCGCATAAGCGCATAAGCATCATGTCGAAGCAGAAAATTTGCATGTTTTTGATGCCTTTGCTGCGTTGGCCTTGCATCTGAAATTTGAATGAGGGCCCGTTCAGAGTTGCGTCGATAGTCATGCTGCCAGCCGCCTCGTAGAGTCGCTGTGATGTTCCCTCAAAGGCAATGATTGCTTCAGACAACTGCTCTTTTCGTTCAGTGAAGTCACGTTGTAGCCGAAGCATGAGCATGCTACGCTCAATTTTTAGCTCGTTTTTTGTGCTCTCTATTTGTTCCACCGTTGCTAAGTGTTGCCGTAAGGATTTTGCTTCCGACTCAAGTCGTCCAAACTCCGCCTGTAGTTTAAGGAATTGGTCAAGTGCGCCATGGCTTTTGAGGATACTCATGACTTCGGCGCGCCGCTGATCCAACTGAGCCTTCTCCCTATCACGAACTCTAATGCGCTGGTTTGCCGCTTCAAGTTCGCTGGACAAATAATCCTTGCGATTTCGCACGACCGATTCGTGGAAGCTTTTAACATCTTCGTAGCGTTGCATCACCATTCCCGGTAGCGTGATACCCGCCTCTCGGTAAATAGTTTGCAGATCCTCGAGTTCAGGAGGAACTTCTAATTTGAGAGCGTTTTCCAGGTCACTGATAGCCGCGAAATCAATAGTGTTGTCGTTGGCGAGTTCATTAAGTTGACGAGTTAGCTAAGCACTTTCGACTTCTAGCTCTCGGTACTCTGGCAGGACTCGGAAACTTTCGATTTGTGCAGAGAGTTTGCTGAGGTGGGCTTCTTGCAGAGTTACCTGTGTGCGTAGGTCGGCTGCTTTGCCGACGATTGAGCCAAATGCTCCATTCTCAGCCACTTTTTTTAACACTTCTAGCATCTTTTCTTGATCGCGGACAATTTGCCAATCGCGTGCTATCTGCCAGTCCAATCCGAGTAAAAACATCAGTGCCATCTGCATATCACCGGTTTTTTGTTTGCCTGCTTGCTTTTCGGGGGTTGTGAAGGCTTCGCTTGATTGCCGGCGGGCGAAATACGTAAAAAGCGAACGGAATGTAGGAGGGGAGCTGCCCGCAGTTTCTAAGCTGCTTAGGCCGAACATACTTTCACCGAGTACGCTGTTCCAATCTGTCACGGAGTATTTAGCGTTGGCAGTTGGTGGGCTTATCACGCAGATCTCGGATTTGGTAGTCCCGACACTACGTTCGACAACAGTGCGGACACTCTGCACATCGAAGTCTATGCCAAAGGTATGATCAATAAGCTCTGGAGTTTTGAAAATCGAGGTTTTTTCGGCGTTTGCGCCCATCAGAAAATTCACAATCTCGACGAAACTCGTTTTGCCGGCACGATTGCGAGTTTGTTTGCTGCTTGCGCCTTTGGTTTTTTCGGCCAGCAAGACATTGAGCCCTGGCCTTAGATCGCAAAGCTTCTTGAATGTTGGCAGCGTGCTAAAGATACTATGGATCAAGAGATTCTCCGTGTTACCAGCCCATTTTTGAGCTTAACAATGCGCGATCCTGTGAAAGGTGCTTAGATGGCAAGATCATACTGATGTCCTTGTTTGGGTACCCTCAAAGTTGCCTGAGCATCCTCAAAGATCTCACACTCTTCAAACAAATAGGCCATGACAGCCAGTACGGCGGCCTTGTGTTGTGGGCTTGTATTTGCCGTACCTCCTGCCCATGCTTCAAGCTGACCAAAAATCAGATCAGGAAGAAGAGGGGGTGTACTCTCTCTTAAAGTTAGATATTCAGCTTTAAATGCTGATGCAATTTGTTCACCATAGGTCGGATCTCTCCAAGCTTCAAAGAATTCTCTAACGAGTGATGATTTTCGCATGCCGATTTTTAGAAAATCGGCGACAACTGGCGATAAAAGATTGGCCTCGATTTTCCCGCGCGATACATCTTTTACCTCACTCGTCTTGGGTTCCGCCCCGATGCTAATGTGATCGAGCACAAGTTTCAAATCACTGTATGAAAGATTGACATTCGCTTCCATAGTGAGTGAAGGGCCAAACCAGGACTCCAAATCCTGAGGATTTAACTGACGGAACTTCGTGAGCATTTCTTCGTATCCGTAAAGGCTGATTTTAAGCCTCGGATTTTGTTGGCGAAGTTCGAGAAGCGCTTTTAATGAGGTCCGGTCCTAAACGGCCATCTGGGGCGTTGTGGACGAATGTCCACTCATCGAAATATTCTTCCCAGTATTTTAACGCCCCTTGAAAGCCCTCATGGATCTTCTTGATAGTCTTCTTTGCCGCTAATTCGTTTGGAGCATAGCACTGGAACAAGGTACGTGTTGATGAAAGGTACCCATCGTTTTTTCGGTCGCCAAGATTGCCCCACGGACAACAGGCCATGAAATCATTCTGATGAGCTTTTTGCATCAATTTTTCGAATAAACGCTGAAACTCGTCGCCTTTGGCTCGCATGAAGGCAAGGTAGAAATCTTTCTCGTAGCTGAGTTGTTGTATGCGATTCATCAGATCTAGGGGTCTTTGTTTACGCCAAATGACTTGACTTATCACGCTTGAATTTCAGACCATCAGCAATGAGCAAGTCTTGCTTTATCCCGTTTTTACTGACACTGCTGATTTTAGGTCATTTTCGCAACCGATTCTTTCGTTGCGTTATTATAATCGCGACTTTTGGGAGTCTGTGCCGCGTATTGCACCGTTAATTGCTCCATGGGGAGCTGGCAAAAGAAAGCTTTGGAATGACTGCGTGCAAAGCCATAATTAAATGGTGGCGAATCAGGGATTCGAACCCCGGACCTGCGGATTATGATTCCGTCGCTCTAACCGACTGAGCTAATTCGCCAAAGAATGCAGATTATGCCGATCGCGCACGAAAACGTCAACTTCCAATTTTGTTTTTTAGACTTCTTGCTCGTCTAGCAGCCTCAAAATGCCACGTAATGCATGCGTTGCCGCTGACCGGCGAATCTGTTGGCGCTCACCTTTGAATAATAGCATTTCGCTGGTGGTATGCAGACGGTTGCTCCAGGCAAAATAAACCGTGCCAACGGGTTTGTGTTCAGTTGCGCCACCGGGTCCAGCAAGGCCTGTGATAGCGACGGCAATTTGCGCGCGGCTATTGCGTAGCGCACCTTCAGCCATGGCTCGGGCGACCGGTTCGCTCACTGCGCCGTGCCGTTCAATAAGTTCAGTTGGCACGCCAATCATTGCCGTTTTCGATTGGTTAGAATACGTGATAAAACCACGCTCAAACCATTGGCTACTACCGGAAATCTCTGTAATCGCGGCGGCTACAAGTCCGCCCGTGCAGGATTCTGCACTGGTTAAGAATAGCCGCCCGGCGCGTAGCTGATTGCCAACCCGAATGGCCAACTGATGAATGACACTGTCTGTTTCCATGAAAAAATCGTCGGTGATAAGTGGATCAATAAGAGGCGAACCGTGTCCACAGTGCAAGCGTCAGTAAAGTACAAAGCGCCGCTGCTATGTCGTCTAGCATGATGCCGAGACCGCCTTTAACCCGCTGGTCAAAATAACGGATTGGCTGTGGTTTAACCATATCGAAAAATCGAAAGATTAAAAAGGCTGCCAACTGCATCGAAAAGGGGGCGGGCATGACAAAGAGTAGTACCAACCAGAAGGCAACGGTTTCATCCCAATTCACCGCGCTTGGGTCTTGTGCGCCAAGTGCCTTGGCGGTATAGGCGCAAGCTGGGATACCCGCTAAAAAGCCAATCACAATCAGTGCTAACCAGTGCTCAGGCGCAAAATAACGATCAAGCGCAACGAAGGATAACCAACCCAATAATGTGCCTAACGTTCCGGGCATAATCGGTGACAGTCCGCTGCCTAAGCCAAGCGACATTATATGGGCTGGATGTGAAAACAAAAAACACACCGTTAGCCGTTGCTTAGGTTGTTTCGGAGCAGGCGGCTTGCCAGCGGTCGTTGCAGTCTCAGGATACATGAGTGTCAAAATGGTCAAATCCACGTAGTGGTGCGCACAGTGGAGTGTTATTGGTGGTGTGCCACAGGATCTGTGCCTTGGATGGATCAAAGGCCGTTATTGTACCGATACGAGTAAGCGGTAGGCCCAGATTTTCTGCCAGTGCTGCCAGTGCGCCACGGCTATTGGTGGGAGCGGTAAAGCATAACTCATAATCGTCGCCACCACTTAGCGTACAGCGTTGTTGTATGGTAAGCGGCTGCTTTTCTAAGATGGCGGAGCGCGGCAGTTGATCAACTTCGATGATGGCATTAACCTTAGAGCGTTTGACCAGGTGCATTAAATCACCGGCGAGGCCATCCGATAGGTCAAGTGCTGCATGGGCAATCCCCGTCAACGCCTGGCCTAATGCAATCCGCGGTTGTGGCCATTCAAGTGCGCGTTGCAGCGCAGGCCAATCATGAGTCGTGACAGTCCATTCCTGGCGCAGTGCGCCGAGTGCCAGGCGGGCATCGCCTAACACCCCTGATACCCAAATATCATCGCCAACGCAGGCTGCCGCCCGTGTGAGCGCTTGTCCATGCTTGACCTCGCCAAATACAGTCAGGCAGAGATTGAGTGGGCCGGCAGTGGTATCGCCGCCAATCAGTTCGCAGTCGTATTGATCTGCGAGTGCAAATAAGCCCTCGCTAAATGGCGCGAGCCATTGCGCGCGCGCCTCAGGCAGAGCTAAGGCAAGGGTAAAGGCGCGTGGCGTGGCGCCCATTGCAGCGAGATCAGACAAATTCACTGCGAGCGCCTTATGACCCAGTCCGCGTGGATCTGTATCCGCAAAAAAATGGCGCCCGGCAACCAGCATATCAGTGGATACCGCTAAATGGTGATTAGGGGCGAGGTTAAGCAGCGCGCAATCGTCCCCCGTGCCCAGCATAATGCTGGGTGCGTAGGGTGTTTGGCGGGGGCGCGTGAAAAAGCGCTCGATGACATCAAATTCAGTTAGCATGAGGAAAATGAAGAATAGCGCTAAAATGCTGGGTAAGAATCCTGACGTAGTACTTTATTACAATAATTGGCTTTTTCATGTCGACTCCATACAACAGTAAATTGCGCGACGCCGCGCTTGATTACCACGAATTTCCTGTCCCTGGAAAAATCGCTGTCACTCCTACCAAGCAAATGCTTAACCAGCGTGATCTGGCCCTGGCCTATTCGCCAGGAGTGGCCGCTGCGTGTGAAGAAATTCAAGCAAATCCACTGAATGCTGCGCGCTTTACAGCGCGCAGTAATCTGGTTGGGGTGGTGACGAATGGTACCGCCGTATTGGGGCTAGGCGATATAGGCCCGCTGGCGGCTAAGCCCGTGATGGAAGGTAAGGCGGTTTTGTTCAAAAAATTTGCTGGGATTGATGTTTTTGATATTGAGATCAATGAAAAAGACCCCTTAAAATTGGTTGAGGTCATCGTTGCACTTGAACCGACTTTTGGCGGTATTAATCTTGAAGATGTAAAAGCGCCAGATTGCTTTATTGTCGAGCGCGAATGCCGTAAGCGGATGAAAATCCCGGTTTTTCATGATGATCAACACGGTACTGCGATTGTGGTCTCGGCCGCGATTATCAACGCCCTTAAAGTGGTGGACAAAAAAATCACCGAGATTAAATTGGTCACTTCTGGTGCGGGTGCGGCCGCGCTTGCTTGTTTAGACCTGCTGGTAGACCTGGGTTTGCCGCTAAAAAATATTTGGGTGACTGATCTCGCTGGCGTGGTTTACCAAGGCCGCACGGAACTTATGGATCCAGATAAAGCCCGCTTTGTGCAAGCTACCGAAGCGCGCACGTTGGCTGAAGTAATTGTGGATGCGGATGTTTTTCTTGGTTTGTCGGCAGCGGGCGTGCTACAACAAGAAATGGTCAAGCGCATGGCGCCGCAACCATTGATTATGGCGTTGGCTAATCCTACCCCAGAAATTTTGCCGGAATTGGCGCTGGCTGTACGCCCTGATGCTATCTTGGCAACGGGCCGTACGGATTATCCCAATCAAGTGAACAATGTTCTCTGTTTTCCATTTATTTTTCGAGGGGCGCTTGACGTTGGCGCGACCACCATCACTCGTGAAATGGAAATTGCCGCAGTCGATGCGCTGGCTGAGCTCGCTCGGCAAGAACAAAGCGATATCGTGACCAGCGCTTATGGGATTCAAGACTTATCGTTTGGAGCGCAATATCTGATTCCAAAGCCGTTCGATCCGCGCTTAATTGTAAAAATTGCCCCTGCTGTAGCTCGGGCGGCAATGGCCGCAGGCGTGGCCACCCGGCCGATCGAGGATATGGATGCTTATCAGCAGCATTTGCAGCAATTTGTATACCATAGCGGCACGATTATGAAGCCGATCTTTGCGGTTGCTCGTAGCACGGCGGCAGACAAAAAACGTATTGTATTTTGTGAGGGCGAAGAAGAACGTATTCTGCGTGCGGTGCAAATCATTGTCGACGAAAAAATTGCCTATCCTATTTTAGTTGGCCGCCCAGCCGTCATTGAGCAACGGATTGCGCGCTATGGGTTGCGCTTAGTTCCTGGGCAAGATTGCAAGATTGTGAATCCGGAATATGACGAACGTTACCGCGATTACTGGCAGACTTATTATAAAAAGATGGCGCGCAAGGGCATTACCGAGCAGCTGGCAAAAGTTGAAATGCGCCGGCGTACGACATTAATTGGCGCCATGCTGGTGCATAAAGGCGAAGCCGACGGTATGATTTGCGGCACCATTAGCACCACTCATCGTCATTTGCATTTCATTGATCAGGTCATCGGCAAACGCCCAGAGTGTTCAGTGTATGCGGCAATGAACGGTTTAATTTTGCCCGGCCGGCAAATTTTCTTAGTGGATACACACGTTAATGTTGATCCAACGCCTAGCGAGTTGGCAGAAATTACCCTCATGGCGGCAGAAGAAGTATCCCGTTTTGGCATTGAACCTAAGATTGCTCTGCTTTCGCACTCTAATTTTGGCTCAAGTAATGCGCCTTCTGCTCAGAAAATGCGTGAGGTATTGGCAATTTTGCGAGAACGAGCTCCCGGGCTTGATGTGGATGGTGAGATGCATGGCGATTGCGCGCTCGATGAGCGTTTACGCCGAGAAATTTTGCCAGATTCGACTTTTAAAGGCGAGGCAAATCTATTGGTGCTGCCAAATATCGACGCCGCCAATATTTCATACAACCTGCTCAAAACCACAGCGGGTAACAATATTGCGATTGGCCCCATTTTGCTCGGAGCAGCCAAGCCAGTTCATATTTTAACCGAGTCGGCTACGGTGCGGCGCATTATTAATATGGCGGCGCTGGTCGTGGCCGACGTGGTCGCGGCTAGCCGTGAAATGGGTTGATATTGATTCCAGCTGCCAATAACGTTACTCTTATGCTTTTAACGGTAATTGGAATTACATTTCATCTGTTTTTGCGAAGAGTCTGAACGCCGTAAGGTAAGACTTTTTTTCCTTTAGGAAGAAGAGGATATCAAAGGTGAAAGCTTGCTCGATGAAATGCCGACGGCGCAAAAGAGCAATCTGATACACCTGTTTTTCAGTGCTTGATGCGCATGAATTGGCAACAATTCACCGCATAAGGATGAAATCGATATTCAGCGCATAATGGAATCAATGGTATGAGCGACAATTTTATGGCGCACGGCACGCATGCCGTGAGCGGCTTGTCCAGGCGCGACGCTAACCCCTTTCAATATATTTTGTCGAGCAGCAAGGGTGTCGCTTGTAGCGAACCCCTGTCTGATAAGGTCAATATGAGCCTTTTTAAGAATGTGCGCCCTAACATTGTGCAGTCAATTCGCGCATTCCGGGTGCTTGAGCTAGCGCGCGAAGCAGGGCAGCTTGGCCAGCATTTTTTGTACGCATTCTGTGCGGATGCTCAAACCAAAGCAGAGGTGCTGAGTACGATCACCACCTCATTTTTGCTGCCTAGGCAAGAGGGTAAAAATTATGACGCGCTGTATGACAATTTGACGGAATTAATTTATAAAGCTGGGCCGCAACCGGGCTTTGTGATTGTGCTCGAAGGCCTACCCGCGACGCAAAAATTTGACAAAGAAGCGCGTGAGACGCTGCTTGATGTATTTCGCGAAGCAACAGAATTTTGGGCTAAATGCGGTGTTGATTTTCGGGTCTTTTTCTCATTCGCTTTATCATCAGCCGCCCCAGCGTATAGCTAAACCGGCCAATGCAGCAATGCCGGCTGTTTCGGTCCGTAGGATACGAGGCCCTAGAGAGAGTTCAAAAAAACCATAGGCGGTTGCTGCCTGTTCTTCCGCTGCAGTGAGGCCGCCTTCGGGACCGATAAGGAGAGTCACGGGTTCGGCAGGAGGCGTGACGGGCAGCGTCTGAAAGCCGCGCGTGGCGCGCGGTGATAGCATAAATCGGGTCGAATGATTGGCTGGCGCGGTTTGGGGCAATGTGCTGAGCCAGGTGGTGAAATCAATCGGCGCATCAACGACGGGCAGTTGGTTGCGGCCGCATTGCTCGCAGGCGGCGCGCACTAAGGCTTGCCAGTGGTGATGACGACGCACGGCTCGTTCGCCAGCTAGCCGCACCACGCTTTTTGATGTAGTGATGGGCGCGATTCGGTGCACGCCCAATTCAACCGCTTTTTCAATCAGCCAATCCATTTTGTCGCCACTTGCAATCCCTTGCGCGAGCGTTAGCTGATAGGGCGGCTCTGTATTACGCAGAGCGCAGGTGTCGTGTGCGACTACTTGCGCGAGTAGCTGCTTTTTGTCGATAGTCAACACCGTGGCGTTAAATTCTCCGCCCATGCCATTGAATAAAATAATTGGGTCGCCTGCGGTTAAGCGTAAGACACGCATATGCAGAGCGACATCGTTTGGCAAGGTGATTGATTCGCCAGCGATAAGCGGCATTGATACAAAGAAGCGAGGAACAGGCATGAGAGATCCAGTATTGTGCACTCGTGAGAGGAGGTCAAGCGTTTTTATGAGGCTCGCTGTTTAATACATGCAAGATAGGCGGCTGAATCTAGCGGCGTCTGGTTACGTTGTGCTTGCCATAATGTTTCACCGAGGCATTCCATAATCATATGGTGAGCTGCATGGCTTGTCCCCAATTTGGCGGCAAGCCGCTCATGCGCTGCGCGAATACCTGGAGGCTGATTGATCGATACCTGTTCGCTGATGGCGAGGTGCATCGATAAATGCAAAAATGGATTGGTTTGGCCTTGCTCTGGCAGATACACTTGTTCTTGTGCGTCAGGAGTCGAAAGCAGTTCATGATACTCTGGATGCTCGCTGATCCAGCTTGCTGCGATATTTTCGAGAGGCGTGAGGATGGCGCCTGCCTGCTGCTTGCGCCAGGTTTCGCAAAAAAATTGTCGGACTTCTTGTTGACTCGGATTAAACATTGGCCTGTTCTATTCTGCTATGGAAATCAATTTCGATTCTTGGTGACTAACTTTAACTTTACTCGAGGTTGCCGAGTTGGGGTCTTAAGTCCTAGATCCGGTGCGGGGGTTTTAGCTTTAAACTCGCATAGGGGTTCAATTACGCAATGCCAACATTCGGGACGACGGGCTTTGCAGACATAACGGCCGTGCAAGATCAACCAATGATGAGCATCGTGCCGAAACTCTTTAGGCGTATATTTCTCGAGCGCCGCTTCAACGACCCGTACATCTTTGCCTGGTGCTAAGCCAGTACGGTTTGCCACCCGAAAAATATGCGTATCAACCGCAATCGTTGGCTGGCCAAAAGCCGTATTTAAAACCACATTTGCAGTTTTTCGACCAACGCCAGGCAGCGATTCAAGCGCATCCCGATCGGCGGGAACCGTGCCAGAATAATGTTCAAGCAGCATTTTACAAGTTGTGATGAGGTTTTTTGCTTTGGTACGAAAAAGACCGATGGTCTTTATATAGTCGATCACACCTGCCTCGCCAAGTTCCAGTAAGGTTTGTGGTGTATTGGCAACCTTAAACAGATGGCGGGTCGCTTTATTGACGGAAATATCCGTTGCCTGCGCAGAGAGCATAACTGCAATCAATAGTTCAAACGGTGTTTTATATTCAAGCTCAGTCGTCGGGTGCGGGTTCAGACTTTGCAGCGTCTCATATATTGCCCGGCGTTTGGTCACATTCATAAATTTTTCACCGATTTTTTTGCTTGTTATTCGAGGCCTCTTGGGGCCGGGCAGGGGTAGCAGGCTCGGTATTCTTTGGGCGAGTTTCTTGGATAGCCAATGTTTCCTTTTTTTGGCGTGCGCGCTCAAGTGCGGCTTGGATGATGGCGCGTTTCTTGGCAGCAGAGTCTTCGGCATTGTCCGCGCTGTGCGCAGATCCTGCCTGTGCTGGTTGACTGGTTAAATGGGCAGCAGCTTGGCGGGCGCTGATTCGTGTTTCGGTCTGGGCCTGTTCACGAGCTTTTCGAGCCTGTCGTAAATGATGGTGTGCGCGTGCTGCATCGGCGGCTTTCTGTGGCCACGCGCGCCAGCCGGTAGCGGTTCCCGTGATCGGCTGCATTGAAATGCAATCAACTGGGCAGGGGGCAACACATAGGTCGCAGCCAGTACATAACGAAGTCACCACCGTATGCATTTGTTTGGGGGCTCCAATAATGGCATCGACAGGACAAGCCTGGATGCAGAGCGTGCAGCCGATACACAGGTTTTCATCAATGATGGCCAACGGGCGAGGTCGTTCGGCGCCGTTGGCTGGATTTAACGGAATCACGGGCTTGCCTAATAATGAGGCAAGTCGTTGCACGCCTTCTAAGCCACCTGGCGGACATTGATTGTAATTTGCAGCGCCGTGTGCAATGGCTTCCGCATAAGGGCGGCAGCCTGCATAGCCGCATTTGGTGCACTGGGTTTGCGGCAGTAGATCTTCGATCGAATCGGCAAGGGTTTTGGAATAGACCACGGAAAAAAGTGAGCGAAAAAAATAATGATACAAGGTATCAGCTTTGTGATTGAACTCAACTTAATATTTTATCTTGGATTTTTTGTCGTGGGGGTTTTGTAAGCTAGCGTGAATTCTGGGGTTTGAGGCTTCCTCTCGCTTAACCCTTTTACTCCTTCTATTAACATATCCTGCACTGTCAGTTTAGTATACCAGGCTCACCTGAACTTCATCATCCGCTCTGCGCGTCTCGCAGACGCTTGTCTGGTCATGACTGCCCGAAGCGATCTGCGAACCGCTCGGCGAATACTCCACTACTCAGTGGTGTGCTACGCCAAGACGCACAAAAATTGCTACAACGGTAATTTGGATAAATTCCGCCGGTTTGGGCTTTTAGCCCCTAAGTGCAAAGTCGAATTGGTTGAAGATAGTCCTTGAAAAAATTGAATTCTTGATCTATAAATCCAAAATTGGTTGGGGGATATGTTTTTGAGGTTAATCTCTGACTAATGCCGTAGTTCTATTCCGTAGTTCTATTCTTATGAAAGGGGAAAAATGATGCAACGCATTCTTGAACTTCAAGGGTTGTTGGATAACGCTACTGAGGAGAATATTGTAATCGGTGGCGGCGCACTTTTGGCAGAAGCAGGAGCTGCTGGCATAGGCTCAGAGATAAGTCTTCTATTGTGCGACTAAATCCGTCTTTCCTTTGTTTTTTCTAAGTTAATTGCGTGGCCGGTTTGGTGGATAAGAGCTATGCCATCATACAAGGGGGAATGTCTATTACCTACCGAAACCGGCCTGCATATGCACTGTTACTAAGCATTGGGCGGTTAAAAACAATCATGAAAGCTTGACAAAATTTCTATTCAATACGGAGGATAGGGCGTATGCCAGTTATACACGAAAGACGCATGGTATTCGAACTGAGTGATACACCCTTCTACGAAACGCCAGATCGATATAAAGCGAATACATCGCATTATATTAATTTGGCAAAAACCTACCTCCCAGAGCGGTGGCGATCAGTTCACCGCGGTGTTTGGAATTACTGTTACCCCCCTAGTAGCACCATACCTTCTCAAGGCTGGAAAATTCATCTGAGTGCAACACTCTACAATGCGCGCGCCGTCTTGAGTGCTGCTATACCAGCGCTGGTTGACATGCAGATGGCCTTTAAGTTCGCAGCTGACCGCACCATTCTTTCCCATATGACCAGTAAAAACTGGGGGCGCGGCGCAAGCGGAAAATTTATCACGGCTTATCCGAAAGATGACAACGAATTTCGGGAAATCATTGAGCAGCTCTATACAGCGACCAAAGGCTATATTGGACCGTATATTTTGAGTGATCGCCGTTATAAGGATAGCGCCGTAGTCCATTACCGATATGGCGGGATGCAAAAAACGCAAATGCTCAATGAGCAAGGCGCACTCAAGGGATACATACTCAAACCATCTGGCGAACGTGTGGCTGATGAACGGGCACCGGTCTATCAGACGCCAGCATGGCTCGCCGACCCATTCCCTCAGAAAACACAAAACGAAGGAGAAGCAGGAACGCTCAAAGAAGGGCGCTATTTGATCAAAAAAGCCTTGCAATTTAAGAATTCTGGCGGCATTTATATTGCGACGGATTGCCTACATGACCGCGAAGTCTTGATCAAGGAAGCCAGAGCATGGATTGGCGGCTCAACGGCCGAGTCGGATGCCGTTGCCCTGCTTAAAAAAGAATACCGTATTCTAAAAATCATGAATGGTACGGGTTATGCGCCTATTGCTTACGACCTATTTCAAGATTGGGAAAATTGGTTTTTGGTCGAAGAGTATATCGATGGTAAAGATTTAAATAAATTGATGCAAAGTCAATCTATTTTGTTGCGCAATCGTTATGACGAAAATGACATTCGCGATTTTCATCAAACTTTCTGCAAAATTTTTCTTCGCATTTCTCACCTAGTCGCTGAGTTCCATCAGCGCGGTATTGCGTTATGTGATCTCTCTGCTGGTAACGTTCTGATTTCAGAAGATCTTGAACGGATTACCTTTATCGATTTTGAAGCGGCATGTCAGCCTGGCATTGACATGTTGACTGGCCTCAGAACGCCTGGCTATACGCCGCTCGATCAGGACGAACAGGTCAAAGCTGAATTCACTAGAGATTATTATGCGCTGGCGGCCATGATGTTGGCGTTCGCCTTTCCGGCGAATTTATTTTTTCGTCTCATACCCGAGCGCATTGGACAGATAGTTGAAGAACTCTTCGCTGATGCATCATTTCCTGAAGAAATCACGCAGGCGGTAGTCGCTGCATTGTCTGCGAACCCAGAGCACCGCCCAACTGCATCTGAGATGCATGCCAAGCTCAAGTCAACGAACTGGGACCACGCTGTCACCACTTCCCGCCCTACACCCATGCCAACGCGTAGTCATATTGATACGACCATTGACGGACTGGGCTCCTTCATTGAATCCCATGCCGATATTTCTCGTGATGATCGTCTATTTCCTTGCGATTACCGCGCGTTTGGAACAAATCCTTTAAGCCTTGGATGTGGCACGTACGGCACACTCTTTAGCCTGCACCGCGCTGGCTTGCCCATCAATCAAGAATGGCGTGATTGGGCTCGCCGACACCCCATCACGAACGAGCGCTATACGCCCGGTTTCTTGATGGGCCAGGCGGGTATTGCATGGGCGCTTATCGAACTAAAGGATACAGAGCAGGCCAGTACACTGTTGCTGCAAGCGCGCTCGCACTCGCTATTTGATCGTTCTCACGGGCTCTTCGAAGGTCAAGCAGGCTGGGCATTCTCCGCACTCCGGCTATTTTTGGAGACACACGACCAACAGTTTCTAGATGCCTCCACCAGTGTGGTCGATGAAATACTTTCTCACGCACACACGGATGCCACACGTGGCCTATATTGGCCCTATACCGATGGCAAAGCGCATCTTGGTCTTGGCTACGGTGCATCTGGCATTGCGCTCGTATTGCTCTACTTAGGGTTGCTCACTAAGCGTGAGCATTATATTGAGGCTGGATTACGCGCGCTGCGTCATGACATTTCGTACAGCCAAGACAAGCAAGACGGATATGGCACACGGGGTTGGTCATATACAGCAGATAAACCCTTTCCTACCTTGCCCTACTATATGTACGGGGCAGCAGGCATAGGCAGTGTGCTGTTGCGCTATCAACAACTTGCTGGCATCGATGAATTTGATACCGCGCTTGAGGATATCTACGTCGCCACCGACTGTAGGTATTCACTCGGATTTGGAAAAGTGATGGGGCTGGCCGGTATCACCGGTTTCCGCCTCGATGCCTATCATTACACCTCTCAGGAACGGCATATTGCCGCTGTGGCGAAGCTGCTCAAGGGCATTGAGATGTTCCGGGTGCAACGCGAGGAGGGTTTTGCCTATCCAAGCGGCACTTCGATAGACCGGATTTCATGCGATTTTGGGTATGGTATTGGGGGCATTCTTGCATTGTTGGCACGCTTACGACAATGGACGCCCGACGAGCTGACGCTAGATCGCTATTTCATAGGTGATCGCCAAACCATGAGCAACAACATACATGTAGACCTCCTCCATGTTGCCGCACATGCAGGTGCGTAAGGCAGGGCTTCGGCATGAAATGATCAGCGGTCACGATAAATCTATAATGACCGGTCACGGTGCTGAAATAGACGGTCACGATGCTCTGAAATACGCACCGGAACTCAACAGGCGGTTGCTGGCTAGCGGGAAGCGCAAGCGCTTGGGGGCGACATATATCTCTTTAGCAGAGTTGATGACACTGGTGGTGCTTTTTCATCAAATACTGCCTTATGCCAAAAAAGCCAACATTGCCTTTACAGTGATCCTACACCTCTGCTCTTATCCCGAGCTGAGGTTAAATCTAGGTATGCTCTGCGCGTAACTTCAGTTATTTAACCTAAAGATGTCTATGTCAGTTTATATTCCAAGCACTGCTATTCCGTCCTATTCTGTCGTACAAAAACCTCTAACGCCTTCATTATCTTCACTACCGGTTGAAATCCAAGAAGAAGTAGAAAGTCATCTGGACTCATCTGCCCGGCAGGCGCTCTTTGAAGCGTTGATTACGGTAACGCACCATGGCGAACCTATAGACTCACCTATCCTTAAATTGCACTTGTTGCTGCATAAGATTCCATCTAAATATCAACAAGCTCTGGCCAGATCAGATGTGAGCTTGCGGACATTTGCGTTGAATCAATTAAAGCTATGGGAATCGAGACAACTCGCTCAAGTGGTAGAGGAAGCTAAATTATTTGAGCTATTGCGTCTTGTTGACGATCCAGCCGTATTTGGATTTTTGAGGGAAAAAATCCAACAAGCGCCGGTTTTAAAACAAAAACTGCTGCATTGGGTCGAACGTTCAAAAACAGAAGAAGTGCAAGCCATCGCGGCGAATGCGCTGACGATCTTGGTGAAAAGCGGTGTCCAGTTTAATGGAGAGAATTTAAGGGGAATCCGGGTTGCAGGGGCGGATCTGAGTTTTGGGGTATTCGATTCGGCGCAGTTGCAAGGGGCGGATTTGAGAAACGTCCATTTTCACAATAGCTGGCTGCGCGAAGCGAACTTAAGCGAGGCGCAGATGGCAGGGGTACAGTTTGGCGAATGGCTGTCTCTCCAGGAAGAGAGCGAGGTGTACTCCTGCGTGTATTCACCAGATGGGAAAACGTTCGCCTTTGGGCTTGGAAATGGCGAGATCAGCGTGTATGCGACTTCGAATTGGGAAAAAATCCACACCTTACAAGGTCATACCGAGCCTGTTATGAGCGTGGTGTATTCGCCGAACGGGCAGCAAATTGCCTCGGGCAATGCAGACAATACTGTGCGGCTGTGGGACGCACAAACCGGATCCCTCGCACACACCTTACAAGGGCATACCAACTCTGTTGTGAGCGTGGTGTATTCGCCCAGCGGGCAGCAGATCGCCTCGGCCAGTTCAGACATGACGGTGCGGCTGTGGGATGCGCAAACCGGGGAACCCGGCCCCACCTTACAAGGGCATAACTCTTCGGTTAGGAGCGTGGTGTATTCGCCCAGCGGCCAGCAGATTGCCTCGATCAGTTGGGATAAGGCGGTGCGATTGTGGGACGCGCAAACTGGTGCTCCCGGCCCCACTTTACAAGGGCATACCTCCTCGGTTTGGAGCGTAGCGTATTCGCCCAGCGGTCAGCAGATCGCCTCGGGCAGTTGGGATAATACGGTGCGATTGTGGGACGCGCAAACTGGTGCTCCCGGCCCCACCTTACAAGGTCATACCGAGTCTGTTATGAGTGTGGTGTATTCGCCCAGCGGTCAGCAGATCGCCTCGGGCAGTGATGACCATACGGTGCGGCTGTGGAACACGCAAACCGGGGAACCCGGCCCCACCTTACAAGGGCATACTGGCCGTGTTAGTAGCGTGGTGTATTCGCCCAGCGGTCAGCAGATCGCCTCGAGCAGTGAAGACCATACAGTGCGGCTGTGGGACGCGCAAACCGGAGTCCCCGGCCCCACCTTACGAGGGCATACCTACGCTATTAGTAGCGTGGTGTATTCGCCCAGCGGTCAGCAGATCGCCTCGGGTAGTGAGGGCCATACGGTGCGGCTGTGGGACGCGCAAACCAGAGCCACCGGCCCCATCTTACAAAGACATACCTCCCCTGTTAGTAGCGTGGTGTATTCACCCAGCGGTCAGCAGATCGCCTCGGGCAGTGAGGACCATACGGTGCGGCTGTGGGACGCGCACACCGGAGCCCCTGGCCCCATCTTACGAGGGCATACCGCCTCGGTTTGGAGCGTAGCGTATTCGCCCAGCGGTCAGCAGATCGCTTCGGGCAGCCAGGACAAGAAGATGCGACTGTGGGACGCGCACACCGGAGCCCCTGGCCCTATCTTACGAGGGCATACCTACGCGGTTAGGAGCGTAGCGTATTCGCCCAGCGGTCAGCAGATCGCCTCCGGCAGTGTGGATAAGACGGTGCGGCTGTGGGACGCACAAACCGGAGCCCCCGGCCCCACCTTGCTAGGTCATACCCACCCTGTTTATAGCGTGGTGTATTCGCCTAGCGGCCAGCAGATCGCCTCCGGCAGTCGGGACAGGACGGTGCGGCTGTGGGACGCACAAACCGGAGCCCCCGGCCCCACCTTACAAGGACATACCGACAGAGTTTGGAGCGTGGCGTATTCGCCCAGCGGTCAGCAGATCGCCTCGGGCAGTGTGGACAAGACGGTACGACTGTGGGATGCGCAAACCGGCACCCCCGGCCCCACCTTGCTAGGCCATACTCACTCTGTTTATAGCGTGGCGTATTCACCCAGCGGCCAGCAACTCGCCTCGAGCGGTGAAGACCAAACGGTGCGGCTGTGGGGTGTGGCCTCCGGCCAGTGTTTATCGGTGCTGCGAGGTTTTCATGGAAGAGTCAATAGCGTCGCCTGGGAAACGACATCCAGTGGCACTTATTTGGTGACCGGCTGTGACGATAAATCTGTTCGCGTATGGCAGGTCATAGCAGAGAAAGATCGTCATCAGGTACGTCTGTGCTGGAGTTCGATGCCTGACAGACTGACCGTGTTGAATACCTTTATCCAGGACGTGCAAGGCTTAAGCTGCGTAAACAAAAAGCTTTTGACGCAACGTGGAGCCGCGGTTGAGTGCGTATTTCAGCGATCGTGACCGCCAGTTTCAGAGTTATCGTGACCGATAAAGTGATGCAAGCGAAGGTGTTAAGATTGTACATAAATCGGTCACGATGCTCTGAAATACGCAACCTAACACGTTTAAAAATAACGTTAAGTTTTTTCTGAATAGTAGAGCGCAAAACGAAAGGGTTAAGATTATTGTAGATGTTTTTCAGAGCTGTTTTTTGTTGAGAGTTGCTGGCTGGATTTGCCAATAAACGTTGAACAGGGGTTTCTGATTTGGCATGCTTTTTCATCATTGATAATTATCCTTTCTTCGGTTACCAATGATGTGAGTCAACGTATTATTTTTTACCACTCTTGGGTTACTTTTAATGTGTGGCAACTCGAAGCCAATCACCGTCGGTGGTTTTGTTCAACTGTGTCGAAGAAAGCATATAAAATTCGACCGCTCACATCGTGGGTTGAAAGTAGCCCAGGCTGACTGGGATGATTTAAACCAAGCTTTTAAATAAATAAGAGAATCTTGATGCTCAGTTCCATTTCGAATTCTGCCCTAACGCATTATCCAGCCACGCAAAAAACCGTCGCGTCTTTATTCCTCAAGCTTCCTTTAGAAATACAAGAAGAAATAGAAAAATCGCTAGATGGTTCGAGCCGGCATGCGCTGTTTAAAGCACTGACCACCGTGACTCGCGATGGAGAATCGATAGAAGCGCCCGCTTTGAAGCTACATCTGATCAAAGAGAGGACTCAAGCCCAATATCAAGGATCTCTCATCAGCTCAGACGAAGGGTTAAAGAAGTTTGCGTTGGGTCAATTAGAAACCTTATCGGACGCAGGGCAACTCGATAAGGTGGTGGAGAAATTGGCGTTTTTTGAGTTGGTATGCCTGCTTAATGCCCCCGAAGTATTCAGTTTTTTACGAGAAAAAATTCACCAAAATGCACAGCTCAAAGAGAAATTATTGAGCTGGGTGGAAAGGTCTAAAACAGAAAAGGTGCAGGCGATAGCGGCGAATGCGCTGACGTTGTTAGTGAAAACTGGCGTGCAATTCAATAGTCAAGACCTCAAAGGGATACGCGTGCCTGGGGCAGACTTAAGTTATGGGATGTTTGATTCTGCGCAGTTGCAAGGAGCGGATTTAAGTCAAGTCAATTTTAGTAATAGTTGGCTGTGCCATGCGGATTTAAGCGCCGCCAAGATGGCTGGGGTGCGGTTTGGCGAATGGGCTTATCTCCAAGAAGGGAGTGCCGTGTATTCCTGCGCGTATTCACCGGATGGGAAAAACTGTGCGGTAGGGCTTAATAACGGCACGATCAGCGTGTATACGACCTCGAATTGGAAAAAATCCTACACCTTACGCGGACATACCAACTCTGTTAATAGCGTGGTGTATTCGCCGAACGGTGCGCAGATTGCCTCGGGAAGTGATGATAAGACGGTACGTCTGTGGGACGCGCACAGCGGAGCGGCTGTGCACACCTTACGCGGACATACCAACTCTGTTAATAGCGTGGTGTATTCGCCGAACGGTGCGCAGATTGCCTCGGGAAGTGATGATAAGATGGTACGTCTGTGGGACGCGCACAGCGGAGCGGCTGTGCACACCTTACGCGGACATACCGCCTATGTTAGGAGCGTGGTGTATTCGCCGAGCGGTTCGCAGATCGCCTCGGCTAGTTATGACAAGACGGTGCGTCTGTGGGACGCGCAAAGCGGAGCGGCTGGGCACACCTTACGCGGACATACCGCCGTTATTAGGAGCGTGGTGTATTCGCCGAGCGGTTCGCAGATCGCCTCGGCCAGTCATGACAAGACGGTGCGTCTGTGGGACGCGCACAGCGGAGCGGCTGTGCACACCTTAGAAGAACATACAGACTCTGTTAATAGCGTGGTGTATTCGCCGAGCGGTGCGCAGATCGCCTCGGGGAGTTCTGACAAGACGGTGCGTTTGTGGGACGCGCACAGCGGAGCGGCTGGGCACACCTTACACGGACATACCGCCTATGTTATGGGCGTGGTGTATTCGCCGAGCGGTGCGCAGATCGCCTCGGGGAGTGGTGACAAGACGGTACGTCTGTGGGATACGCAAAGCGGAGCGGCTGGGCACACCTTAGAAGGACATACCTCCTATGTTTTTAGCGTGGTGTATTCACCCAACGGCCAGCAGATCGCCTCGGGGAGTGGTGACAAGATGGTGCGTCTGTGGGACGCACAAAGCGGAGCGGCTGGGCATGCCTTAGAAGGACATACCTCCTATGTTAGGAGCGTGGTGTATTCGCCGAGCGGTGCGCAGATCGCCTCGGGGAGTGAGGACAAGACGGTGCGTCTGTGGGATGCACAAAGCGGAGCGGCTGGACACATCTTACGCGGACATACAGACTCTGTTAATAGCGTGGTGTATTCGCCGAGCGGTGCGCAGATCGCCTCGGGGAGTTCTGACAAGACGGTGCGTTTGTGGGACGCGCACAGCGGAGCGGCTGGGCACACCTTAGAAGGACATACCGACCCTGTTAGTAGCGTGGTGTATTCGCCGAGCGGTGCGCAGATCGCCTCGGGGAGTTCTGACAAGACGGTGCGTCTGTGGGATGCACAAAGCGGAGCGGCTGGACACATCTTACGCGGACATACCGCCGTTATTAGGAGCGTGGTGTATTCGCCGAGCGGTGAGCAGATCGCCTCGGGGAGTGGTGACAAGACGGTGCGGCTGTGGGACGCGCACAGCGGAGCGGCTGTGCACACCTTAGAAGGACATACCGACCCTGTTAGGAGCGTGGTGTATTCGCCAAGCGGTGAGCAGATCGCCTCGGGGAGTTTAGACCAGACAGTGCGTCTGTGGGAGGTCGCTTCGGGTGAGTGTCTAAGCGTAATTCAAGATTTTGCCGAGGCGGTCTATAGTGTAGCCTGGAAAGCGACGCCGGAGGGTTCCTATCTGTTGGCTGGCAGTGGCGATAAGCTGGTTCGGCAGTGGGAGTTGATAGAAAGGGTGGATGGAGTTCATGCGCACCTGCGTTGGATGTCACCACCGGATCATAAGCTGATGGTGGAAGATACGTTAGTGGAAGGCGTGGCTGGGTTAAGCGAAATGAATCTAACGCTGTTGAAGCAACGAGGCGCTGCCGTCTTGTCGGATTTAGCGTGAAAGATGCTGAGTTAAAAGCGTCGTATTAGGACTAGCGGGGGCATTTAAACAGAGATTTACGGTTTTGCTCTCGCTGATCCATCATAGAGTTTCACTGCCAACACCTGCTTATCTTTGTTGGAAGCCTCTGGCCTGCCGCCTTTACGTCCATGAGCTGCCTTAACTTTTTCGCAGATCAGATTGCGCTAAAATTCGATCAAAGCAGCAAAAATCTGGTAAATCAGCTTGCGGAACTGGATGGATGAGAGCTGCGCAAATAAAGGGACGCGGTGGACAATCATACCTTGGCCCATATACGCGAGGGCGAAACCGTAAATCTCTGTTTAAATGCCCCCGCTGGTCCTATTTATGCCCCCGCCCCCTGAATATTATTGCTATGGCTACCGGGGTCGGGATTGGGGCAGCATGGTTATGGTTGGCACGGTCACCGCTATTGGCTGAGCAATGTAGGCTGGCTAAGCGATTGAGCAATGCCGGCATACTAAGCCGTGGCCACGGTTTTGCTGCCTCACTTTCATGCCTTGAAATGAGCCGCCAGCGCTAACTCTTCGTAGAGGGCATCGATCCGGCGTGTGACCTCTTTATCCATTGTGATGGGCCGCCCCCATTCACGTTGAGTCTCACCTGGCCATTTATGCGTGGCATCAAGCCCCATCTTTGAGCCGAGCCCCGCGGTTGGCGATGCAAAGTCGAGATAGTCAATCGGTGTCTGATCAACTAGTAGTGTATCGCGGGTTGGATCAACTCGTGTGGTAATGGCCCAAATGACTTCTTTCCAATCGCGAAGATTGATGTCATCGTCTACGACAACAATGAATTTCGTGTACATGAATTGCCGTAAAAAGCCCCAGACACCAAACATGACCCGCCGAGCATGGCCAGGGTAGCTTTTTTTGATTTGCACAAGCGCCATGCGGTAGCTGCATCCTTCTGGCGGTAGGTAGAAATCAGTGATTTCGGTAAATTGTTTTTGTAGCAGGGGTACCAGCACTTCATTGAGTGCGACGCCTAATATAGCGGGTTCGTCCGGTGGTTTGCCGGTATAGGTGGAATGGTAAAGCGCATTACGTCGCATGGTGATGCGTTCGATCGTGAGCACCGGAAATAAGGCTTGTTCATTGTAGTAGCCTGTATGGTCGCCAAAGGGGCCTTCGAGCGCGTGCTCGTAGCTCGCCGGGCCTGGCAAGGTCGCATCAGCTTTTGGGTAGATAAAGCCTTCTAGTACGATTTCGGCGCGAGCCGGTACGCGTAATGCGCTTAAGCCAGGCGTTATACATTTGGCGAGTTCGGTGCGCCCCCCGCGCAGCAAGCCAGCAAACTGGTACTCAGATAGAGAGTCTGGCACCGGGGTCACAGCGCCCAGCAGGGTAGCCGGATCAGCGCCTAGCGCGACAGCAACAGGATAAGGCTGACCAGGAAAAGCCAGGGCAAATTCTCGAAAATCAAGCGCCCCGCCACGATGCGCAAGCCAGCGCATGATGACTTGGTTGCGTCCAATCACTTGCTGCCGGTAAATGCCTAGATTCTGGCGGGTTTTGTGAGGCCCTCGCGTGACGGTGAGCCCCCACGTAATCAGCGGGCCGGCATCGTCTGGCCAGCAGGTCTGGATGGGCAGCCGGGCAAGATCAACATCATTGCCTTCCCAGACAATTTCTTGGCAGGGGGGCGAACTGATTGTTTTTGGTGCCATATCCCACACCGCTTTGACCAGCGTTAGCAGATTACCGGCGTCTTTAAGTCGTTGCGGCGGGGTGGGTTCTTTCAGTTCGCATAATAGACGCCCGATATCGCGCAGCGAAGCCAGTGAATCGGTTTCTGACTGGGTGCTATCGACACCCATGCCGAGCGCAATGCGCCGCGTTGTGCCAAACAGATTGCCGAGCACCGGCATTGAATGGCCGGTTGGTTTTTCAAATAATAGCGCAGGACCGCCTGCGCGTAGTACACGATCGCACAGCGCAGTCATTTCAAGGATGGGGGAAACCGGTGCGCTCACGCGGCGTAGCTCGCCAAGTGTTTCGAGCTGGTGGGTAAAATCGCGCAGATCTTTATATTTCATTTCGCCATTTTACCTGGCCTAGCCCGATGTATTCGATGAGTCACTGAAAAATGCGTAGACTTATTGTGGAAGAAAAAAGACATAAGGTGGAGCGAAATTGGAACCGGAAAAATGCACGTGTTTCATCAAAAAACACCTTCTTTATTACCAAAAGTAATCATATGTAATTTTAATAGGATTGACTGACCATAAAAGCCTGCTAAAATTTCCGGCATGAATGCTCATTTACCTCCCCACTCTAACCAACAAACGCCAAGAGCTTTGCTCATCGCGGCCTTTATCAGGCGGCTACGAGTATGCTATGAATGTTTTTGTTATCTTGGGCGGGGCGTGAGTTCTCACCTAGGTGTGTATGGCGTTAATGCAACTCGCCTGCTGCGGGTGATGTTTTATCGCATGGCGGGGCGAGGGGCCCTAAGCTTTGCGTCCGCGCCCGCTGTGCGCACCGCTTGGCATCACAGTACCCAAATGAGCCGTTATTTTGCTCACATAGTGGGGCTGGTGGTCATTGCTGGCGTAATACTATGCTGGTTGTCGCCGGCATTGCGGCAGGCGTTTATGATACGGCTCGCGCCGGTGTTTCAGATATCCCCTAAAAGCGAGCCGACAATGCAGCCTTCGCTGGTCTCCGCCGCGGTTCATTTTAATGATGCGGCTGGGGATGCCCCAGGAGGACTTGAGAAACTGGCTAGGCCGAGGCTTTCTTCATTTGAAGCACGCGTTCGCAAGATTACCTCCGCCCGCGTTGCGGCAGATGCGCGTGATGATCAAATATTAGCTTCGCTGCAAGAACGGATGCTGGTTGTGGATTATCTTGCGCGTCGTTATCGGGTCGCGCGTGAACCACTCAACAAGCTCGTCAAAGAGGCGTTTACGACGGGTCGAGAATTTGGCCTTGATCCGTTGCTGCTGCTATCGGTCATCGCTATTGAATCCAGATTTAATCCGTATGCAGAAAGTGGTGTTGGCGCGCAAGGATTGATGCAGGTTATGTCCAGGTTGCATGCGGACAAATTCGACCATTTTGGTGGGCTTGCCGCTGCCTTCGATCCGCTTGCTAACCTTAAGGTGGGCGCCTTGATTCTAAAGGACTGTATCGTAAGAGGGGGGTCGCTTGCACAAGGATTGCGTCTATACGTTGGCGCCATTTCAAAATATGATGGTATTTATGGTGCTAAAGTGCAGGCAGAACGCGGGCGTTTACGTGAGGTTGCGCAGGGGCGTGATGTATCAATTCATCTTCCGCAAAAGCCTAGCCGCGCAGTGATCCAAGCTTATAATAAAACTCCGCGCGGCACCACCGTACTGTCGCGTCCGAAAAAGCCGCTTGTAGCCACGGCTTATGCAGTGCCTAAAAACTCAAAAAAGAAAGTCGTCGCAATAGCGGCGTCCCAGGCACCTAAAATTGTCATTATTCCAGCTGCAAGAACGGTTCCACTTGAGCTGGGTGAGAATAATCAAAAAATAGATGGCCGGCAAGAGCCTTCTGAGTTGGGTGTATGACAGTGAAATGCCTAATCGTGCCGAGTGAACCGTTTAAATGAGTGGTTAGCGAGACGCGTGTTTTATTTCAGTTGCGCGTAGCTGTGCCGCCAGCCGATCGAGCACACCGTTGACATATTTATACCCATCCGTACCGCCAAATGTTTTCGTGATTTCAACGGCTTCGTTAATCACTACGCGATACGGAATCTCAATATGATGAGTGAGTTCATACGCACCAATCAGCAATACAGCGTGCTCGATCGGGGATAATTCCTGGGTTGGCCGATCGAGGCAAGGTGCTAATTGCGCGTCGAGCGCGCCAGCGCCGCGGGTTACGCCTTGTACTAAGGCGTCAAAATGCTCCCGGTCGGCTTTATTAAACCCCGGCGCAGACTGTAAGTGAGCACAGATTGCGGAGGCCTCGGCTTTGGTGAGTAGCCATTGGTATAGGCTCTGTACTGCAAATTCGCGCGAACGGCGACGTGCACTTTTCATTAGAAATTTTCCTCATCTTCATCCTCGTCATCCTCATCATCTAGCATTAAAGAAAGATCAAGAGCCGTGGATAAATTTGCCATTTCGACAGCAACGCGCGCCATATCGCGGCCTTTTTCTGTCATGCGGGCAATCGCTTGTTCGTCAGTATCTGTGGTGAGTACGCCATTCGCAATTGGCACGTCGAACTCAAGGGCGACTTGTTGAATGCCTGTACTGCTCTGATTTGAAACGATTTCAAAATGATAGGTTTCGCCGCGAACCACCGCGCCAAGTGCAATCAATGCGTCAAATTGCGCGCACATGGCGAGTTTTTGTAGGGCAAATGGGATTTCAAGCGCGCCGGGAACGGTAATGCACAGCACATTTTCGCTGTCTACGCCAAGCCGCTCAAGCTCTTCAAGGCAGGCATCCGCTAAACTATTGCCAACCGCTTCGTTAAAACGCGATTGCACAATGCCAATAGCAAGGTCATTGCCGTCAAGGTCAGGTTGATATTGGTCGATTTCCATAATTTTGGCCTATAAAGATGAGGTTATAAGGAGCGCAAAGCGCATCGATAAAAGATTATTTTTTATTGTGCAGCAGCACCTGGCATGGGTACAAAACCAGTCACTTCTAAGCCGTAACAAGACATCGCATGAAGTTTACGCGGACTAGACAATACATGCATTTTACCTACATCCAAATCACGTAAGATTTGCGCACCAATGCCGTAAGTTTTGAAGTCCGCCGGACGATGTTTAAGTTGCGCGGCTTTTTCTGGCTGATTATAAGCCTCAAACGCATTAAACAAATATTCTTTTGAGTCACTACAGTTCATGAGAACAATCACGCCGCATTCACTGGACGCAATTTCCTGTAAAGCAGAGTGCAAAGTCCAGGAGTGCGCGGCTGTGTCAGTTTCAAGTAAATCCAACACCGACATCGGTTCATGGACTCGCACGAGGGTTGTGCCAGCAGGCTGTGGTGTGCCGTGCACAAGTGCAATATGAGGGGCGCCGTTGGATTTATCCCGATAAATCACGGCGTGGAATGGGCCGTATGGAGTTTGCATGGTACGTTCGGCGACACGTTCAATAATCGATTCAGTGAGGCTGCGATATTCAATCAAATCCGCAATGGTGCCGATTTTAAAGGAGTGTTTTGCCGCAAACTCAAGCAGATCGGGCAAACGCGCCATCGTGCCATCATCGTTGATGATTTCACAAATCACGGCGGCGGGCGTAAGGCCCGCTAGCCGTGTTAAGTCGCAGCCGGCCTCAGTATGGCCGGCACGCACAAGCACTCCGCCAGGCTGCGCCGTGACCGGGAAAATATGACCGGGCTGTACGATATCTGCCGCCCGCGCATCTCGCGCCACGGCAGCTTGTATTGTACGTGCGCGGTCTGCCGGGGAAATGCCGGTGCTAACGCCTTGGGCTGCTTCGATGCTAACCGTGAAGGCTGTATTATATTGCGTCCCGTTATTTTGTGTCATCAGTGGCAAATTAAGGCGCTGACAATGTTCTTGCGTGAGCGTTAGACAAACTAAGCCGCGCGCGAAGCGGACCATAAAATTAATCGCCTCTGGGCTGACAAAATCTGCGGCGAACATTAAGTCGCCTTCATTCTCGCGATCTTCCTCGTCAACCAGAATAACCATTCGGCCGGCTTTGAGCTCAGCGATAATTTCTTGGGTAGAGGCAATAGACATAGCGATGGGCCGGCGAGCGTAAAATATGAATCTTACGCTATTGGTGTCAAAAGGGATATTACTGTTGGTTCTAGTGGTGTTTTTAACTTATCTTGAGGCGGCTTTTGAGGTATTCACAATGCGCTCAACATAACGCGCAATTAAATCGACCTCAAGATTGACGCGCGCGCCAACTTTAAGCTGTTTTAAAGTGGTGACCTCAAGCGTATGCGCAATCAGATTAATTAAAAATTCGCAGCCGTCAACGCGGTCAACCACACGGTTAACCGTTAAGCTTACTCCATTGACTGTTACCGAACCTTTGTAGGCCAGGTAACGGCCTATCGTGTGAGGCGCCAGTATCTGCAGCTCGTAGGATTCGCCAGCAGGCGCGAAGTGAGTCACGGTACCCAACCCATCGATGTGGCCAGCCACCAAATGGCCGCCCAGACGATCATGGGCGCGGAGTGCTTTTTCGAGATTAACAGCACCTGGTGCATCGAGCCCCACCGTACACGTTAGACTTTCGCGTGATACGTCAACACTGAAATACTCGCTCCCATTCTTGTTATCTTTTGCGATAACCGTCATGCATGCTCCTTGAATCGAGATGCTATCGCCTAGATGGACATCGTCAAGGCCGAGTGCAGCGGCATTAATGGTAAGCCGCACGCCAGCGGCGTTATCACCAAGCGAGTTGACGGTTTCAATTTGACCAATTGTAGCGATTATTCCTGTGAACATTGGATTAACTTTTTTGGTGAAGTGAAAAAACTAATGTGTACCAGAAGCGGAATGAAACGCCATGGTACTGCCTAGTGCGCCAACGCGTGCCAGGATGCGTAGATCGTTGCCAATGCGTTCAACGGATTGAAATGAAAGCGTAACTCGTTGTGCCAGCGTTGTGGGCGCCGCAAGCTTGAACATGCCCATCGCATCGCATAATAAGCTGGGCGCTAAATAGACGAGCAGTTCATCAATGCAATGCTGTTGGAGCAGCGCACCATTTAAGCCGTGACCTGCTTCAACGTGTAATTCATTGATGCCGCGTTCGCCAAGCAAGCGCAGCAACGCAGGTAGATCAACTTGATGGGGGGCGTGGCCGGCAAGCGAGATGACTTCGGCGCCGCGTGCGCGCAATTCATTGGCCTTTTGCACACGCTGATCGCCGATTGCAGCACAGACAATCAGTAGCGGAGCATGGCCATTCAATAAGTGCGCGTTGAGCGGCACCTCCAGCTGACTATCGACCAGCACCCGGAGCGGTTGCCGTGGCGTATCAACTCCGCGCACGGTCAATTGCGGATTATCCGTGCGCACGGTCCCAATGCCCGTCAAGATGGCACAGGCACGAGCGCGCCAGGTATGGCTATCCGCGCGTGCTTCGGTGCTTGTAATCCATTGGCTTTCTCCGCTTGGCAAGGCCGTACGACCGTCTAAACTGGCGGCAATTTTAGCGCGCACCCATGGTCGCTGGCGCGTCATGCGTGAGATAAAGCCGAGATTGAGCTCATAGGCTTCTGGCGCGAGTAAACCGCAACGCACATCGATCTGGGCGGCACGCAGTAAAGCGAAGCCTTGGCCGCAGACTTGCGGGTTGGGATCTGCCATGGCGCTGATGACTTGTGCAATATGTGCGTCAATTAATGCATGTGCACAAGGGGGGGTGCGGCCGAAATGGCTGCATGGCTCAAGTGAAACATAAGCGGTAGCGCCGGCTGGGTCATGCCCGCGTGTGCGAGCATCTTGTAGTGCTTGGATTTCCGCATGGGCGCCGCCCGCTGGTTGCGTAAACCCTTCGCCAATCACCGTACTGTTTTTAACCAATACGCAGCCAACGCGTGGGTTGGGCGTGGTGGTATACAGACCCCGTGCAGCAAGGGTCAGGGCACGTCGCATATAAATGAAGTCGGCGCTAGAAAACATGAGCTAAGCAAACCTTAAGGCTAACGCTTCAATGCTGAGAATGTCATGCGCGCAGCTGCAAGCGTTGCATCAATCACCGTATCATCATGTGTGATTGACACAAAACCTGCCTCATAAGCGGATGGGGCAAAGTAGACGCCGGCAGCGAGCATATGATGGAAAAAAGGATTGAAATTTTCGAGATTGCCACGGCTGACTTCGGCCAGGCAAGTCGGCCGGTGAGCAGCAAAGTATAAGCCAAACATTCCTCCTACATGATCTGTTGAGAAAGTAATGCCGGCTTCGTGGGCTGCTTGCGTGAGGCCTGCTGTTAGGCGCGCTGTGCGGGCTTCTAGCTGGTCATAAAAATTAGGCGCTTGCAGACGTTTCAAGGTAGCCAGTCCGGCGGCAACAGCCAGCGGGTTGCCGGCCAGCGTGCCAGCTTGATAGACGGCGCCAAGGGGTGCTAAATGCGCCATGATATCGCGCCGCCCGCCAAATGCAGCGGCGGGCATGCCACCCCCAATGATTTTGCCTAGACAGCTCAAATCCGGTGCAATGCCGTAGAGTGCTTGTGCGCCCCCTAGGGCCACGCGGAAACCGCTCATGACTTCATCAAAAATTAAGAGCGCGCCATGCTGAGTGCATAGCTCGCGCAACATCCGAAGAAATTCAGGTGTGCCGCGCACCAAATTCATGTTGCCAGCGATTGGCTCAACGATGACAGCCGCAATTTCTTCGCCGATTGATGCAAAGGTTTCACTGAGTTGCGCCAGATTGTTATATTCAAGCACCGTGGTATGCTGAGCAATCGCCTCAGGCACGCCAGCCGAGGTTGGTTGCCCAAAGCTTAAAAGCCCAGAGCCGGCTTTGATTAGCAAGCTGTCTGCATGACCGTGATAACACCCTTCAAATTTAATAATGCGATGACGTCCGGTGAAACCTCGCGCGAGCCGCAGCGCGCTCATCGTCGCTTCGGTGCCACTAGAGACCAGCCGTACTTGCTCGATTGAGGGAACCAGCTTACAAATCTCTTCAGCTATCTCAATCTCAGCCTCGGTTGGGGTCCCAAAGCTAAAGCCGCGGGTGAGCGCGGTTTGGACGGCAGCTAGCACCTGTGCATCTAAATGGCCGAGAATCATGGGGCCCCATGAGCCGATGTAATCAATGTAACGCTTACCATCGGCATCCCAAAAGTGAGGTCCTAAGGCGCGTTCGATAAAACAAGGCGTCCCCCCCACCGAGCAAAATGCCCGGACGGGAGAGTTAACGCCGCCGGGAATGGTTTTTTGAGCTCGTGCGAATAGGTCATGATTACGGGACATGGGTCATTTCTCGGAAAAAAGAGCGCCTAGGAGACAATCAAGGTTAAAAATGGGCGAGATGCAATCACTTAAGACTGCCCGCAAGGAATTGCTCTAACCGTTCGCTTTTTGGGTGCAAAAATAGTTCATCAGGATGTCCTTCTTCCTCAATCAGTCCTCGATGCAAGAAAATCACATGGTTTGATAACTGGCGCGCGAACCCCATTTCATGGGTCACAACGATCATTGTACGGCCTTCGTTAGCCAAAGTTTGCATGACTTTGAGCACGTCACCTACAAGTTCTGGATCAAGGGCGGAAGTGGGTTCGTCAAATAACAGAACATCGGGGTGCATGGCGAGGGCGCGGGCAATCGCGACCCGTTGTTGCTGCCCGCCTGATAAATGTGATGGATATTTCTTTTCAATGTCGCGTCCGAGCCCGACTTTGTCTAAATAGAGACGGGCGCGTTCTTGCGCTTGCGCGCGCGATAGGCCAAGTACATGCACCGGCGCTTCGATGACATTTTCTAGCACAGTTAAATGCGCCCATAAATTGAAATGTTGAAAGACCATTGCCAGCCGCGTGCGCAGGCGTTGCAATAAAGTGTGGTCGGCGACGCGCAACTGGCCTTGCTTATCGGCAATCGTGTGCACTTCCTCGCCATCAATAATGATGCGTCCAGCGTTGGGTTGCTCAAGAAAATTGATGCAACGCAAGAACGTGCTTTTGCCGGAGCCGGATGAGCCGATGATGCTGATGACATCGCCCGCCTTGGCCCGCAGCGATACACCTTTAAGGACTTCCTGCTCGCCGTATTTTTTATGCAAATCGGTAACGACTAATTTATAGTGAGATGAATCCATGAAAGAGTGTCTAAATAGATTTGTGTGGTGTTTATAAGTAAGCCAGCCAGCGCCGCTCTGCACGCCTGAAGAGCCAAACTAGCGCAAACGAAATACATAGATAAAGCAATGCTGCAAAACTAAACGCCTGAAGAGTCAAATAGCTAGCAGAGTTTGCGTCACGCGCGATTTTTAAGATATCGGGTACAGTCGCGGTAAAAGCGATGGTTGTCGCATGCAGCATTAAAATCACTTCATTGCTATAAGCAGGTAAAGCTCGCCTCAGTGCCGAGGGCAAAATAATGCGTCGATACAGCGTGAATTTCGTCATGCCATAGGCGCGAGCTGCCTCGATTTCATGAGGCGAGCTGGCTTTGATTGCACCGGCGAAAATCTCCGTTGTATAGGCGCACGTATTGAGGGCGAAGGTAAGTAAAGTGCAGTTCATGCCATCGCGGAAAAAATCGCTTAACAGAGGTGTCGTATGGACAACGTTAAGAGTGTAGACGCCAGTATAAAAAAACAACAACTGAATATACAGTGGAGTGCCGCAAAATAGATAGGTATAGAGCCGAACCGGCACTGAAATAAGGCGATGACTCGACACTCGCGCTACGGCCAACGGGATTGCTAGGCAAAAGCCGAAAGCGATCGACACCACTAATAGCCATAGCGTGATCACTAAACCTGTATATTGATAGCCATCCGTGAAAAGATAGGCTTTCCAGTAATCCTGCAAGAATTCGATCATAGCGCTGCCTTACGAACCCCGATCAAATAACGGCGCTCTAAGCCGAGCAGGACGAGGCTGGAAAGTGCTGTGAGTGCAAGATAGATCAGGGCAGCGATGAGTACAAAGAAGAACACGTTATGCGTACCCTTACCCGCATCTTGTGCTGCCTTGACAAGGTCTGACAGGCCAATGATCGAGACCAGTGCGGTTGCTTTTAATAACACTTGCCAGTTGTTGCCAATACCGGGTAACGCAAAACGCATCATTTGCGCAAACAGAATGCGTCGAAATATCTGCCATCGGGTCATGCCATACGCCGCGCCTGCTTCAAGCTGGCCACGCGGGACAGCTTGAAAAGCACCTCGAAAAGTCTCTGTGAAATAGGCGCCATAGATAAAGCCGAGGGTCAGTACGCCAGCCGTGAAAGGATCAATCTCCAGTGGGTTGAGGTCCATGAAGTCCGTTAAATTATTGAGCCAGATTTGCGTGCTATAAAAAATCAGCAACATCAGCACCAAATCCGGTACGCTACGAATCAACGTAGTATAGGCGGTAGCGAGCATCGCGGCCGCTCGATTTTTCGAGAGCTTGGCGCTGGCGCCGGCTAACCCAAGCATGAATGAGACAGCCAGCGACAGCAGCGCGAGCTGAATGGTTTGCCATGTACCCTGCACAATTAATGGGCCGTATCCCTGTAAAAACATGAGTATGGTCTAATCGTTATCGTTATCGTTATTGCAGCTGAAATATTGTTCGATTAATGCTTGATATGTACTGTTTTGACGGAGCTCAGCCAGTGCTTGATTGAGTTGCTCCTGCAGATCAGTATCGCCTTTACGTAAGCCAATTGCAACGCCTTGTCCGATTATTTCGGGGTCTGCAATAGAAGAACCGGCAAAAGTAAAACCTCGGCCACTTTGGGTTTTTAGAAAGCCAACATTGGCTTGTATTTCATCTTGTAGTGAGGCATCAAGTCGCCCGGACCGAAGATCGGCATAAACCAGATCTTGGTTTGCATAGGCGATGACTTTGACCCCTCTGGGCGCCCAGTGTCGTTTTGCATAAATTTCCGCCGTAGTGCCTTGTTGCACACCAATCCGTTTGCCTTTTAGCAGATTGGCATCTGGCGTTAATTTTGCCTCTGCCAGGGCCACCATGCGCGCGGGGGCATTGAATAATTTATTGGAAAAATCGATTTGCTTTTTGCGTGGTGCAGTAACCGTCATAGAGGACAAAATGGCATCGAATTTGCGCGCCTTTAGCGCCGGAATCATGCTGTCGAAATCCTGCTCGACCCAGATGCACTTTGCTTGTAGCTTAGCGCAGAGCGCTTCGCCAATATCTATATCGAGGCCCTGTATTTGGCCATTGGGAGCTTTGTATGCGAGAGGCGGGTAGCTTGGGTCAACACCGAAACGAATGACTTTCCAGTCCTTCGCACCTACACTAGCAGCGGCAAGCGCGAATGCTAGACAAATGGCAAGTCTTTTCATAATCGGTATCTCTGGTTAAAAGCCAGCATTTTACCGTAGCATGAACACTTGCGATGACATGCGCGTCGCATAATGTAAACGAAACCGGTGAATCCCGCTATTACGGCAGTTTGACCGGGCCATTTCGCCTTGTTTTTAAAGCGTTTTGCTCACTCAACAAAGAGCGTGTTTAACGCTGAAGCAGCTGCGCTGTCGACGGTATTGTAGGTGACCGCGGTCGTTTCGAAAATATAATGCGTCGTATATTTGCCTAAACGCTCGAAGATTTCCTCTTGAATCAGTTCAGGGGCAACCTCTAGCTTTAAATACCAAGTGGTTGACGAGAGCTGTGTCTGGAATGCCCCATATTCCGTCATAATGGCGTCAAACTCAGGCGCGTCCTGATCGCGACAGACGATGACAAAATTTCCTTTCATACATGCTCCTTGTCTTACGGGTAAAGCGGTTGAAATTAGATCATACGCTGTTGCTGGATAACGAATTAGGGAAATAGACCTAATATGTTAGGTGATAAAAATTTATCGCAGACGTGCTGTATCGTGCTGTTTTGTCATCGGCGCAGCGGTTTGCTTGTACGTTATGTTTAACCTATTTTAACCGGTGAGTGCATGAAATTGCCTGCTCTCAAGCTACCTATACCTGCTGCCTCAGCATGGCGGCTGCTCCCAAATCGCTGGGATTTTGTTGTTTTTCCGTTAATCATTTGCGTGATTGCAATGGCGGCAATTGGTTTTCAGCAAACCATGGCGCCACTCACTACGTTAAAAACCCAAGCGATTTCGCTTGATCCGGCGAATTTGCCGGAATATGCGTTGCGCACAACTTTACGTATGTTAGCGGCGATGGTCGCGGCGCTGATCTTTACGCTGATCTATGGCACCCTCGCGGCCAAAAGCCGGCGGGCGCAAAAAATCCTGATACCAATACTCGATATTTTGCAGTCAGTGCCAGTGTTGGGCTATATCTCATTTACGGTTGCTTTTTTCTTGGCTCTTTTTCCAGCCCGCGTGATAGGAGCTGAGTGTGCGGCTATTTTCGCCATATTTACGAGCCAGGCATGGAATATGACCTTTAGCTTTTATCAATCACTGCGTACGGTACCGGGTGATCTGGACGAAGTGTCGCGCAGTTTTCATTTGAGTGGTTGGCAACGTTTCTGGAAGCTCGAAGTTCCATTTTCAATGCCTGGCTTAGTATGGAACATGATGATGTCAATGTCAGGCGGCTGGTTTTTTGTGGTTGCGTCAGAAGCTATTACGGTGGGTAACCACACCATTACCCTACCTGGCATTGGGGCATATCTTGCGCAGGCGATTGCTCAGCGTGATTTAACGGCGGTAGGCTGGGTGATTTTAACGATGACGGCGGTGATTTTGGCCTATGATCAACTCCTCTTCCGTCCATTGATTGCTTGGGCCGATAAATTCCGTCTTGAAACCACAAGCTCGGGGATGGCGCCTGAATCTTGGTTGCTTGATTTGGTCCGCCGAACACGGTTAATTCGTTGTTTACTCGTACCCGTGGGTTGGATCTTAGCGGCGATAGCGCGTTTGCCGGTGCGTTTTGTATTTAGAAGGCCAGTGTTTTTGGCAGCGCCTAAATTTTCCGCTCAATTGCCCCGGATCAATTTGACCGCAAAGGCCGCGGACATGATCTGGAGCGGCACGGTACTGCTGATTACGGGCTATCTTGTTTGGCGGGTGTCAAACTATGTCTCTACGGGGGTGGGCTGGGGCGATCTAGGACTTGCCTTAAGCCTCGGTTTTGCCACCTTCTTGCGGGTCGTGCTTTTAATTGCGCTGGCTTCTATTATTTGGGTGCCTATCGGTGTGTTAATTGGGCTGCGACCTGCGTTAGCCGAAAAAATTCAGTCGCTGGCGCAATTTTTGGCCGCGTTTCCAGCTAATCTTTTGTTTCCGGTGTTTGTGGTCACGATTGCGCGTTTTCAGCTCAACCCGGATATTTGGCTCTCCCCGCTGATCATACTGGGTACCCAATGGTATATCCTCTTTAACGTGATTGCTGGCGCGAGTGCTTTTCCAAATGATTTCAAGGAAGCGGCGACTAATTTTCGAATTCGTGGCTGGCAATGGTGGCGGCAAGTGATGCTGCCGGGTATCTTCCCTTATTACGTTACAGGGGCGATTGCAGCTGTAGGTGGCGCATGGAATGCGAGTATTGTGTCTGAGGTGGTCTCATGGGGTGATACAAAGTTCGTCGCCCACGGCTTAGGTGCGTACATTGCAGAAGCGACCACGGCGGGTCATTATCCTCGTATCATTTTGGGCATTACCGTCATGGTGTTATTTGTGACTTTATTTAACCGGCTGTTATGGCGTCCAATGTATGCTTATGCTGAAAATAAGCTTCGTCTTGGCTAACTGGCAGCAAAAAAATCTGGCCATTCCGCCGCTGATTTGACATACTACTCAACGTGCGCCGGTGTTAGTCGGTAGCTTTGTTTCGCTTCATTTTAGTACGATTTATAGAGATCCATGCACAATTCAGCCCTCAGTCACCCCGATGAAATTTTACGTGTCACCAACGTGCGGCGCGGTTTCAAAAAAACGCAGGGAGAGCTGCTGGTGCTTGATGGCGCAAGCCTCACATTAAAAGCCGGTGAAATCGTTGGCTTGCTAGGCCGTTCGGGCTCTGGCAAATCAACCTTGTTGCGCATTATCGCTGGCTTGATCGAGCCCAGCGGTGGGGACATTGAATACCTCGGCAAACCTTTAACCGGCCCGGCCGAGGGGGTTGCTATGGTATTTCAGACATTTGCATTATTTCCTTGGCTCACGGTGCTGCAAAATGTCGAAGCTGGGCTTGAAGCACTCGGCGTTGGTGCGCGTGAACGGCGCCAACGTGCGCTGGCGGCGATTGATCTGATTGGCCTAGATGGCTTTGAGAGCGCTTATCCGCGTGAGTTGTCAGGTGGCATGAGGCAACGCGTTGGCTTTGCGCGGGCGCTGGTGGTTGACCCAACTTTACTGTTAATGGATGAACCGTTTTCAGCGCTTGATGTATTGACTGCCGAGACGTTGCGCACAGATTTGTTGGATCTATGGAGTGAGAAACATTTACCCATTAAATCGATATTGATTGTCACGCATAATGTGGAAGAAGCGGTCTTTATGTGTGACCGCATTTTAGTGCTGTCATCCAATCCCGGCCGAGTCATTGCTGAAATTCCTGTACCTTTTAAGCATCCACGCAACCGGCTTGACCCAGCCTTTAGGCGCTTGGTTGATGATATTTATGCACAAATGACGACGCGCTCGAATGCTGATGGAGTGCGTAAGGGCCTAACGTTGGGTAGCTGGTTGCCAGAGGTATCGACTAACTTAATGGCGGGTTTAATCGAAACGGTTGCCGCCCCTCCCTACGGGGGTAAAGCTGATTTGCCGGAAATCGCGCGCACCCTTCATCTTGAAGTGGATGATCTATTTCCTGTCACTGAGATGATGCAACACCTTGGTTTTGCAGATGTACGCGAGGGCGATATTTTCCTCACGCCGCCGGGCAAAAAATTTGCTGAATACGGCACTCAGGAACGCAAGCAAATATTTGCCGAGCACTTGCTGCGGAATGTGCCACTGGCGGCTTGGATCAAGCGAGTATTAAACGAAAGACCTGGCCGCCGCGCGCCGCGCGTGCGGTTTGAGCAAGAATTAGAAGATTTTTTATCGGACAGCGCTGCTGAACAAACGCTTGATGCGGTGATCAACTGGGGCCGGTATGCAGAAATTTTCTCTTACAACGATCAATCCGAGACCTTCAGTTTAGAGGACGATTGACTAGCGCCTATCAACGCTACTCATAGAGTAACTGATCGGTGCGCGGCAAAGTGGCTTGGCAGCTGACTCAATGTCAGCACCAAGCACCATAGGAATCTCCAGCATTTAGTTAGGCCGGCGAGGATGTCAAATATAGTCGGCAACGGGCACGCTATCTCGTATAATCGATAGCTTGCTAAAACTCATTACGCTTGATAGCGTATCTGCCCTTGCCGCCATGAAAGCTGTCGAAATCCGCGAGAAATTTTTACGCTTCTTTGAATCGAAAAATCATACGATTGTTCGCTCATCGAGCCTGATCCCTGCCAACGATCCAACATTATTGTTTACCAATTCTGGCATGGTGCAATTCAAGGATGTCTTTCTTGGGACTGATGCGCGTCCCTATGTACGCGCCACCAGTGCTCAGCGCAGCCTACGCGCGGGCGGTAAACATAATGACCTAGAGAACGTTGGCTATACCGCTCGCCATCACACTTTCTTTGAAATGCTTGGCAATTTCTCATTTGGCGATTATTTCAAGCGCGATGCGATTCATTATGCCTGGCAACTGTTAACTCAGGTTTATCAATTACCGTCAGAAAAACTTTGGGTCACGGTGTATCAAGAGGACGATGAAGCTTACGAGATTTGGGCGCAAGACATTGGTGTGCCCGCCGCGCGGATTGTGCGCATTGGCGACAACAAAGGCGCGCGTTATGCCTCTGACAATTTTTGGCAGATGGCCGATACAGGGCCGTGTGGTCCTTGCTCTGAGATTTTTTATGATCACGGTCCAGAGGTTTTCGGCGGGCCGCCAGGTTCACCGGATGAAGATGGCGATCGCTATATTGAAATCTGGAATTTGGTTTTTATGCAATTCAATCGGGATGCGCACGGTGTGCTGACGCCACTGCCTAAACCGTGCGTTGATACAGGCATGGGGCTTGAGCGAATTGCCGCAGTTTTGCAGAAGGTGCATAGCAATTATGAAATCGATCTTTTTCAGGCATTGATTCATGCTGCAGCACGTGAAACCGGTGTGGCCGATACCAGCCATCATTCGCTTAAGGTGATTGCTGACCATATTCGTGCCTGCGCATTTTTAATTACCGATGGCGTGATTGCCGGTAACGAAGGCCGCGGTTATGTATTACGCCGGATTATTCGACGTGCGATCCGGCATGGTTATAAGCTGGGTTGCGTACAGCCCTTCTTTCATAAACTGGTGAAAGATCTGGTCGCTGAAATGGGGCCGGCGTATCCAGAGCTCGGTGCGGCCCAAGACCGGGTGACCGACCTGTTGCGCCAAGAAGAAGAGCGTTTCTTTGAGACCATCGCGAATGGCATGAGTATGCTTGAAACGGCTCTAAACGAGCTCGAAGCCACTGCTAGCACTAAAGCCCAGGCAGGTTCAATTGTGCTATCGGGTGAAATTGCTTTTAAGCTCCATGACACCTATGGTTTTCCACTCGATTTGACCGCCGATGTGTGCCGCGAGCGTGATATACGCGTTGATGAAGCTGCTTTTGATGCGGCCATGAAGCGCCAGCGCGAACAAGCCCGGGCGGCAGGTAAATTCAATTTGTCAAATGCGCTTGAGTATCGCGGCGCTAAAACGCTTTTCAGGGGCTATCAAGAACTCAGTGTGATGGAGGCGAAGATTACCGCACTCTATGTGGATGGTGTTTTAAGTCAACGTTTGCAGGCGGGGCAACGAGGTATTGTGGTGCTTGACGCCACGCCATTTTATGCAGAGTCAGGCGGGCAAGCTGGCGACCAAGGCGAATTAACCCAAATCACTGAAATTCAGCCTGAGGGCGCGCATTTTGTAGTGATGGATACAGCAAAAATTCAGGCAGAGGTCACCGGTCACCATGGGCTGCTTGAGCGGGGCGAATTAAAATTGGGTGACGCTGTACAGGCCATCGTTGATAGTCAACGCCGCCAGCACACCATCCGTAATCATTCGGCCACCCATTTACTGCATAAGGCGCTGCGCGACGTACTCGGTAGTCACGTGCAGCAAAAGGGTTCGCTGGTTGATGCGGAGAAGACGCGCTTTGATTTTTCTCATCATGCACCGCTGAGCCATGCTGAAATTCAACGTATTGAAATGATCGTCAATGCCGAAATTTTGCGCAATGTTTCGACACAGGCGCAGTCAATGTCCTATGACGACGCACTAAAAAGTGGTGCAATGGCGTTATTTGGCGAAAAATATAGTGATCAAGTGCGGGTGCTCGATATCGGCTTTTCACGCGAATTATGTGGTGGTACGCACGTTGCTCGCACCGGCGATATTGGCCTCTTTAAGATTGTTTTTGAAGGGGGGGTTGCCGCCGGTATCAGACGCATTGAGGCAATTACTGGGGAGCAGGCGCTGCGCTTTGTGCAAGAATTGGATGAACGCATTTCTAGTGCGGCTCACTTATTAAAATCTCAGCCCGCTGAGCTTAATCAGCGCATTGGACAACTGCAAGATCATTCTAAAGCCCTTGAAAAAGAGTTGACTCAATTAAAATCAAAATTGGCGGGTTATCAGCTTGACGCACTGGCGGCGCAGGCGGTCAAAGTAGGTGAAATACATGTGTTGTCAGCACAGCTTGAGGGTGCTGATGCGCAGATCTTACGCGAAGCGGTTGACACACTAAAAGACACATTAAAAAATGCGGCGATTGTATTAGCGAGTGTTAACAGTGGCAAAATCAGCTTAATTGCGGGTGTCACAGCACCGCTTAATGGCAAAGTTAAAGCGGGCGAGTTGGTTAATTTTGTCGCGCAGCAGGTTGGCGGAAAGGGGGGCGGACGGGCGGATATGGCGCAAGCCGGCGGCACTCATCCAGCGGCTTTGCCCGTAGCATTGACTACAGTAAAAGAGTGGATCGAACGTCAATTATGACTATGTTCACTTTATATTCAACCCTATTGCGACTGTTCTCAGATCTTCGAGATAAAAGTTAAACGGATCGACGCCATGAAGAATTCGATGCATTTTGATAAAGAAGTTGACGCCTGTGGGTTGAACTGTCCACTGCCGATTCTGCGTGCAAAAAAAGCGCTTGCCGATATGCAAAGCGGACAGATTTTAAAAGTGCTCGCGACTGATCCGGGCGCACAGCGCGATTTTGCTGCGTTTGCGAAGCAGACCGGTAATCAAATCATTGAAGTATCAACGCAGGATGACGTTTTTACCTTATTGATGCGTCGACGTTAGGTCAAATTCTGTTGGTTAGCAGCTTTACTGAGGGCTCGCAGGTTTTCGCTTCTTTCTCAAAGTCGGATATCCAGCCTCGATCCTTGCTACGATCTCATGGAATAATCTCCTTGCAAACCAGAACCCTTTCATATAAGGTCGTTTAGTTAGAGGAGGACTGCGGTAGCCATCGACCTGCGTTGGTCGAAAAACTAGAAGATCAAAGCGAATGTAGAAAAGAGAAAACAGCAGAGTCTGGTTGTGTCCGAGATTATCTTCGGCAATTTCATCAATCAGTTTGGAGAGTGCGCGTGCTGCACCCATCATCTGAATATCATTTGACTTTTGAGGAGGAAGTTTAAATGTTAGAGGCTCTTACACCACCACGTCAATTCACTTTGAGCGGCGATTTCTGGAGACAAATACCCGGATATAGCGAGGTCAGTGAGCAAGATTTTTCTGACCCTGCATGGCAAGAACGCAATAGCATCATGCGCCCCGAAAAAATCCGCGACCTTCTGCAGGGCAATGTAGCGGAGCAATTTATCCGCGATCTTTCAGAGGGACTCTCCGATTCGACGATGTCGATGAGAATTACGCCGTACATATTGTCACTGATTGACTGGAGTGCGGCGAAAAAAGATCCAATTCGTCGGCAGTTTTTGCCCCTGAAATCAGAGATGATAGCCGCTCACCCATTACTACGGCTTGACTCGTTAAATGAGCATGGCGATCAGATTTCGGAGGGTGTGGTACATCGATATCCAGATCGAGCGTTGTTCCTGGCGACTGATAAATGTCCTGTTTACTGCCGTTTTTGCACTCGGAGTTACAGTGTCGGTGTCGATACACCAACGGTTACGAAGGATCGTAATGCACCGGTTGCAGACAGGTGGAAGTCGGCGATTGATGCGATTAGAAAGTCTGCAGCTATCGTCGATGTAGTCGTTTCTGGAGGCGATTGTTTTCGACTAAAAGCGAGCCATCTGTTGGAGTTGGGCAGTGAGTTGATCAATCTGGGAAAACTAAAACGCATTCGGTTTGCGTCGAAAGGTCTCTCCGTTTTGCCGATGAAGATCATGAATGATCGTGCTTGGACGGATGCGCTCATTCGACTCTCAGACATGGGCCGTGCAAAAGGGGTTGAGATCTCGTTTCATACCCATATTAACCATCCACGTGAAGTGACGCACTATGTTGTGGATGCAGCGAGGTTGTTGTTTACAAATGGCGTTATGGTGCGCAACCAGTCTGTCCTGCTGCGTGGCGTCAATGACGGATTTTCTGAGATGACTCGGCTGGTCAAGCTTTTAAGTGATAATCATATACACCCCTACTATACTTACGTCTGCGATCTGGTCAGCGGTATCGAAGATATGAGAACGTCAATCGACTCTGCGCGCCATCTGGAGAAGCACGTGCGTGGGATCACGGCGGGCTACAATACTCCATTGTTCGTTGTGGATGCGCCAGGTGGCGGCGGTAAGCGTGATGTTCACAGCTACGAGGTATATGACAAAGAGACCGGTCTTTCCGTCTACGCGGCTCCTGGTGTGAGGCCGGGAAAACTATTCGTTTATCCGGATCCGCTGCACAGTCTCTCGCCGGGGATTGTAGCTGATTGGGCAAGCGACGACCGCGCGCGGGAGATGGTGCGAATGGTCGTCGAGCGCGCGAAAATGCAGGGCAGAATATCAGGAGGATAAGCCTCTTAAGCTCATACCGTGGAGTCTATTTCCGCTAACATTGGCATACGAGCCTGTAAATAGGCTTTAAATTCATCTTTCACTTCTGGGTGGCGTAAAGCGAATTCGACCGTTGCTTTTAGATAGCCCAATTTGCTGCCGCAATCGAAGCGTGTGCCGTTATAACGATAGGCGAGAACTTGTTCATCTTGCATCAGGGATTGAATCGCATCGGTGAGCTGCAACTCGCCGCCCGCACCTGGACGCAGTGCGCGCAGATGCTCGAAAATACGTGGTTTTAAAATATAGCGGCCAACTACGCCAAGGTTAGAGGGAGCGTCTTCCGGCGAAGGTTTTTCGATGATGCCGGATAAATTGATGATATTGTCTTCCCATTCTCTACCTTCTATTACGCCGTACGAGCGTGACTGCTCACGCGGGATTTCTTCAACCCCAATCAATGAACTGTGATAGTGATTAAATTTTTCAACCATCTGCTTTAAGACTGGCTGTGCGCCATCTAACAAATCATCTGCAAGCAAAATAGCAAATGGGTTGTCGCCGACTAATTTTTCCGCGCATAGAATGGCATGGCCGAGGCCAAGTGCTTCTGGTTGGCGCACATAGAAACAATTAATATGAGCCGGTTTGATGCCACGCACGAGCTCAAGCAATTTTTCTTTGCCGTGTGCTTCGAGTGCCGCTTCAATCTCGTAGGATTTGTCAAAATGATCTTCAATCGCACGCTTACCACGTCCGGTAACGAAGATCATTTCAGTAATGCCAGCGGCGATGGCTTCTTCGACGGCATATTGAATTAAAGGCTTATCGACAATCGGCAGCATCTCTTTAGGGCTGGCCTTAGTCGCAGGCAAAAAGCGCGTGCCAAGACCGGCGACTGGAAATACTGCTTTAGTGACTTTTAACATTATGCTGAGGTCCTTTCAGGCGATTGCGAAATAAATGTCAGCCGGCTAGCCGGGCGAGCTGAGTATTGAGCTTAGTGAGCATTAACTCGTATTCTGACAGCCTTTTTCGTTCGAGTTCAACCACATTCTCTGGTGCTTTTGCAACAAAGTGATTATTTTGTAGCTTAGCGTTACATTTTGCGATTTCTATCTCAATCCGCTGCATTTCCTTGGTCAGCCGTTCACGCTCAGTGGCAATATCAATCTCAACTTTTAATGCCAGTTTCAGCGTACCAACGAGGGCCACAGGGGCATCCGCTGCCATGGCGTCGAGGCTTGCCTCATCGGCGCTTAGAGTGACTTCGGATAAGCGGGCGAGGGCGCGTACATACGGCGCGAAGGCTGTCAGTAGGTGAGTATCGCCGCTGGCAAAAAGCGGTACCCGCTGGGCCGGCCCGAGGTTCATTTCACTGCGCAGATTGCGGCATGCATCGATGACGGCTTTGAGTTGTGCCGCCCATTGTTCGGCGGCTAGATCGACTTTTTCTTTTTGTGCGCGAGGATAAGGCTGCACCATGATAGAAGTCTGATTTGGCGCATTGTCGGATGGATAATGGCCAGTCAGTGGCGCGACTTTTTGCCACAACGCTTCGGTGATGAAAGGAATAATCGGATGGGCAAGCCTTAAGATGGCCTCTAGTACGTATAACAACGTATGTCGCGTGCTTTGCTGTTGGGCTGGGGTGCCTGTTTGCAATTGCACTTTAGCAAATTCAAGATACCAATCGCAGTATTCGTCCCAGACAAACTTGTATAAAGTGCTCGCGATCAGATCGAAACGTAATTCAACAAAGCCCTTTTCGATTTCGCCGGTGACCTGTTGCAGTAAAGAAATGATCCAGCGATCTGCGGGCGATAGCTCGCTAGCAGAGTGCTGGCCTGCGCCATCTGCTAAATCAATGCCACAGTCTTGACCTTCACAATTCATCAACACAAAGCGCGTTGCATTCCACAGCTTGTTACAAAAATTACGATACCCTTCGCAACGTGCTAGCGCAAAATTAATATTGCGTCCTGGCGTAGCCAGTGAGGCAAAAGTAAAGCGTAAAGCATCGGTGCCAAATGACGGAATGCCATGAGGAAATTCAGCGCGGGTTTTTTGTTCCAGGTCAGCGGCTTGTTGCGGATCCTGCAAAGAAGCTAAACGTTTGGCGATAAGCGCATCCAGTGTGATGCCATCGATTAAATCGATGGGGTCGAGTATATTGCCTTTTGACTTTGACATCTTCTGGCCGTTTGCATCACGCACGAGGCCATGTATATACACCGTATGAAATGGCACCTGGCCGGTAAAATGCTGAGTCAACATCACCATCCGCGCGACCCAGAAGAAAATAATATCAAAGCCTGTGACCAGCACGGAGGATGGCAGAAAATGGGCTAGCTCTTTAGTTTGCTTAGGCCAGCCGTGTGCTGAGAAGGGCACTAGCGCTGACGAGAACCAGGTATCGAGCACATCCGCATCTCGCTTGAGCGTGCCTGTATAGCCGCGCGCACGGGCCTTTTCGTGCGCCTCGTCTGCGTTGCGCGCGACATAAATTTGACCCTGCTCGTCGTACCAAGCAGGAATTTGATGGCCCCACCAAAGTTGCCGAGAAATACACCAATCCTGAATATTTTCCAGCCACTGATAATAGGTATTGGCCCAATTTTCCGGGGTAAACTTAATTTCCCCTTTACGCACGGTATCAAGCGCAATCGCCGCCATCGATTGGCCGGGATGCAGACTGTCTGCTGGGGCTGGCTTATTGACGGCCACAAACCATTGATCGGTGAGCATGGGTTCAATCACCGTCTGGGTCCGGTCGCCGCGTGGCACCATTAATTTGTGGGGTTTGACGGCAGCGAGTAAACCTTGGGTTTCAAGCTCGGCAACAATCAATTGACGCGCCTCGTAGCGATCAAGGCCACGCCAGCGGAGCGGAGCGTTCTCATTGATTTTAGCGTCGAGCGTTAGAATATTAATTAATGGCAGTTGGTGCCGTTGCCCGACCTGGTAGTCATTGAAATCGTGCGCCGGCGTTACTTTGACTACGCCAGTCCCAAAAGTAGGGTCTACATACTCATCCGCAATCACAGGAATTTCGCGCTCGCACAGCGGCAGTCGCACCATTTTTCCAATGAAGGCTTGATAGCGCTCGTCTTGTGGGTGAACCATCAGGGCGGCATCCCCCAGCATGGTTTCTGGGCGGGTGGTGGCGACTGTCAAATCAGCAGAGCCATCAGCAAGAGGGTAACGGATATGCCAAAGCGAGCCATCCTCTTCCGCACTGACCACTTCTAGATCAGAGACGGCAGTCCCTAATTTAGGGTCCCAATTGACTAGCTTTTTGCCGCGATAGATGAGTCCCTGTTCGTATAAGCGAACGAATACTTCGATGACGGCCTGCGACATATGCGGGCTCATCGTGAAATACTCACGACTCCAATCAATCGACGCGCCTAGACGTTTGATTTGCTCTGTAATGATTGAGCCAGAGGTTTCCTTCCAAGCCCAAACATGCTCGATAAATGTTTCACGGCCAAGCTCATGGCGTGACAGATTTTGTTTATCGAGCTGACGTTCCACCACCAGTTGAGTTGCAATACCGGCATGATCGGTGCCAGGGACCCAGAGCGTGTTTGCGCCCTGCATCCGGTGATAACGGGCCAGACTATCCATGATTGTCTGATTAAACGCATGGCCCATATGCAATGTGCCGGTGACGTTGGGCGGCGGGAGCAGAATTGAAAAATCTTCCTGCTCAGGCAAGAACGTTGGTTGGGCGTAGCCTCTTTGTTCCCAAAGTGGCCTCCAATACGTTTCGATTGCGTGGGGTTCAAAACTTTTGGTGAGAGTGGTGTCGCTGTTATTCATTACAATTTTCTCAGGCATTTTCAGGCGGTACATAGCCAGATGCGGTATCGGCCCCTTCGCCAAAAAAGAATTTTTCGGTTTGTTTGATTAAATACTGTCGCGCACGCGCATCGGCCATATTTAGACGATTTTCGTTAATCAGCATGGTTTGCTGCTTGAGCCAACTCTGCCAAGCTTCTTTCGATATATTCTGATAAATGCGTTGGCCTAATGCGCCCGGCAGAGGCGGGAAATCAAGGCCTTCAGCCTCTTTGTCAAGTTTGACACAGTGAACGATACGAGTCATGGATTTAGTCCTATTGAATAGTGATGCTCAATGAGAGGGTGTTGCTACACAATCCTCTCACAATGTATAAGATGCACATGCTTTATCAAGGAATTGCCTGTTTTTTAAAGCTGTTTCATGAGCACCAATGATTTACGTTGCCAGTTATAGAGGCGGCGGCGATCTTCAGGTAAATCACCAATGCTGGCTTTTCTGAAGCCACGTTTTAAAAACCAGTGTTCTGTGCGCGTGGTCAACACAAATATACGCGTGAGCCCGCGCGCGCGCGCGCGTTGCTCAATATGTTTTAGCAAACGCTCGCCATCACCTGTCCCTTGCGCATCTGGGGCAACGCTTAGACAGGCCATTTCACCCAATTTTTCTTGCGGATACGGATACAGTGCAGCGCAGCCAAAAAGCACGCCATCATGCTCTATGACAGAAAAATGATTAATGTCACGCTCAATTTGAGTGCGCTCGCGGCGCACCAGAGTGCCATCAAATTCAAGCGGCTCAATTAACTGTAAAATACCGCCAACATCATCGGCCATTGCTTCGCGCAGACTCTCGAGATTTCTGTCAGAGATCATCGAGCCGACGCCATCGTGAGAGAAAAGCTCAAGCAAAATGCTGCCATCAAGCGTAAACGGAATTAAATGCACACGTGTTACACCCGCTCGGCAAGCGCGGATGGCATGAGTTAGATAATTTGCCGCCTCGGCATCAAGGGTGTCTGAGGTTTGCAGTTGTTGGGCTTTATCAAGCGATAATTCGTGTTGCAATTCGCCATGCTCGACGATGCCTGGCATGGGTGTCAGATAAATCAATTTATCCGCATGCAGTGCAATCGCGGCGGCCGAAGCCACATCTTCCATGGATAGATTAAAAGCTTGACCCGTTGGCGAAAACCCCAGTGGCGACAGTAGCACAAATTTGCAATTGGAGAGTGAGTGGTGAATCGAATCAGCATCGATCTTACGCACAATCCCGGTATGCTGAAAATCCACGCCATCTAAAATGCCGACTGGCCGGGCCGTGACGAAATTACCCGAAACCACGCTAATGCGTGCGTGGGCCATGGGCGTATTGGGCAGCCCTTGGCTGATGGCGGCCTCGATATCTAGGCGTACCTCACCGGCGGCTTCCTTAGCAGACTCAAGCGCATCTGCGTCAGTAATGCGCATGCCGTTCGAGAATGATGACTCAACCTGGTGTAACCGTAATTGCTCTTCAACCTGTGGGCGCGAGCCGTGCACGAGCACAATTTGTATACCCATTGCATGGAGGAACGCGACATCCTGAATTAAGGCGTTAAGCGCGCCTCGTTGCACGAGCTCGCCGCCAAATGCAACCACAAAGGTTTTATTGCGAAAAGCATGGATATAAGGTGCGACAGAACGTAGCCAATCAACAAAGCGGGCTTGTTGATCGGCAATTTCGAGCGCTTTTTCATGTATTTCATCACAGACTTTCTGAGGAGCCATTTTGTCGCTAGTGGGGATGCTAAAAGAATTCATTCGCAGATTATAATGCCTCATTCATCTATTCAATTGTGGCTTGGGACTTATGTCTCGGGCAAGCTACGCAGGTTTTGGCAAATTGTCGACAGTTACCCCCCCTTTGTTACCTAAAAAACAGGCGCTAGCTCAGGCGAGTCGCTTGCCGCCGATAGAGTTTCCCGCTGAATTACCCGTGTCAGGCAAACGTGCGGCAATCGCCGCCGCGATTGCCGCGCATCAGGTCGTGATTGTATGCGGCGAGACAGGTTCTGGTAAAACCACGCAGTTGCCCAAAATCTGCCTGACGCTCGGGCGTGGCCTGGGCGCAGGCGGAGATGGACTGATTGGCCATACTCAGCCACGGCGTTTGGCGGCTACCGCCACCGCGCGACGGATCGCGCAAGAGCTGCATACGCCAGTGGGGGAGGTCGTCGGTTATAAAGTGCGGTTTACTGACAAACTGAGCCGTGGCGCATCCATCAAACTGATGACCGACGGTATTTTGTTAGCAGAAACCCAATCTGACCCACTGCTGCGTGCCTATGATACGTTAATTATTGATGAGGCTCATGAGCGCAGCCTGAATATCGATTTTTTATTGGGTTACCTAAAAGAAATTCTGCCGCGCCGGCCCGATTTAAAAGTAATCATTACCTCCGCCACGTTAGATGCTGAGCGGCTTGCTAAGCATTTTAGTCACGCCGGGGGCAATGCGCCCGTGATTGAAGTGAGTGGCCGACTATACCCGGTTGAGATGCGCTATCGCCCAGTATTAAATGATGATCCGCGGGTGGCGGGTTTGTCAGCGACGACCTCATCTGCGGCGGTGTCCGGCAAGCCTGAAAGTGCGCGGGAAGCCGGGCGCGATTTGATGGAGGCGATTGTCGACGCGGTGGATGAACTGGCGCGTGAGGGCGCGGGCGATGTGCTGGTATTCTTGCCCGGCGAGCGCGAAATTCGTGAGGCGGCGCAAGCACTACGTCAACGCCATCCCCTGCACACTGAAATTTTGCCTTTATTCGCGCGCCTATCAATGGCTGAGCAAGAGCGTGTGTTTAAAACCGGCAATGCACGCCGGATCGTGCTGGCCACTAACGTGGCTGAAACTTCGCTGACGGTGCCCGGTATCCGTTATGTAGTAGATACCGGCCTCGCGCGTGTTAAGCGTTATTCTTATCGTAATAAAGTTGAACAATTACGTATTGAACCGATTTCACAGGCGGCGGCACAGCAACGTGCAGGCCGTTGTGGGCGGGTTGCAAATGGCATCTGTATTCGTTTGTACGATGAGGCTGATTGGCAAACGCGTCCCCGTTTTACCGACCCGGAAATTCTGCGCTCTTCATTGGCTGCCGTCATTCTAAGAATGAAATCGCTACAGCTGGCTGAGATCGAAAGCTTTCCATTTCTTGAACCGCCACCGGCGCGGGCGATTGCGGATGGCTATCAGTTATTAACTGAGTTAGGGGCCGTTGATAGTGCCCACCACTTAACGCCGGTTGGTCAGACCCTAGCGAGACTGCCGCTTGATCCGCGAGTCGGTCGGATGATTTTGGCTGCGTGTGAGCAACAAGCATTGCACGAGGTACTCATTATCGCCAGCGCACTATCGGTGCAAGATCCGCGTGATCGCCCGCTTGAGCAACAGGGCGCTGCTGATACGGCGCATCGTAAATTTGCCGATCAAAAGTCGGAGTTCTTAACTTTGCTTAGAATCTGGCAGTGGTTCGATGAAGCGCTGGCGCATAAAAAATCAAACCGGCAATTGCTGGATTTATGCCGCGCCAATTTCCTGTCACATTTACGTTTACGTGAATGGCGCGATGTCCATAGCCAGTTATTGACCGTGGTTGGTGAGCAGGGGTGGCGGATTAACCAGACAGCCGCGACATTCGAGCAAATCCACGTGTCACTGTTGAGCGGGTTATTGGGAAATCTTGGGCTGAAAGCGGACAACGAACCTTATTATCTGGGCGCTCGCGGGATCAAATTTTATTTATGGCCTGGTTCGAACTTAGCCAAAAAAGCTGGACGTTGGATTATTGCAGCTGAGTTGGTCGAGACCAGCCGCTTATTTGCGCGCACCACCGCGGCCATTGAGCCAACTTGGATTGAGCGTGCTGGCGCGCATTTACTACGGCAATCCATCAGTGAGCCGCACTGGGAAAAGAAAGCGGCTCAGGTGGTCGCCTTTGAGCGCGCAACGCTATATGGTTTAACGGTTTATCATCGCCGTCGCGTGAGTTTTGGTAAACAGACGGCGCAAGCTGCGCTACAGGCGCGGGAAATTTTTATTCGCTCCGCTTTGGTTGAGGGCGAGTTTGACACTAAGCTGCCATTTTTCAAACACAATCGGCAATTGATCGCTGAGATTGAGCAACTTGAACATCGCTCTCGGCGCCAAGATATTCTGATTGATGATGAGTTGATTTATGCTTTTTACGATCAAGCCATTCCGCCTGATATTTATACCGGCGCTGATCTTGAGCGTTGGTATCGCCAGGCCATGCGGAGTCAACCTAGCAAAAATGAAAAGCTCCTTTTCTTAGCCCGCGATGATCTAATGCGGCATGAAGCCGCTGGCGTGACGACCGAGCTCTTTCCGAAAAAACTGGTACTGGCTGGGATTGAAATGGCAATCTCCTATCACTTCGAGCCAGGCTCACCCCGTGATGGGGTGACCTTGGCAGTGCCAATTTTTGCATTAAACCAAATCGATGCGCATCGTTGTGAATGGCTGGTGGCGGGAATGCTTAAAGAAAAAGTCCATTTATTGCTCAAATCATTGCCTCAAAAATTGCGCCGCCATTGTGTTCCCTTACCTGCTTATGCGGCGGGCTTTGTCGAGCGCGCAAGGTTCGGCGTGGGTAGTCTGATGGAAGCTCTGAGTGCGGATATCCGCGAGCAAGAGCAACTCAATGTGCATATGACTGATTTTAAGCTCGAAACCTTGCCGTCGCACCTGTTCATGAGTTTCAAAGTGATCGATGAATATGGTCGGCAGCTTGCCTCGGGTCGTAATCTTGCGCAATTGCGGGCAGAATTAGGTACCCAAGCACAGCAAAATTTCCAGAAAATTGCGCTTAAAGCAGTGACTGGCGTAACCGAAGAAAAAGTAAAAGCACAAAATAATGAAAAAGCACACAACCCTAAGGCCGCTGCAGCACTCTACGAAAATTTGACCAGCTGGAGTTTTGGCTGCTTGCCAGAACTCATGGAGATTGAACGCAAGGGCGAAACTTTGATTGGCTATCCAGCACTGGTTGATCGCGGTGCAGCTTGCGATCTAGAGCTTTTTGATCTACCGCAAGAGGCGGCGCGCGCTCATCGAGTTGGCCTACGGCGGCTTTTTGCGTTGCAACTGCGTGAAGCAATTCGTTTTATCGAAAAAAATCTGCCGGGTTTTCAGCAGATGGCAATGCAATACATGCCGCTTGGCGCCGCAGATGAGCTGCGTGCGCAAATTATCACCTGTGCGCTCGAGCTTGCTTGTTTACGCGAGCCATTGCCTACGGATGCAGCGACTTTTGCTATCCGCTGTGATGAAGGGCGCAGTCGCTTTACATTACTCGCCCAAGAAGTTGCTCGCTTGGCAGCACAGATTCTGACGGCATACGCCACGGTATCGAAAAAACTCGCTGCAGTAAAAAGTTTTGCGCCGGCTCATGCCGATATGACGCAACAATTGAAGGCTTTGATTGGGAGGCATTTTCTGCTCGATACGCCTCATGAGCAGCTGGCCCATTTTCCGCGTTATTTACAAGCGATGACACTACGCATCGATAAATTAAAAAATGATACGGCTCGTGATGCACGGCTGTTTGCTGAGTTTTCGCCGTTGAGTGTGCGTTATTTACGCACCCAAGGGCAGCGGCGTCAGACGGCTCATATCATCGATCCGCAACTGCAGGCATTTCGCTGGCTGCTCGAAGAATTGCGCGTATCGCTTTTTGCGCAGGAGTTGCGTACCCCGATGCCAATCTCAGTTAAACGGTTACATAAAATTTGGGAGTCGCTTGAGCGATGAGTAGCGTTTTGCTTTTCCCTTTGCTTTTTATGCAAGCAGGCTATTTGAGAGAGAAAATTAAGGGTGATGAGCGGCCAATTTATTGATCATGATCTGCTGATTTTTGCCGATAGCCGAGTATGCGTGAAATACGTAATGCTGTCTCACTCAGTTGGGCGAGCCAAGCATTTTGCATCCGATCAGCGGGGGCGGAAAGGGATAGTCCAGCAACCAGTGTGTTTGTGTCATCATGAATGCCGGCCGCAATGCAACGCACGCCTAGCTCGAGTTCTTCATTATCGCGTGCATAACCATGTTGGCGTACATGGTTTAACTCACGGGTCAACTTAGCGGCATGAGTAATGCTATTTTGCGTGTGGCCGGCTAACCCAGTACGGGCTATATACGCTTGTACGCTTTCGGTTTCATCCACGGCGAGAAAAAGTTTACCCACCGAGGTCAGATGGAGCGGCGCGCGTGCGCCAATCGCACGCACCACTTGCATCCCCGAGCGTTCGCTATAGGCTCGTTCGATATAAACAATTTCATCTCCTTGCCGGACGGATAGGTTAATTGTCTGCCCAGTCAGTTGGCGCAGCTCGTGCATCGGCCCTAATGCAGTATCGCGCACCGAAAGCCGTGCTTTAACCACATTGCCTAGCTCCAGCAGCCGCATGCCAAGCCGGTACGCGCCGGGTTCAGCGCGATCCACAAAACGGCAAGTCACCAGATCATTGAGAATTCTATGCGCGGTAGATGGATGTAATTGAGTTTGCTGCGCAAGCTCTTTTAGGCTAATCGCTTTAGTCTGCGTGGCAAGTGCGTCTAACAGCCACGTCATGCGCTCAATCACCTGAATCGAAGTTTTAGTTGGCGAACTGCTATCGCTCATCGCATTGAGTAAAAAGAAGGGAAAGTCTTTTTATACCATAAGTGGCTTGCTCGCTTATTGAACATGCGCATTCGGCACAACAAAACTTTAAAGCTTGCATCATGTGATGGATGCGCCAGCGGTCGGGATCTCTGCAAGTGCCTGTGCGCATTCGCGTACAAGGGCAGGGCCGCGGTAAATGAGCCCTGTATATAATTGTACAAGTGATGCGCCTGCAGCTAGCTTTGCACGTGCATCGTCGGCTGAAAAAATCCCGCCAACGCCAATGATAGGAATGGCATCGCCTAAGGCAGCATAAAGTTGGCGAATCACGGCATTTGAAGCATCGAATAACGGCTTGCCTGATAAGCCGCCTGCTTCATCCGCAGATTGGAGCCCAGTAACCGATGTACGTGATAGCGTTGTATTGGTTGCAATGACTCCCTCAATACGGTGGCGTAGCAAAGTATCGGCGATTAATTTAATCTGTTCATCATCAAGATCGGGCGCAATTTTTAACACTAAGGGTACGTGTTTTTTGTATTGATCGGCTAGGCGCTGCTGTTTATCTTTTAATGTAGCAAGTAAGGCATCAAGGGCCGCTTGATCTTGTAACTGACGCAGGTTTTGTGTGTTTGGCGATGAAATATTAATCGTCACATAGCCGGCAAATGGGTAGACTCGTTCCAGGCAATACAAATAATCATCGGCCGCTTGCGCGAGCGGCGTGTCGGCATTCTTGCCAATATTGAGGCCAAGGACACCTTTAAAATGTGCGGCTTGTACATTTTCTACAAATTGCTCAACGCCGCCATTATTAAACCCCATCCGGTTAATCAAGGCGCCAGCCTCGGGCAGACGAAACAGGCGTGGACGTGGATTGCCAGGTTGCGCGCGTGGCGTCACCGTGCCTACCTCGATAAAGCCAAAGCCAAGCGCTGCGAGGCCATCAATGCAGCCACCGTCCTTGTCTAAGCCCGCGGCCAGGCCAACTGGGTTATCAAAATGTAGCCCCATGACTGTGCGTGGTGCGCGGACTGTGCATAAACCTGGAAGTTTAGTCGCGCCAATGCGACTCGCTGTGCGCAGCAGCGAAAGAGTCAAATGATGTGCTGCTTCTGCGTCCAGACGGAACAGACATGAGCGTGCAAGCGGATAAAGGGAATTCAACACGATTGAGCATTAATAATGAAAGTTCGCTATTATGAACGAATTAACAAATAACCAACGCTATTATGAAATTCTGCCCTACTTGTGGTGACACGGTGAATTCAGTTATCCCACCTGGTGATAACCGGGAGCGTTTTGTGTGTATTCATTGCGGCGAAATTCATTACCAAAATCCTCGCAATATAGTTGGCACAGTGCCGGTCTGGGACGGCAAAGTTTTACTCTGTCGTCGTGCAATCAATCCGCGTTATGGCTTTTGGACCTTACCAGCGGGCTTTATGGAGCTGGACGAAACCACGACTCAAGCAGCTGCTCGGGAAACCCTCGAAGAAGCTGGGGCGCGGATTGAAATACAGGAGCTTTACTCGTTATTAAATGTACCCCGCGCGCGTCAGGTCCATATTTTTTATCGCGCCCGTTTGCTAGATCTTGACTTTGCTGCAGGTGAAGAAAGTTTAGAGGTGCAACTTTTTGACGAAGCAAGCATTCCTTGGCCTGAAATCGCTTTTGCAAGCGTTGAACAAACCTTGCGTTTTTTCTTTGCTGATCGCGCTAGCGGAAATTTTAAGCTACATACGGGTGATATTCTCCATACCTTACACTCAGGCTGAGCTTGAACTATTGCCATTCATGATGGGGGTCTTTGTGCACTATAATGAACCGGCACTCTCGGTTTATCCGGTGATCATGGTTTGCCCATCTTTATACTATGTTGCCTTGGCTGCACAATAATGATCCCTTCCCAAGCGTTGAATCCGCGCTTGACTCAGGCAGTGGCGCGTCTGGCTTGCTTGCGGCAAGCGAAACATTAGATGTGCAACGCCTGCTCGCGGCTTATCGCCAGGGCATTTTTCCATGGTATTCAGACGGCCAACCGGTCTTGTGGTGGAGCCCAGATCCACGTATGGTTCTGGTCCCTGCAGAATTTAAGATATCGACCTCATTTAAAAAAACGCTAAAACGCGTACTACGCGAGCCTGCTTGGGAAATCCGCGTGGATACCTGTTTTATCGATATCATCACGGCGTGCGCCCACGTCACACGGCAGGCCCAAAGCGGAACTTGGATTACGGCGGATGTGCTGGCGGCCTACAGTGCGCTGCACCAGCAGGGATTTGCGCATAGCGTTGAGACTTGGTATGAAAATAAGTGTGTTGGTGGTTTATATGGCATGAGCGTTGGCATGATGTTTTTTGGTGAGTCGATGTTTGCGCTACGCCCCGATGCATCCAAAATTGCACTGGCTGCATTAGTTAACCTCAATTCGGGTTAAGCCAACGCATTCTGGCAAGGTCCCAAAGGGAGTTTAGGCTTATTTGGCATAAGGCAGTAAGCGATGATGCCGCTGAGTAAGTTGACGGCAAAATTAATAGGAGAGCGATGTCGAGTATGCTCAATCTGGCAAAGATTTTTCAGTTCATCAAAGACGGTTTCGATAATTGAACGGCGGCACAATAAAGCTTGATCGAAAGCAGACAAGGTAACGCGCTTCATATTGCGTCGAACCTTGGTAATCAGATCAATGCCGAGTTCTTTTAAGGTCTGCGAGAGTTTTTTTGAAAGATATCCTTTATCCGCATAAAGTGTGCCGAACAGTGAGTGCGCTAGTTCAGGCAAAGGCTTACGATCATCGACATTACCCGGCGTGAGTCGAATACTCAGCAGTTCACCCTGGTGATTAATGATTGCATGCAGCTTGAAGCCAAAGAACCATCCTGTGGAACTCTTACCACGCGCTGCCATGCCGTCAAATACACGGTGGCGACTAATACGCAGATTGTCGCACACTGCAATAGGCGTAGAGTCTGCAATAGAAATCCCTGAACATTGCCCTTTGAGGGTTTCAAACAGAGCGGCCAAAGCAAGGTTACAGCGTGGTAGCAGTTCAATACAGCGATTATACGAAGGCAGATTCGGAAAGGCTTCACGCAGATGCTGGCAAACATGATTGCTGTAGAATGACTTGAATTGCCGATAGCGAATTTGATGAAAAAGCACGACTAGCGTCATCAGTTCTGCTAAAGATAGGCTTGTAGCACGCAAGCGTTTGCGTTTTCCGCTAGATAACAACTTTTTGTTGAGCTCCGGCTCAAATTCTTTGCAAAAATCATCCATCAAGCAATAAAGTTCTGTAAGATTATCCACGGGCGCTCCGTTTTTTCTTAGAGGTTTCTGTTCGCAAAACTTATATTCTCTTCGAAATACTCAGTGCCCGCTTCATTTTCTAGAAAAATTTCTTCCCTTACCTCTGCATTTCCTTATCCCGAATTCAGGTTAGTTAGCCATTTAAAACGGCATAATGTAAACATGCTCGACTGCCAACAAAATACACCACACCTGGCCTCACTCGGCGGGCGTGAAATTCCGCGTCATCTATTTATGGCTCATCTGAGTCAGGCTGTGGCTGCGCCGCCCATTCCATGGCAGTTTGACAAAACAGCATTGCTCGATGTCATCACCCGCTATAGCGAACCAAACAACGGTGTTTAAAACGGAATATCGTCGTCCATTTCATCAAATCCACTACTTGCTGGCGCATGGGCGGGCGCACTGCTAGGGCGGTTTGCCGCTGCGTTTGCAGGAGTGAAATTGCTTGTGCGCGCAGGGGGTTGAGCGGACCCTTGCCCGTAGCCTTCTTGATCCATTGAAACTGTGCCAGTGCTACGCCCGCCGAGCATTTGCATTTGGTCACCCATGATTTCAGTTGAATAGCGATCCTGCCCGCTTTGGTCTTGCCATTTGCGAGTGCGAATCCGCCCTTCAATATAGACGGATGAACCCTTCTTAAGGTAGTCCCGTATTACCTCTGCTAGCCGGTTAAAGAAAACGACGCGATGCCATTCAGTCAGTTCTCTCATTTCGCCACTTGCTTTGTCTTTGTAACGTTCCGTAGTAGCCAGACGAATATTGGCTACCGGATCGCCATTAGGTAAAGCGCGGATTTCAGGATCGGCGCCAAGATTGCCAACCAGTATAACTTTATTCACGGATGCCATTAATTTCCCCTGTCAATTCGATGCATAGATTCAGAAAAGCGTGCCGCGCGTGGGCATTGCATATTGGCGGCGATTATAAGCCATGCAACCACGAGTACCGCGCAGCTTATAAATACTGTGTGATAATCGGCATTTTTCAGCAACCAGCCGCCGAACACACCGCCCATAAAATAGCCGAGCGCCTGCACAGTGTTGTAAATACCCATTGCGGCACCTTTGCGTGCGCCGGGTGCTAGGGTTGAGATAAGCGAGGGTTGCACAGCCTCAAGCACATTAAAACCCGTAAAATACACTGTCAGTATGCCCGCTAACCACCATAGAGTAGGTGGAAATTCAGCGAATGACAACTGGCTGAACAGGATACATAAAATAGCGATGAGCAGTACGGTTTTCATGCGGCCATATTTCCCCGCAGCAATAATCGCCGGGATCATCAGTACAAAAGACAATCCCATCACAGGCAAATAAATCTTCCAGTGCGCAGTAATGGGTAGCCCAGCCGTTACCAGTAAGTGCGGGACTACAATAAAAAGGGCAATCTGGGTGAAGTGCAAGACGAACACACCAAAATTGAGTCGTAGCAATTCCGCATGGCGTAGTACTTGTGTAAAAGGGGCTTTGCTATGCGCGGTTGGGGTGGCTGGGGTAGGGACGACCCATAACACCACACCGATTGACGCGACCGCGAGTAGGCCAATGATGCTGAACAATCCGCTCATGCCGAGCCAGCCAAATAAAGTCGGCGCCGCCACCAGCGCCACCGCAAATGATAAGCCGATGCTCGCACCTACCATCGCCATTGCTTTAGTGCGATTTTCTGTCGTAGTGAGGTCAGCTAACAAAGCGGTGAGCACTGACGAGATGGCGCCGGCGCCCTGCAGAGCGCGGCCAATGATGATCCAGGTCAGATCGGAGGCCAATGCTGCTACTAGACTCCCCAGTGCAAAAACCAGCAGCCCCGCAATAATCACGGGTTTGCGCCCAAGCCAATCGGATAGCCACCCATAAGGAATGTAAAAAAGCGATTGCGCCAGTCCATAAATCCCAAGCGCCAGCCCGACAAGTAAGGCATTGTCGCCGCCTGGCACGGTCTTCGCGTACACTGAGAAGACCGGCAGAATCAAAAAGAGACCTAACATGCGCAACGCGAAAATCGCCGCAAGCGAAACGGTTGCGCGAATTTCTTGTGAGTTCATAGATAAGGAGGCAATCAAAGAAAAACAAACAAACGCAGTAGATAAAATTTGGAATTGAGCATGCTGCTCAGTAAGCGATTATAGTAACAGGTTTGAGCTCCTTTTTTGCTACAGGTTATGGAAGAAATCCGCATTCGTGGGGCCCGCACTCACAATTTAAAGAATATCAATCTTGATTTACCCCGCCACCGTTTAATTGTGATTACGGGACTTTCTGGCTCAGGTAAATCGTCGCTGGCGTTTGACACGCTCTATGCTGAAGGCCAGCGGCGCTATGTTGAAAGTTTGTCCGCTTATGCGCGGCAGTTTTTGCAGCTAATGGAAAAACCGGATGTTGATTTGATTGAAGGATTGTCGCCGGCCATTTCAATTGAACAAAAAGCCACGTCACATAATCCACGCTCAACGGTGGGGACGGTGACTGAGATTCACGATTATTTGCGCTTACTTTATGCGCGTGTAGGCACACCTTATTGTCCAGACCATGCGCTGGCTCTTGCGGCGCAAAGTGTATCGCAAATGGTTGATGCGGTGCTGGCGTTGCCGCCTGGAACCAAATTGATGATCATGGCGCCAGTAGTTGTCAACCGTAAGGGCGAGCATATTGATCTATTTGCGCAAATGCAAGCACAGGGTTTTGTCCGTTTTCGTGTGCGCTCGGGTGGCGGGACCGCAAATGAAGGCAAAGCCCATATTTATGAAGTCGATGAACTGCCAAAGCTGAAAAAGAACGATAAGCACACAATCGATGTCGTGGTAGACCGGATCAAAACTCATGCCGATATGAAGCAGCGCTTAGCGGAATCATTTGAAACTGCGTTACGGCTTTCTGCTGGCCGGGTGCTTGTAGTTGAGATGGAGAGTGAGCATGAACACCTGTTTAGCTCGAAATTTTCCTGCCCGATTTGTTCTTATTCGTTGCAAGAGCTTGAACCACGCCTTTTCTCATTTAATAACCCGATGGGCGCTTGTACTGAGTGCGACGGTCTGGGTCAAATCACGTTTTTTGATCCTAAACGAGTGGTGGCCTTTCCTTCACTGTCGTTAGCCTCGGGTGCAATTAAGGGCTGGGATCGGCGTAACCCATTTTATTTTCAGATGCTACAAAGCCTGGCCGCGCATTTTAAATTTGAGCTTGATACGCCTTTTGAGACGCTGCCAGAGAAAACCCAAAAAATTATCTTGTTTGGTTCGCAACGAGAGGTCATCCCTTTTTCTTATCTCAATGAACGTGGGCGCACGTCGATTCGCGAGCATGCGTTTGAAGGCATCATTCCTAACCTTGAGCGCCGTTACCGTGAAACTGAGTCGGCGACGGTGCGTGAAGAATTGGCGAAATACCAAAATAATCAGCAATGTCCCGCTTGTGCTGGCGCGCGTTTACGCCGTGAGGCATGCCATGTAAAGCTTGGTGATGGCCCGAACGCGCGCGCGATCTATGAAATCAGCGCTTGGCCGCTACGCGATACGTTAAGTTACTTCCAGACTTTACATCTGACCGGAACTAAACAAGGAATCGCGGACCGGGTGATTAAAGAAATCACGGCGCGCCTATCGTTTCTGAATGACGTTGGGTTAAATTACCTTTCGCTCGAACGCAGCGCAGATACTTTATCAGGCGGCGAAGCGCAGCGCATTAGACTTGCTTCGCAGATTGGCTCTGGCCTAACCGGGGTGATGTATGTGCTTGATGAGCCTTCAATTGGTCTGCATCAACGCGACAATGACCGCTTAATTAAAACGCTCAAGCATTTGCGAGATTTGGGCAATTCGGTGATTGTGGTTGAGCATGACGAAGACATGATTCGTGCCTCTGATCATGTGGTTGATATGGGCCTAGGCGCAGGCGCGCATGGTGGCTGCGTGATTTCGCAGGGTACGCCCGCGCAAATTGAGGCGGATCCTAATTCATTAACGGGTGCGTATCTCGCGGGTCGCCGCCAGATTGCTTTGCCGGCTGAGCGCAAACCAGCAGGGGTAAATTATTTAAAGATTATTGGCGCGCATGGCAATAATCTAAAACATGTTACGTTTGAGTTGCCGATTGGTCTATTGAGTTGCATTACGGGGGTTTCGGGCTCGGGTAAATCGACTTTAATTAATGATACGTTATATCGTGCGGCTGCCCGCCATTTATATGGCTCAGCTACTGAAGCTGCGCCCTATGAAGAAATTGAAGGGCTTGAACATTTTGATAAAGTCATTAATGTTGACCAGTCTCCGATAGGTCGCACGCCCCGTTCAAATCCGGCAACGTATACGGGCCTTTTCACACCAATCCGTGAGCTTTTTGCAGGCGTGCCGGCAGCTAAGGAGCGAGGCTATGGCCCGGGTCGATTTTCCTTTAATGTAAAAGGCGGCCGTTGTGAAACGTGTCAAGGCGATGGGGTGCTCAAAGTTGAAATGCACTTTTTGCCAGATGTTTATGTCCCCTGCGATGTGTGTCACAGCAAACGCTACAACCGCGAAACGCTCGAGATTCAATACAAAGGCAAAAATGTCAGCGAAATATTAGCGATGACCGTCGAAGTTGCCTATGAATTCTTTAGGCCGGTGCCAATTGTTGCGCGTAAACTGAAGACTTTGCTTGATGTTGGGCTCGGCTATATCCGTCTTGGCCAAGCGGCCACCACTCTGTCAGGAGGTGAGGCGCAACGGGTGAAGCTTTCGCTAGAGCTCTCCAAACGCGATACTGGCCGCACGCTTTATATTCTTGATGAGCCGACCACGGGTTTGCATTTTCATGATATTTCATTGCTGCTCGAGGTGATTCACCGGCTGAGCGACCAAGGTAATACGGTGGTGATTATTGAACATAACCTTGATGTCATTAAAACCGCGGACTGGGTGATTGATCTGGGTCCAGAAGGTGGGGCCGGTGGCGGTCAAATCATTGCATGCGGCACACCAGAGCAGATCGCCAAGTCAAAAGCAAGCTTTACCGGAAAGTATTTAGCGCCACTCTTAAAAAGAAATAAGCGCAAAAAACCGCGGGGTAGTGAGATAGAAATGGCATCTAACGCGTAGCGCACGGACTTTAAGGGGAAAGGAAATCAAGATGGAAGAAAACAGAGTACATCAGTCTAAACGTCATGTTCATGCGCCCTACGTTTTAGGTGCGCCGGGGCGCAAATCAACCAGTGCGCCAGCTAAATGGGTGGCCGTTGAAATCGCCAGCTACATCTTGGCAGGTATTGCGCTGTGGTTAGTGCTAGCGCTCCAGCTGCTAAGTGGTTTACTGGCAGGTTTATTTACCTTTCAGCTGATTCGTGCTCTGACCCCTTTACTGGAAAAGCGCTTGTCGAGCCAACGTGCGCGCTGGTTGTCTGTCATGCTGCTGTCTATTATTGTGACGGGCGCTTTAAGTGCCGCGACGGTGGCCGCCATTTCGTATTTTCAACATAGTGCGCCTAACGAACAAAAGCTGCTTGAACGGACTTTGCAAATTATTGATGGCGCGCGCGGACAATTGCCACTTTGGTTGCAAAATTACCTACCGGACGATATAGAAGATATTCGCACAAGTGCGCTTGATTGGTTGAGGGCGCATATTGGCGAATTACGACAAGGTGGCAAAAATGTCGTGCTGGGTTTCGTGCGGATTGCGTTAGGCATGATTCTCGGCGCGATTGTTGCGGTCAGTGTCACCCGCCGCGTCTATCGCTTGCCATTTGCCGCGGCCTTGGCAACGCGCATTAGCCATTTTAGTGATGCGGTTAAGCGTATTGTTTTCGCGCAGGTAAAAATTTCTTTGATCAACGCGACTTTAACCGGCATTTATCTGCTGCTTGCGCTGCCACTGTTCCATATTAACCTGCCGCTTGCGAAAACGCTTGTTCTGCTTACTTTTGTGATCGGGCTGCTCCCGGTCGTGGGTAACCTGATTTCAAATACTGTCATTATTGTGGTTTCATTATCGGCCGCGGGCGCACCGGCGGCGGTTGCTTCGTTGATTTTTCTAGTTGTCATTCATAAACTTGAATATTTTCTGAATGCACGTATTATTGGAATTGAGATTGAAGCTCGTACCTGGGAGTTATTATTGGCGATGATTATCATGGAGGCAGGTTTTGGCTTGCCCGGTGTCGTTGCCGCGCCGATTTATTATGCTTATTTGAAACATGAACTTTCTACCGCGAAGTTAATTTAGTTTAAGAACTTGTGATACGCATATATCTATTTTTAAATCAGGTCTATACTGTATTGACAAATGTGTTTATTGTATTTGATTAAATTAATTTAACGAGAGGATTTCGGATGAATCGCGAACCCAACCAAACCGAAGTGTTGCTGCGTCAAATGTCAGATATGGATAAGCTCGCAGAACGTGTCAGTGAATTATGTGCACAAGTTGCTGAATTGACTGAAAATGCAGCGCGCGACCCTGAAGCGCAGGCGCGTTTAGCTAAGTTGCAGCAAACGTGGGACAGCGGCAACAGCGATGTACCCGAGCAGATTGAGCAAATCCAAGCCCATATGCAACGCGCAGTTGCGTATAGTGAAGAATATACGAAGGCGATGCGCGCTGAGTCGGACTCATCTGAAACCGCCAATCAGCGCCAACGCTCGGATAAAGTCGCTTATAAGAAGACGCGGCAATTGGCTTAATGATAATTTGTTGCAATCGCTGGCGTTGAATAGGCTAAAATGGTTAGAATAATTACTCAACTCTGGCGATAATCAAGTGTGCCAGAGGGGGCGAAGGGCGGTGTTTTGTACGATTTTATCAAGAAAAGGCGAGTTAAATGATCAGTAGCGATCTACCTTTACGTTCTAACGCGTGGAATGCCGTAAACGAATCTAGGATGCTGCGGCTAACGACTCAGGGTATTTATTCAGATGAATACAAAAATCCATTTGAGTTGGTGCGGGTCGCATTAAATACGCTACGCGATGGTCAATACGCGGTAGTGCAGAGGCTGAAAGAAAATTTGGCGGCCACAGCCGAGACCGAGGTGATTTCGCAGCAGATAAAAATGCAGCTTTCGCAAGCAGAAAAGGCGCTCGCAAATTACGAGGACGAGCTAAAGAAAGTGGCGCAACTCAGCCACCAGCTCATTACTAGGATACTGGATGCAATCCGATAAATTGAGCTTAACGCGTCAGTCGATAAATTAAGCTTAACGCAGCGAGTATGGGTTCTGGGGCGTGAGCCCAAAACTACTTTTGTAGAGCGGCCCTGATCGAGAGTAAAATTCTAAAAAAGTAGTAGAATATAGAGTGGCCTTTTGATTAGACGGCTGCTAATTAGAGTGTGTACTGGCGGAGCATATAAAATGCTACGGCACGGTAATTTCAAAAAAATAATGGAAGGGCAAGGATTATTAATATGACAGCCCGTTTTTTATGGAAATTGGTTTTCCAATCGGGGGCTCTAGCTGGGCAGGTGCTACATCTGCCTGCTGGTGAATTGACCGTTGGTGACCAGCCTGGATGCGATGTACATTTCCCTCTGCCTGGCGCGCACGGGGACCATTGTGTGTTACGCGTTGATGAGCATGGCGTGACTCTTCGGCCTCTGCGAATGCGTTGTAAAGTGAATGGCCGCGGCTTAAAAACGGATGAAATTAAGCTGGATGTGGGGCAAATCGTGGATTTGGCTGGCTGCAAGTTTAGCATTGCGCGTGTGGCCGAAGGCACGGCAAGTTCAGTCGAAAAGCTGCCCGTTACTTCACCTGCCGGGCGTGCCGCTGTGCGTGCGCGCGATTTGCGCTTATGGGGCATTGGATTGCCATGCTTAATAGCCGCCGGCTTAGTGGTTGCAATGCTACAAGCAGGGCAAGAATTGCGTGCCTCAGTATCGCGGTATGTGCCATTTAATCTAGAAAGTTATCAAGAGGCGTTGCGGCTAGATACTGGGCTCGCACAGGTAGAAGTCGTCCGTGCTGAAAGCGGTGCGTTGACGCTCTCTGGCTTATGTCGTCATACAGCTGAATTGGCTCCATTTTTAGCCAGGCTTACAGATGCGGGTATTGCATACTGTAATCAAGTTGTCTGTGAAGATGAACTGCGTCAGGGCATTGCTTACACACTGCGAGCAAATGGCTATCGGGATGCGCGGGTAAGCGCCGGTTCGTCGATAGGTTCGGTGGTGATTGCCGGTAATATCCATGCAGGCAAACGTTGGGAAGCAGTGAGTCAGCAATTAAATCGGATGCCGGGCTTGAAGTCGTGGACGGTGAGTAACGATACCGACTCCACTATCACCGGTTTGGTGGATACTTTGCGCGAGCATAAGCTGCTTGCAAAGCTAAGCGTGGCGCGCCAAGGCGGCGATATTTTGACCGTAACGGGCCAATTGCCGGCGGCGCGTCAACAGCAACTTAGGCAAGTATTGGACGTCTGGCAAAAACAGCATGAAGACCGGATTCGAGTCGTGTATCAGGACATCCCGACCTCAAAGCTCCAGCTTGGCATATTCCCTGCCACGGTGACGGGCTTTAGTGGCAACCGTAAAACGGCTTTTTTACAGCTGGCCAATGGCATGAAAGTGCAAATCGGCAGTACCTTGCCGAGTGGCTATGTGGTGACAAAGTTGGATGAGAGTGGGGTGGAGTTGCGCAAAGAGGGGCAACTGGTTCATCTGCCACTTGATCTGTGAGCCGCGCAATGAATAGCCCAGTGACGCAGCTTGAAGAGCGCTTATTGATAGATCAAGACGGCACACACCGGACGCAACTGGTGGCCCAGCTTGAAAGCGAAAAAGATCGAGTGCAACGCTGTTTGCGCCAGCCTTGCACTCCACTGCAATACCGTATCTACAAACAGCAGTATGTCGCAGTTGAACATGCGCAAACGGTGATTAATACAGTTTGGTGCGCTTATCATAGGCCGCTTGCGCAAAAAGTTGCTCAGGTCGCTTCTTTATCAGCCATAAAAAAATAGGAATAGCGTGAAACAATGGGTGTTGTTGCTAGCAATGCTGCTAGCTTTCGGACTGGCGCAAGCGCGTATTCCATGGAAGGGTGCGCCTTATTTCATTACAACGCGTGGCGCAAAAGTGGCCGATGTTTTAAAAGACATTGGTGCAAACTATGGGGTTCCCGTGATTGTAAGCTCCAAAGTGGACGACCATTTTGTAGGCACGATCCGCAACGAAATGCCGGATGCGATTCTCGAGCGTTTCATTCAGCTATTTAACCTCGCAACCTATTACGATGGTCAGGCGCTCTATGTGTATAAAGGGCATGAAATCAAAAGCCAGATCATCACGCCGCGCTATTTGTCTACCAGCAAGCTGGTTAAGTATCTCAACCAAGGGGGTGCGACAGAGCAAAAATATTGCTCTTTGCGCACCGTCAGCAATTTCAATGCGCTCGAAGTATTTGGCGTGCCGATGTGCATTGAGCGCGTAACCGAGCTTGCAAAAAATCTAGATGAGAAGGTCTTGGACCAGGCGCAAAATCAAGAAACCGTTCAGCTTTTTCCGCTGCGCTTTGCTTCTGCCGATGACAACCTTTATAGCTATCGGACGCAAGAAGTACGTGTGCCGGGCGTGGTGAGCGTCTTGCGGGAAATGATCCAAGGTCGTTCCCCAATTGGGGAAGGCGTTCCGATTAATAGCGCCAACGGTGGTTTGCTAACGAATACATTACCCGCGTTTTCCGCCGATTCGCGGCTCAATGCGGTGATAGTAAGGGATCGGCAGGTTAATATGCCGATCTACGCGAAATTAATCAAGCAACTGGATCTGCAACCCGTACAGATCGAAATATCGGTCGCCATTATTGATGTCAATGCAGCGAATCTGAGTGCGCTTGGCGTTAACTGGTCGGGTACCGCTAACGTGGGCAGGTTTGGCGTTGGGTTTAATGCTAATCAGCCGCAAGGCGCAAGTGGCGTAAGTGGCACGATTAGTAGCGTGTTGAATGATACCACCGGTTTCATGGTGCGGCTCAATGCGCTTGAGCAACATTCGCAAGCAAAAATCCTCTCGCGGCCATCTATTGTCACTTTGAACAACGTGCAAGCTGTACTGGATCGTAGCATCACTTTCTATACTAAATTGCAAGGCGAGCACGTGGCTAAGCTTGAGTCGGTTTCGGCGGGCTCGCTTTTGCGCGTGACTCCGCGCCTCATCAAAAACGACGGCTATGATCAAATCATGCTCACGCTCAATATTCAAGATGGCCAGCAGTCTGATCCGATTCCCGGCAATCATGAGCAATTGCCGCAGATTACCAACGCTGAAATTTCAACTCAAGCGACCTTATTGCCAGGCCAAAGTTTGTTGCTGGGGGGCTTCGTGCAAGACCAACAGATGCAAGGCGAAACTAGAATACCGTTGTTGGGTGACCTGCCGCTGTTGGGTCATTTGTTCCGCAATAAAAATGACACCGCGCACAGTGTCGTGCGGCTCTTTTTAATCAAAGCGGATCCTCAGCCAACTGGGCCGCAACGAGTGCTGGCTAAATTGTCGAAAAACGTTGCAAATCAAAACCAACTGGCAGACGAGCGAGGTAAGTTAGAAAGCACCATTCGTACCGAAATTGCGCAATAATGGCGCTGTTGTTTTGATCATAAAAAAATAAATGCAGCAGATGTTTGATACTACTGTGTTAATGCAAGAATTTGACTTTATAAGGTAGATATATATGAGCATGTCAATTGACCAAATCACTGACGTCATGAGCAACAAAGCGATGGATTTGTCGCGTAGCTTGCAAAATGTAGTCTCTCGCTCTGATATTTCCGACCCAAGCGTAATGAGTCAGGTGCAGTATTTTACGCATCAGCTATATAGTACGATTGGTTTGCAAAGTGCGATTTTGGATGTCTATAAAAAAATCAATCAAGTGATCATTCAGCGTATCTAATGACTGAACTTGCGCGAGACATCAAGCAACTTTTGGTTGAAGCGGCAATTGCAGCGCCTAATCACGGCCTGCTTGCCCAAGCCCAGGGGTTACTTGAGGCGCTACCCGCACTTGGGTTGGAGGATGAAACCCAGGCGCTGGCAGCGGCCATGGTGCATTTTGGTCTGCGCCAACCGCGGGCAGCCTTAAATGCAATAGAAGGGGTTGAAGATACGTGTGCGCAAGATTTGCGCCAGATGGTTGCAGATTACACGGATGACCTAGTGCGTAAAAAGCACTCGCTAGGTTAACACACGCTATTTATTTGTTTTTGGTGAGCTTCTTTTTCTCTCGGAGAACTATTTTTTATGTCCATCGATATCCAATCGATTCCGCCTTCAATGCTAGCGCCTGCAGCGCATGGACTCAATCCCATCGTGCCGCAGCCCTCGGTTGAGCAAGCGGAAGGTTTCGCCAAATTATTGCAATCTAATGCGATACCCAAACATGAAGAATCGCTGCTTAAAGCGATGCAGACTCAAAGCGAACAAACTGCGCAACGGTTAGCGCCAGCGTTGGACAAAGCGGCTGATGAACCCGGGGCGATGCTAAAAGTGCAGCACGGTTTAGTCAAAACGGTGCTAGAACTTGATCTGGCGGCAAGAATTGCAAAAGCCGGCGCCGATGGAATCAACAAGCTTACGTCAATGTCATGAGCAAGAATTTTGTTGTGGGTTGCCTATTGGCGCTTGGTCTATTGTTGTCAGGCTGTAAAGTGCCGTTGTACTCGGAGTTGTCCGAATATGAAGCCAATCAAATGCTCGCGCTGTTAATGGCGAATCAGATTGATGCCGCGAAGCAAACGGATAAAGCGGGTGGTTTAACCTTGCAGATCAAAAAATCGCAATTTATTCATGCTGTCGAAATCTTGCGGCAAAACGGCTATCCACGGCCTAAATATGCGTCGGTAATGGATGTTTTTCCATCCAATCAGCTGATTTCATCGCCTGAACAAGAGCGGGCGAAGATGAGTTATCTGAAAGAGCAGCAAATCGAAGGCATGTTGATGAGTATCGATGGCGTGATTGTGGCGCGCGTATCCATCGGCAGCGTGCCGCCTGACAATTTAGGTATCGATACGGTCAGGCCAACGATTTCGGTGTTTGTAAAATATTCTCCCGCCACTAATTTATCGACTTGGCAAGGACAAATTCGCGATCTTGTGCGGCAGGGAGTGCCCGGCATTCAAGATGACAGCATTAGCGTCGTCATGGTGCCTGCGACTTATCGTTATGTTTCATCACAGCCGCAAGCCATGCCATCGTGGTGGGCGCGCTTATTGCAAAATCCGATCTTGTTTGGCGGTATGGCGTTGCTGTTTGTAACGATGCTGGGTTCTGCCGTTGGTTTCTCAATATGGCAAACGCGCCGGCCATCGTGACGGATCCGCTCGAGGCGCGCTTATATGCGCTGCTTTGGCGTCCGGGAGCAACCATGCATAGCCGATGGTGGCAGGCACTGGAGCTCGACGCATGGCAGCCGGTTTATCAAACCTGCGCGCGTAGTCAGCGTTGGATTGAACAAGCGATTGCAGCGCGTCGGGGCGTGCCAGCCATTAGCGCACCCCTTACGTTAACGTTGCTTGAGCGTCGCCTGCTTGGGGTGTCAGAAAAATTACCCGTGCTGTTATTGGCGCTTGGCTTATTGCGTCTTGGGCAGCCGGAATATTGGATGCTCAAGCCTTATCTCGAAACGCTTAAGCCCCATCTAGATGCAGTTGCATGTTCTCAATTAGCGGTGTTTTCAGCGGCGGTGGCGCCGCCTGGATTCAGAGTGCAAAGACCGTTAGTTGAGCCTGAACAACTCATTGAGCACGCGTGTGCATATGGGGCAGCAGTGCTAACCGGGGCTTTTGCCGGTAGCGCCGTATTGCAAGCGCTCGAGATTTTGCTAGTGCCTGGTAACTTCGACGGCGAGCCGCTGACTGAGTCAGCGGCATTGTTTGGGCTGGATACGTTATTCCGTTTGGCCCGTTTTCTATAAATAATTTGGATCTAGCTGTTGCCGTGAATATCGAAGCCAATCCTTTCAACCTTGAAATTAATCTGATTGATGGACCCGAGCCGTCAGAATCTGTGCTGCAGGCCAGCACACTTGATCTATTAGAGCAAGCACAAACGGTGCTTGAGCATGCGCAAACCCAAGCTGCTCTGTTGCAGCATGAAGTTGAGCTAGAGGCGGTGCAAATTCGTGCCACGGCGAGTGAACTCGGTGAAGAAGATAAAGCTGCACTGATTCGCCAGGCGCAGGACGAAGCGCGTGATGAAACAGTAACCCAAGGATTGAGTTGGCTATTGGATGAGGCGCAGTTAGAGGCAAGTATTATCGACCGTCTAGAAGCACGTGTACGCAGCACCATGGCAAGCGTATTGCAAGAGTGGTTAGATGGACAAGACCGGGTCGCACAACTGGCGCGCCAACTAGCAACCCAAGTCCGTGAGCGGGCGCGGCAACGTCCCTATAAAATCCGCCTGCATCCGGCTGAATGCGAGGCCGTTGCTGCACAGTTAGCGCACAGCCCAGAGTTAGCGGAGATTCACTGCATCGCAGATGCTGCGCTGACTGCTGGCCAGGCCATTATTGACACTGAATTTCTGCGCATCGAATTTGATTTAAGCCGGCATTGGGCGCAAGTTCTAGCAGCCCTGCGGGGCGAGACTTCAAGTGCCTCTCTGGCCTCACCCGCAACGGTTACAAATACCGATACCGATGAGCATTCTTCTGACGCATTAGCGCCGCAAATTGAGCCAGTGTGGTGAGAGCGCTCTTACTTATAACAAGTTTTAAAGACCATTCATGAACAGGCTGACTCCCGCCATCAACCGGCTCAATTCTATTTTAATTGCTGCGTCACAACGGCAAGATATCATCCTGGTCGCCATTGTAGTAACGGCAGTCTTTATGATGATCTTGCCTTTGCCTACGGTATTGGTCGATATATTAATCGCCATCAATATCATGCTGTCGGTGACGGCGCTGACGATTGCAATTTACATTCGTAATCCGCTCGAATTCTCGGCCTTTCCGGCGCTTCTGCTGATTACCACCTTATACCGGTTGGCACTGACGATCACGACCAGCCGTTTGATTTTGCTCCAGCATGATGCAGGCGAAATTGTCTATGCCTTTGGTAATTTTGTCGTAGCCGGTAATGTTGCCGTCGGGATTATTATTTTTACGATCATCACCGTGGTGCAATTTATTGTCATCACCAAGGGCGCGGAACGAGTTGCCGAGGTCAGCGCCCGTTTCTCGCTAGACGGCATGCCCGGGCGGCAAATGAGCATTGACGGCGATATGCGGGCCGGCGTGCTGAGCGCGGAAGAGGCGAAAATTGAACGCGACTTACTGCAAAAAGAAAGCCGTCTATTTGGTGCCATGGATGGTGCGATGAAGTTTGTCAAAGGTGATGCCATCGCCAGCATCATCGTGGTCTTAGTTAATATTATTGGTGGCATTGCGATTGGCGTGATGCAGCATAATATGAGCGCGAGCCAAGCAGTCGGCACCTACGCAATCTTATCGGTAGGAGATGGCTTAATCGCACAGATTCCGGCGCTTTTGATTTCAATTACCGCAGGTCTGATTGTGACTCGCATCCCAAACGCGGAGCAGCAAAATCTTGCCACGCAGATGATGGGCCAACTGATTGGGCAGCCATGGGCGCTCTTAATGGCCGGCGGGGTGATGCTTATTTTCGCGTTGATTCCTGGTTTTCCAACGTTTATCTTTGGCGGGCTAGCAGCCCTTGTCTTAGGTTTTGGGTTTCATATCTGGCGCACTCAAGCGCGTGTAGCACACGGACAGCAGGGAATCGCCGCCAAGGAAGAGGTGCAAGCAGCGCCTGCACCTGCGCTATTGGTACGGATTGGACCAAAGGCCGCTCGCCGCGATCGATTAGCGAGTGCGCTTGAGCGGTTTTGCCGTGAAAGATTTGACGAGCTTGGTCTGCCAATACCGCTGCCGGTGATTGTAGAAGCCCCGGAGTTACCGCCTTATAGGGTGGAAATCCAGTTATATCTGGTTCCTGTTGTTTCGCTGACTTTGCCGGAAAACGCTGATCTAGTCTGGGCCAAAGCACAAGCATTGCAGCTTGAGGCGCAGGAATATTCTCTGCCATGGGGCGTAATGCTGTCGTGGTTGCCGCCAGAGCATAGAGAGGTAGCGACGAGCCTCGGCTTAGCTGTACATAGCAACGAGGATCGGATTAGTGCGTTGTTGGGTGCTGTGGTGGCGCGCTACGCGGAAGATTTTGTTGGTTTGCAAGAAACCCGCACGCTCTTAAACAGCGTAGAAAAAAACTATCCAGAGCTGCAGCGTGAACTACTGCGCGCGATGTCTTTGCACAAAATTTCTGAGATTATTCGGCGTCTTGTCTCAGAGGGCGTGCCCATTCGAGATCTACGCTCAGTCTGCGAGGCATTGGCTGATTGGGCAAATAAAGAAAAAGACATTGTATTGCTAACAGAATATGTGCGCATCACTTTGCGGCGGCAGATCTGCCATGTTTTTGGCGGTCCTCAACGCCGTATTTCAGTACTCCTAATTGGCGAGCGCATCGAAAATATGATTCGCGATTCAATTCGCGAGACATCCGCTGGCACCTATTCAGCATTGGATGTAGATAAAACCACCGCGATTCTCGAGCTCTTGCGCCGTCATATCAACAGCTATCAAGCACGGGGAGAATACCCGGTACTCTTGACGGCGATGGATGTGCGTCGTTATTTGCGCAAGATGATCGAACGTGAATTCTTTGCCACACCAGTATTATCCACGCAAGAATTAATGGAAGACCTTGAGGTGAATGTGCTTGGCAACCTTGAGTTATTTGATGAGGACCGTCGCCATGCCTTGGCCTGATGCTGAAGCGCTCGCACAGCGCTTGGACGAGCGGCTGCAAACCAGGATCACTGTGCCCGCCGCTCGCGAGATCGGCTCTGTGCGCCGGGTTGGCCCAACCGTTCTACACGCCTCGTTGCCAGGTGCGCAATTGGGCGAACTATGCCGCATTGGCACGCCGGGATTGATCGCGGAAGTGGTTGGCTTGAATGAAGAAACGGCGACCCTGTCACCGTTTGATGAACCCTTAGGGGTGGCGTGCGGGGCCGACGTCGAGCGCCTTGGCCGGCAGCTTGAAATTGAAGTAGGCGATCATTTAATTGGTGCCGTATTAGATGGCTTTGGCCGGCCGCTAAGAATGCAAAGAACGCGTGCGCCGGGTACGCTTAGCCAGTCACGGCCAATTTGCACTGACCCGCCAAGCGCGCTCTCGCGCCCCTTGGTGCAGGAACCGTTGTCGCTGGGTATTCGCGCGATTGATGGGTTGCTGACCTGTGGCAAAGGACAACGCGTGGGGATTTTTGCGGCCGCCGGAGTTGGTAAGAGCGCCTTACTTGGCATGATGATGCATGGGAATTTGGCCGATATTGTTGTGCTTGCGTTAGTGGGTGAGCGTGGCCGAGAAGTGCGCGAGTTTATCGATCGTGTATTCGATGATGAAATGCGCCGGCGCGCGGTGATTGTGATCGCAACTTCTGACCGGCCTGCGCTTGAACGCTATAAGGCCGCCTATACCGCAACCACCATTGCGGAATATTTTCGTGATCAAGGCAAAAATGTATTGTTGCTAGTTGACTCCGTGACGCGTTATGCGCGCGCGGCGCGTCAGCTTGGGGTGGCGGCTGGTGAACCCATGGCGGCTAATGGCTATCCCCCCAGTGTTTTTGCTGCATTGCCACGTCTATTAGAGCGGGCAGGGCCTGCCGCGCAAGGGGTCATCACAGGGATCTACACGGTGCTAGTAGAAGGGGACAATATGAATGAGCCGGTGGCTGATGAAACCCGCTCGATTCTAGATGGTCATATTGTCTTATCTCGTGCATTGGCTGAGCGCAATCACTATCCAGCGATTGACGTGCTGCGTAGTGTCAGCCGCGTGATGACCCATGTTGCGCCGACTGGGCTCAAAAAGCATGCCGCCAAATTGCGGCGGTTACTTGCTCGTTACGATGATATTGATCTGCTGGTGCGGGTTGGCGAATATCAGCGTGGCCAAGATGCGGAAGCTGATGAAGCGCTTGATCGGCGTTCTGCAATTGAGAGCTTTTTGCGTCAAAGCACGGCGCAATCAGGTGGACTTGCTGAAACCGAAATGGCGCTGAGGCAAGCGCTGACTGATAGCCAAGTTGCGCCGACCCGGTCACGCCATGATGAGCTGATGCATTAATTAAGAGGCCATCCACGATGTGGACAAACCTAATCGCGATTAAGCGTCACCGAGAGGAACGTTTGCGTGCTGAGATGCAGCGGGTTAAAACTCAAATTGACGAGTTAAACGCAGCCCGTGCAAAGCTTGATGAACAAAGAATGCAGGTTATTGAACAATGGCAAGAACTGAGCGCGCAAACATCGGTTCGGCGTGCGGATGAAGTAGAAGAGTTACTGCAAGAATTGAGCCATTACAATCTTACTGCTTCGAATTTTGAGCAAGAAAGTAAACAGCTGGAGGATCAAATCGAAGACTTGCGGCAACAACTTGAAGAACGTAATACATTGCTTCGGCAGTGTGTTGCAAAGCAGGAAAAATTGAAGCTCATCGAAAAAAAGTAACGATCATGCAAATTTTAACCACGCCTACTGGCAGCAATGCAGACAATACACAGTCTCAGTCAGAGCGGCCGCAAGAAATACCGCCCGCAGAGCAGGTGCAGAGGTTTGCAGATTTGCTTAAAAAAAAGCGGATGCCAGAAGCAATGGGGGTGCCAGTGCTACCGTCATTGTTGTTAGGGGGGGCTGGCCATGCATCAACAACGTCTGGTTGCTTAAGTTCAGCCCAGATGGCATTACGTACATTGGCCGAAAGTCTCTTGATGCCGGCTTCATTAAAGGTGCAAAACACAGCAAACGAATTGCGCATTACCGTGTTATCAGGGGTGCTCACCGGTGCTGAAATGCTGGTTGCCCAGGTGCAAGGCCGGCTCAAGATGACACTGCGTGCAGCCAACGAAAAGCAGCGTAAAGCGCTCGAATCAATTCAGCACAAACTCCAAACCCAAATCTCTTCAATGTATCCAATGGAGAAAATTTTAATTGAACAGCAGCATGACTGAGCAAGCTTTTTTCGAGGCGCCTATGTGGTCTGCCGAATATGCGCATTTGCATCAAGCGATTGGCGGCGGGCGGCAAAGCGAAGCCGAAGGGCTTTCGCTGCAACTGACCAAACGCGCGCAAAACTTTAACCATGAGCGACGGACGATGCTACCGCTTGAGCTTTCGCTCGACGGCCAAGCAGTTCGGCTTTGGTTTGATGAAGCGGCCTTGCTTGAATGGTTAGAGCCGATTCTGCCTGCACCGGATTTGTCATCACTTAATGATGGTCTGCGCGAAGCGGCGCTCGCCTGGACCTTAGCACCGTGGTTGGATTGGTGCGTCCAGCATCGGCTAACGCCCCCCTCGATCAAAGCATTGGGCGCATTAGCATCGCCGCCAGAGAGACTGGATCAACCGGACATTATTTTAACTTTTATTGCACAAGACGATCATCGCTGGCTTGATTTACACCTTGATGGATTCCCATTGACTTGGTTGAGCACATTGGCAAAATGCATGGCAGCCAGCCCGGATCAGCATGCGGAACAACACACAGTGATCTCGGCTTGTGCGGGTTTTGCGCATTTATCTGTCACCCAACTTGCCGCATTGCAAGTGGGCGATGTTGTTATGGCTGCCTGGCAAGCCCCGCTTAAAAACGGTAGCCTGCTATTGGTATTGGACCGGCTGTTGGTGCAAATAGGCCGGCTGGATGAAAATCACTTTGAAATTGAGCGCGTCATGGAGCCATTAGGCGAAGAAAACCATTTTATTGCTGACACGACTGAACCCATCGCTGATGAAGCTGGCTTCACTCAAGAAACTCAGCCTGCTGCTGAACTTGATCTCACAGCTGGAAACATCGCTGCAAGTTTGCCGATGACCTTGGTGTTTGAAATTGGACAAATGACTGTGCCACTCTCAGCCCTCTCTCAATTAAAAGAAGGCGATGTGTTGGCAGCAGATTTCAAGACCGCACCGGAAATCGGCATTCGTACACAAGGCCGTCTAATTGCAACCGCGAGCCTGGTACGCATTGGCGAGCGCCTGGGCGCTAAAATTACCCGCCTAATTGCGCCGGATGAAACAAGATGAGCTTGCTCGAGCATCCGGTTCAGCTGATCGTTTTTCTTTTTCTGCTGTCAATTTTGCCCTTACTGGTGGTGCTAGGTACGTCGTTTCTAAAAATCTCGGTGGTACTTGCGCTATTGCGTAATGCGCTTGGCATTCAGCATGTGCCGCCGAATATCGCACTCTATGCGATTTCGCTGGTACTGACTGCTTATGTGATGGCGCCAGTGGGCTTCCAGGTGAGCGATGCGCTCAAAGCTCATCCGGTAGAATTCAGCTCGCCCGAATCAGTGAGCCAAGTAGATGACAGTGTACTTGCCCCATACAGGGCATTCTTAAAGCGGCATACGCCGCCGCGGCAAATTCATTTCTTTGTCGATATTGGACAGCGCACTTGGCCAGAGCAATATAAGGATCGGCTGGATGTCAATTCTTTACTGGTCCTCATGCCGGCCTTCGCCATTGGTCAATTGATTGAAGCGTTTAAAATGGGCCTGCTGATTTTTTTACCCTTTATCGCAATTGATTTGATTGTTTCGATCATTTTACTTTCGCTGGGCATGATGATGGTATCGCCACTCACCATTGCCTTGCCTTTCAAACTCCTTTTATTCGTGCTAATGGGTGGTTGGGAGAAACTATTGTCGCAATTAATGCTCTCTTACTCATGAGTGACGCCATCCTGATCCATATGACGACGCAGCTACTGTGGGTGGTATTGCTGCTTGCCTTGCCTATCGTGGTAGCCGTAGCGGTCGTCAGTCTAGCAGTCAGCTTAATGCAGACGCTCACCCAGTTGCAGGATCAAACGCTACAATTTATTTTCAAGCTGCTGACAGCCTCGCTGACTTTGCTTGTGACCTATCGTTGGATTGGCATGACTTTGCTAAATTACAGCGATATGGTATTTCAACAACTGTCTGATATGAGGCGTTGAAATGGCGGCCTGGTTGGCCTGGGCGCCGCTACTGAAAATGCTGGCGCTGTGCATGATGCGCCCGCTAGGGGTCATGGTGCTGCTCTCTGTCACCAGTACCCGCATGTTGGGCGGCGCGCTAATTAGAAACACGCTCGCCTTAATGATTGCCTTGCCGGCGTTGCCTTTGGCTTTTGCCTGGACAAAACATACTGCGCCGCCAGAAGGGTTTGCCTTGGCCGGCATGGTTTTGAGCGAGCTCTCAGTGGGCCTTTATATTGGCCTTTTAGCCTCCATTCCATTTTGGGCGGTGGCGGTGGCCGGCGAATTCATTGACACAGCACGCGGCGCCGGTCTGGCTGAAATTCTAAACCCAGCAATGGGCGAAGAAGTTTCACTATTCTCGATTCTATTTATACAATTGCTGGCCGCGCTTTTCTTCGTAGGTGGTGGTTTTAATTTGCTGCTGGCAGCGATTTACCAATCGTACACGATGTTGCCGCTTGGGCAAGCGCTCTTAGTCAATCAAGAGACCGCTTTGTTCATGATCAACCAATGGCGCATGGTGCTTGAATTGGGCGTTGGCTTTGCCCTACCGGCGGTGGCACTGATGTTGATGGTTGATTTTTCCTTTGGCCTGATTAACCGTACTGCTGGCCAACTGGATGTATTCTTTATTGCCATGCCGATCAAATCAGTTTTCGCCTGCCTCGCGTTGATTTTTGGCATGCGTTTGGGGCTTGATCATTACCTCGACCGATTTGATGAAATCTGGCTCATCGTGCGCCGATTACTAGAAATCGGCACAACTGCAGAGAGCGGATAAGATGGCTGAAAAAACCGAACAGCCCACCCCCAAAAAGATCAAGGACGCGCGTAAAGAAGGGCAAGTTGCTAAGAGCGTTGAAATTATCCAAGGCATGCAGTTGCTGATAGCCGCGCTCTGGCTTTGGCTAGAGGGGCCAAAGTTGCTGGCTGCGTTACAAGATACCTTTGGGCAGGCGATCCAATACATAGCGTTGCCATTTGAGCAAGCGCTGATGAGAACTTTTCTGGCGTGTGCGCAGGTATTTATGCGTTTTGTTGGTTCATTGATGGCGGTATTGTTTTTAGTAACTGTCATAACAGGTCTTACTCAAACGGGGTTTCTCTTCGCCCCAAAGAGGCTCAAGCCAAAACTCAGCGCGATTAGTATTATTAAAAATGCTAAGAATCTTTTCTCGCTGAAAAAACTTTACACTTTATTGCGCACTATATTTAAGATCGTGCTGCTGGGTTTTGTATTTGCCTATATTTTGGCGCGCTACGGTAAGTCTTTAGTTTATCTGCCAGAATGCGGGGTGCACTGTGCCATCCCTATTGTGGCTAAATTATGTGGCTGGCTCATTGGTTGCGTCCTCGCTTTCTATATTATATTTGCGATCACAGACTATCTATTTGAGCGTTATCAGTTGATGAAGCAATTACGGATGTCAAAAGACGACCTTAAACGGGAGTTTAAAGATACTGAAGGTAACCCGCACGTTAAAGGGCGGATTCGTCAGTTACACGAAGAAATGCAAGAAAGCGATATGGCTGGCCGCGTTGAGCGCGCCAGTGCTGTCATTAGAAATCCAACTCATCTTGCGGTGTGTATATACTATAAGCAAGGTGAGACGCCACTGCCTATTGTTACAGAGAAAGGTGAGGGGCTTAAAGCATTGAAAGTGATAGAGTTGGCGCGGATTTATAAGGTGCCGGTGGTGGCGAATGTGGCGCTTGCGCGACAACTGATGGGGGATACTAAAATTGGGGATTATATTCCTGAGACGTTGTTTGAACCGGTTGCTGAGGTGTTGAGGATTGCGATGTTGGAATTGGATGAAGACCAAAATGCCAACATCTAAAATTGACTTTTAATAACAATAGTCCATCGCTGGAAAAGACTCAAGAAAAAATCCTATAGAAAAAAGCTTTTAGGCTAAAATGGTTGCAAGGTGTATTGGTAACTTTTGAGGTAAAAATTGCGCTGATAATGGCGGAAAGGTGTTTTATGCTTTGATTTAAGAGTAAGTTAAATTTTAACGGGTATTCTACAAAGCAAAATTTGGGCTAAAGATCAGGGTTAACGGGGAAATAGATGAAACGATACATTCTTGCAATGATGGTTTTCTTAGGTATGGCTGCATGTGGAGGCGGTGGGGCCGATGGCGAAAGTATGGCGTTATCGAGTTCTAATAATGCGCCTATAAAAGAGATCGAGAATGGACCGGAGGTTCCAGCTATGGAACTTTCTGAGGAAAAAGTTTTAACAAGCCTTTTTGGTTTCGGAGGTATTACTTCAGCGGAAGTGGACGAGAGAGCGGAGGATAAAGGGCACGAGGGTATGCGACAGAAAGTGCGCAATATAAAGCGTGTTATGAAGGAAAGAGCAGCAAGTGGGGAGTTTAGTAAATCGCGCGGGGAAGAGCTCGGTATCGCGCAACTATTAGTTCATGCGTATATATCTATACTGAATGATAATGGTGCTCGATTACCTTTTGAGCGGGATTTTTTGTCTGTCAAGGACATGGAATTACTTGATGAAGATAATCGTAGAAAAGTGGAATCTGCTGAGAGAGTGATTGTTTTGTGTCAAAATCCTGCTAGTAAAAGATCAGATAAATCTTCTATGAGCCCGGTCCGCAATTTTATTTCAGCTCTGCGATATTTTGAGAAGAATGACAAAAAATTTAAGAGTAATAATGGAAATGAACAGGGGTGGTATCAAATTCAACCCGACCCCGATAATAGAGGGAATGTAGTGTGGGAACCTTTAGGTACTAACCACGTTAATTGGCTGCAGCAAAGAGAGAATGTCTGTGACTTTATGTATTTCTGCAGTAATGAGCTTGGCAATATACCAAAGAAAAAATTAAGCCCAGCGATATCAAAAGTACATCAGTTAAACAGTTAAAAAATAATCCCAAATGACGGAATCTTAACCGTCATTTGGGAAGATGGGGTGAGGTATACTCAGAAATCCATTATTGGAGGGGCGGTGATCCATTCAGTGATCCTTCACTGGTTGATCCTAGTGATCCGCTCCATGATCCCCCACTCGATGTCCGGCTTCGTGACCGTAGTCTGTTTACTAGTTGGTCTATCCGCGTCCTTCTCGATAGTTCATCGGCCATTCCTGGTATGGGGGTAGAAGACGGGCTTTCTTCGCCCTCTTCTTGCGCCGCTAACTCTTGCACTGCTTCTACCAAAACTTGGAGTGTAGACTCAATATTTTCAATCTGCTCAGCCGTTATAGATTTTTCCTCTTGCAATTTGCTAGTTATTTCTATTTTGACTGCAGTGAGTTCGTTTTGAAAATCAAAGATTTTCATGGTTAGTTGATTAAATTCTGTATCCTGAGTGGCTTGTATATTTGCTAAATCAAGTACCAACTTAGAAAGGTTGTCCTCGAGTGTCGCCATTAATTTGGATTGCTTTTCCTCAAAATAGGCAAAAGCTGTTTGCTTACCTTTAATTTTTAACGATAGTTCATGAATTTGCGTAGCCTGGAAAGAAAGCTTGTCTTCAATTTCTCTAACGGTACGTGCTAGATTATTTATCAATAGGGTGGAACTCCCGCTTTCATCTGTCTGATTTTTTCTTAGTGCGGCTAGCTCATTTTCAAAATTTTTAAATTTTCTAAGTAAAAAAATACTTGCGCCAACAGTAAAGGTTAGAAAAACTACAAATGCGGGGAGCGCTAGCCGCAGGATTTCTGGTTCTAACTTATCAAGTCGCCCAGAAATTCGATTCATATCCGTTGTCATCGAATCTATATGATGAAAAATACCGCTTGTCATCTGTTTCTGCTGCCAAGAAGTCTGCTCTAACTCTCTGATAAACTGAGGAGAGGAATCGCTGCCATCTGCTCCGACGGGGCAAATATCTTGTTGCTTATAAATCTGCAATACTTGGTCTAGTGAAAGATTGCATAGGTCTGGTGTTTTTCCACCTTGGGCTTTTTTTTCCGTATCTCCCAAATTAGGGAACCAGTAAGAGACTATGGATGCTAAGGATGATGGAATTTGCATTATTTGCTCCGACAAGAAAACGAGAAAATTTTGTTAGTATGAAGCGTTGTCATGGAATAGCTATACTTCGTGACGGGCTATATAAATTATGACTCAATAGACCAAGGCTGGTTTTAATCTGCTCAAGTGACAACAGAAAAAATACAATCATTTGTATTTCCTGGGCAGGATGGTAACTAAACTCTCAAGCCCGACAAGGGCAAATGGATGGATGGCGATAAAGGCTTAGTTTAGATATTGGACAACCTAACCTTTGCCTATCTCAGATTTTAGCAGAGTATCAATCTTTCTCATCATACAATCACATATTTGTTTGCTCAGTGCTGCGTTCTCGTTTTTCTAAATTGATTTTAAAGCTAGGCCTTGGTCTGATTAATCACGTAATAGATCTCTATACAATAGAGCTATAGAGGAATAGATTTGGCTATTCACTCTAAATTTATCGATGGTGCGTTGTTTTGTAGGGCTGTTCAAATTATTGAACAATAAATGAATTCTCAGTCATTGAGTTAAGCAAGCTGTTTCTTGGCTTGCATAAATCTGTGTAACAGGATCAGGAGCAACGGAATCTAGGAGATAATTTATAAAATGCTTTAAATTGTTGTATTAGCAAGTAACTGTATCGACTAATGCTGATAGTCGATACAGACTAAACTGTGATGCAAAGTGGGTGTATATATCAGGTCAATGTTTTCCGGCTGGTATAGAGTGTTCAGGTGACCCGCTCCGCGATCCGCTACTCTGCGATCCTGCCCATGATCCAGCTCTTGAACCTAGTGGTGATAGAGTCAGATCGGGTAGCAGGTTAGAGTTGTCTAAAATTCTATATACTCCGCTGACAGTTTTATCTAGTTCAATGATTTGACTTTGTAAATCATCTACACCTTTAACCCTAATTTTTTCGGCTGCGATAGCTTGAGATTTTATCAATTCAATTGATTGGGAAGAGCCCTTTTTAAATGTAGATAGTTCGTTTTCTATTTTTTCAAGCTCAGCTTGGAAAGCTTTTAGATTAGCGGTTAATTTTATAAGGTTTTCCTCAAGGGAGGTAGCTTTGCTTCCTGTTCCTTGAGTTCTCGAGTCTAGTTGATCAAGTCGCCTACCTTGCGAGGAAACCATATTCTTACTATCTTCAAGGGCATTGCTTAGATCATCTCTTAATTTGAAGTGCGCCGCCTTTTGATCTTCGATTTCTTTGATTAAATTCTCTATTAATTTAGAGTGCTCGTCCTTCAGACCTTCAAATTTTTTGTCTAGATCAGCGTTAAATTTCTTTTGCATAGTCATATTTGTATGGCGGGCATACGCAATAAAAAGTAGAAAAAAAATAAATGCGGAAATAGCTAGGTACTGAACTTCTGGTTCCAACTGACCAACCCGCCCAGAAATTCGATTCATGTTCGCCGTCATCGAATTTATATGATTAAACATACCGCTTGTCATCTGTTGCTGCTGCCAAGAGGTCTGCTCTAACTCCCTGATAAATTGAGGGGAGGAATCGCGGCCCTCCGCTCCGACGGGTTTATAAATCTGCAATACTTGGTCTAGGGAAAGATTGCACAGGTCTGCTGTTTTTCCACCTTGGGCTTTTTTTTCCGTATCTCCCAAATTAGGGAACCAGTCAGAGACTATGGATGCTAAGGATGATGGAATTTGCATTATTTTCTCCGAGAAGGATAGTAATTAAACTCTCAAGCTAGACAAGGGCAAATGGATGGTGATGAAGGCTTAGTTTAGATATTGGACAATCTGACCTTTGCCTATCACGGATTTTAGCAGATTATCAATCTTTTTCACCAGATGGTGCGTTTTGCACAAAATATTATTTTTGTTTTGTAGGGCTGTTCAAATTATTGAACAATAAATGAATTCTCAGTCATTTAGTTAAGCAAGATGATTCAAAAAAAAGACATTTTATTTTCAAATTTATTTTTTGCGATGTCTAAAAGGTAAGGGTGCATATTATTGAAAATAATAATTTCAATAATAATTGAGTGAACTCCAAAAAGAAAGTAGTGGTAATGCGTTAATTTATAAAATAATATAGTTAGTTAGATTAAGGGAATAAACTAGAGAGTCAAGTTGGGTCAGTAGAGGCCGGCTTCAGAGTTGGTAAACGAGGAAGAGTAAAGTATGCCAGGATCACAGAATGCTAAGGATGTGAATACTTTTCAGATTGCGTCAGTGGGCACTTTGGCTGATCGCGTGACGGAGGTACTCGCGTACAAGATAAAAAACCAAGAATTACCTCCTGATTTTCGACTGACGGAACATATTATGGCTAAACGCTTTGGCGTAAGCCGCACAGTGATCCGAGAGGCAATCTCGCGCTTGAAATCGGATGGTTTAGTTGAATCGCGTCAGGGTTTAGGTACGGTGGTTTTACGGCCAGGCGCCGCCACTGCATTTAGGATTGATGTCGGCACTACGGATTCTTTGCCGGCCGCATTGCAGGTGATGGAGTTGCGGCGCGGCATCGAGGGGGAGGCGGCTGCGCTGGCGGCGCAACGGCGTACACCTGAGCAATTGGTTAGCATTAAACAGGCTCTAGTGGAAATTGATGAGGCAGTGGAGAAGGACGATGATGGCGCCGATGAAGATTTTGGGCTGCATAAAATAATTGCTCTAACGACGGGTAATCCGCTTTATGTATCACTATTAGATTTTCTGGGCCATTTTATGCACACCTCCATTAAAGTGACTCGCGCAAATAAGGCCCGGCACATGGATCTTTCGATACAAGCCGAACATCAAGCGATTATTGAAGCGATTGCGCAGGCTGACCCAGATGCTGCACGGCGGGCGGCTGTGACGCATATTGATAATGCTGCCGCGAGGCTTCGTCTGGCAAATCCAGATAAGCGCGATAGTCAGTAATGTGCATTAGCCAGCGGATGATGAAACCAGGCTCGCTAGAATTTTAGTTTTTATGCCGCATGTCGATGATTGTCAGCTAACAGTTCTATGGCGAGCTTGATAAATGCTCGTGTCTTAGCAGGTAAATGGCGCTGGCTTGAATAGACCAGCGAAATTTGCTCGTTTGCTTCCGGCACGCTGTATTCGGGCAGAATTCTTTTCAGCTTACCTTGTGTTAAATCCTCATCCACCATGGTCTTCGGTAGGATTGCAATGCCAATACCTGCGAGCGCGGCTTCACGCAATTTCGCTAAGTCATTGACTGAGTAAGCCGGTTCAATCGTTAGCTGACGACTGCTTTGCGCGTTGACAAAGGTCCAAGTGGGGCTGGAGGTGCGGTGTGTCGGCCCGACAAAGATATGCTTAGTGAGTGCGTTTAAAGAGTCGGGCGCGCCACCTTGTTGAGCGAGGTAGCTCGGTGCCGCCACAATTGCTGATTCAATCGTCAACAATGGGTGTTGAGTCATGCTGGTGCCGGTGATGGAGCCGGTGGCAACGAGACTGGCGTCAAAGCCATTTTCAATCAGGTCAACCGGCCGATGCCCTAGCGTGAGTTGTAATTTCACCTCTGGATAGTGGGTGCGATACGTGCTGAGTAGCGGCGTTAGATTGTCCAGCGAGAGGGAGGCTGAGGCGAAAAGCTTTAAGGTCCCACATGGCACGCTTGACATTTGCGTTGCATTGGCTTCAATAGCTTCAATTTGCTTGAGGATATGACGGCATCCATCTGCATAAGCGCGTCCAGCTTCCGTTAAGCACAGGCAGCGAGTTGTGCGTTGCAGCAGTTGAGTATTCAAATGCGCTTCAAGCAACGCGACGTAACGCGTGATGACTGCATTAGACAATTTAAGGTTGGTCGCCGCTCCCCCGAAGCTGCCGCTTTCGGCAACTTGCAGGAAGACACGCATGGCTTGCAGTTGGTTCATACTTAAAGGTAGGTGAGTCGTGGTGTACAAACAGAAGTTTAATGCAAGATTGTTTTGTAGTGTACATAATGCCGCGTTTCATCCTCCACTCATATAAGAATGATCTTAAAAACACTAAAATGATGAGAAAGAATAAGTTATTCATCTTTCTTATAGGAGCATTAGCTTTTTATATTTTTTCGCGAAAATTTTTGGCTTGATGCTCGATCATTTGCGCCACGGCGGTTTGCAGTGGTGAAGGGGCAATTTTTTGGCGTAAGGCTTGTAGACAGGTAAAGCCAGCCCTTGATAGATGGGCTTTTTTAGCGACGGATGTGGGTTTTGCATGCTGGAGTTGCACCCGGATTTTAATCGCATGCACAAGCCAGCCGCGTTGTTGCAGCGCTTGCAGCAAACACGGTTCTAGATGACGTAGGCGTGCCGCGAGCGCGTTATGCGCGGTAAGCAGGGTGAGCAAGCCATTTTTGATCGGGCCGGGGGATACATTCGGCGCCAGATAATCTGGTAATGCAGCCGCCAAATCACGCTCCAGGGCGGCAATTTGTTCGACGCCGGTACGTAGTTGGGCGAACGCTTCATTGCGCTCAAGCAATGAAACGAGAGACGGCGTGCTGCGCGTGGGGAACGATTTTGTTAAGTATGCGGGGTTCATATGCTGCCCTGATCTTACCTTGGATTTATTTGTACAGGCTGCTTAACTCTAAATTGTAGGTTGCCGCTATGTTTTGCCTATATTGCAGCACAGAGTAGCATGATAAACTCTATTTTTTTTAAACTCTTAAATTTCATAGTGTTTAAACCCTTAACTTTCATAGCGTTAGCAGTTATAACCTTATAAGCGATGATTGCCGGACTTCTCAAAAAGATTTTTGGCAGCCGTAATCAACGGTTGCTTAAGCAGTACCAGAAAACTGTCGTTGCGATCAATGCGCTTGAGGCGCAGTTCGAAGAACTGACTGACGAAAAATTGCAAGCATGCACAGCACTATTTAGGCAGCGAGTCACTGCTGGCGAGTCGCTTGATCAACTCTTGCCTGAAGCGTTTGCGGTGTGCCGCGAAGCAAGCCGGCGAGTGCTAAAAATGCGCCACTTCGATATGCAGCTTATCGGGGGTATGGCATTGCATCATGGCAAAATCGCCGAGATGCGCACAGGCGAAGGTAAAACGCTGGTGGCGACGCTTGCGGCCTACCTCAATGCCTTATCTGGTCGTGGCGTTCATGTGGTGACGGTCAATGACTATCTGGCGCAGCGTGATGCTGAGTGGATGGGCCGCCTGTACCGTTTTCTGGGCTTGTCAGTTGGCATCAATCTATCGCAGATGGAGCCTGAGGCCAAGCGGCAAGCGTATGCCGCCGATATTACTTATGGCACGAATAACGAATTCGGTTTCGATTATTTGCGCGATAACATGGTATATGAAGTGGATGCGCGTGTGCAACGCGAGCTTAACTTCGCGATTGTCGATGAAGTCGATTCAATTCTGATTGATGAAGCGCGTACGCCATTGATTATCTCCGGCCAAGCAGAAGATCATACGGAGTTGTACGTACGGATGAATGCGCTGCCGCCGCTGCTTGAGCTCCAACTTGGTGAAGAAAAGGCGGACGGGACAGGGGTTGACGTGCCGGGTGATTACACCCTGGATGAAAAAGCGCGCCAAGTCTTTTTGACGGAGCGCGGCCATGAAAAAGCGGAAGCCTTATTAGCGCAATGGGGTTTGATCGGCACGGGCGAAAGCTTATACGCACCACAAAACATTACATTGATGCACCATGTGTATGCAGCGCTACGCGCGCATACGCTGTTTTATCGCGATCAGCATTACGTCGTGCAAAATGGTGAAGTCATCATTGTTGATGAATTTACTGGCCGTTTAATGGCCGGGCGTCGTTGGTCGGACGGCTTGCATCAAGCGGTTGAGGCAAAAGAAGGTGCGCACATTCAGCACGAAAATCAAACGCTTGCATCGATCACCTTTCAGAATTATTTTCGGATGTATCTCACGCTGGCTGGCATGACCGGAACGGCAGATACTGAAGCACACGAGTTTCAGCAAATCTATGGGCTGGAAACTGTAGTGATTCCGACTAACCGGCTGAGTCAGCGGATTGACCATCAGGATCAAATTTATAAGAGTGCGCGTGAACGCTATGATGCGGTGATTACCGATATCCGCGCATGCTATGAACGGGGACAACCGGTGTTGGTGGGCACCACATCAATTGAAAATTCAGAGTTGCTATCGTCGTTGTTAACGGATGTGCAGTTGCCACACCAGGTCCTCAATGCTAAGCAGCATGAGCGCGAAGCGGAAATTATCGCGCAAGCAGGTCGTCCCAAAATGGTGACGATTGCAACCAATATGGCGGGCCGGGGTACAGATATTGTATTAGGCGGCAATGTTGAGAGGCAGGCAAGCTTCATTGAAGCCAATGAAACCTTGACTGCCGATGAAAAAGCGCGCCGGGTTCAGCACCTGCATGATGAATGGCAGGCTCTGCATGATGCCGTCAAAGCGGCGGGCGGTCTGCATATTATTGGCACTGAGCGGCATGAATCGCGCCGGATCGATAATCAATTACGCGGTCGGGCAGGAAGGCAGGGCGACCCTGGCTCTTCGCGCTTTTATCTTTCACTGGAAGACCCGTTGTTGCGGATCTTCGCCGGTGACCGTGTCCGCGCGATTATGGAACGTCTCAAAATGCCTGATGGCGAGGCTATTGAAGCGGGCATTGTCACGCGCTCAATCGAGTCGGCGCAGCGCCGGGTCGAAGCGCGTAACTTTGATGTTCGCAAGCAATTACTGGAATACGATGATGTTTCCAATGACCAGCGTCGTGTGATTTACCAGCAGCGCAATGAATTGCTCGAAGCGGCGGATATTTCAGAGACGATCGTTGCCATGAGCGAGAGTGTGTTTGCCGAGCTGGCTCATACTTTCGTGCCACCAGGCAGTATCGAAGAGCAGTGGGATTTGGCGGGCCTGGCTCAGGTCTTGCGCGATGATTGGCAACTTGAGCTTAACCTTGAGCAGGCCGAGATAGATGTAGCTGATGATGCAGACATTGTGCACTATGTGTTGACAGCTGTGACCCAATCCTATCAAAACAAGGTCGAGCAGATTGGGCGTGAAGCGTTTAGCGGATTTGAGCGTTCAATTATGTTGCAAACACTTGATGCGCGCTGGCGCGAGCATTTGGCGGCGCTAGACCATTTGCGGCAAGGTATTCATCTGCGCGGTTATGCGCAGAAAAACCCCAAACAAGAATATAAGCGTGAAGCTTTTGACCTTTTCGCGCAACTACTTGATTCAATCAAACTCGAGGTGATACGCATTGTCATGAATGTGCGTATTCAGTCGATCGAGCAAATTGAACAGGCAGCCGAGCAGCTTGAGGAAAAAGCGGCTCATCACGAAGATATGCACTTTCAGCATGCTGAATTTACTGGAGCCGCCATCAATCAGCCGATCTCTGAGCTGGATCAGAATGGACGGGGTAAGTCCGGTTTTCATGACCCAAATGCATTACGTGAAATAGCACCTAAAGTCGGCCGTAATAGCCCGTGCCCTTGTGGTAGCGGTAAAAAGTATAAGCAATGTCACGGTAAATTGGCGTGACGCGTGCTTTGTAAAAATGAATGGTCGCGGGCGACATCCTGATAAATTGGGGTTCGCTAATGTTTTCTAACCCATGGACTTTGATTTCTGAATGGCTGTCAATTTTCCTTTGATTGATCCTGCGCAGCTCTATCCTGTTGCAGGGGTTACGCTTGGCTGGGCTAAAGCGAATATTCGCAAACCGAATCGTAAGGATTTGCTGGTGGTGGCGCTGGATGAAGGTACTACGGTATCGGCTGTGTTTACGACGAATCGTTTCTGTGCTGCCCCAGTCATTGTAAGCCGTGAGCATTTGGCCTCTGCGCGTAGTGGTGGGGCCGGTATTCGTGCACTCGTTGTTAATACGGGCAACGCTAATGCCGGCACTGGCGAGTTGGGGCTTGCCCATGCTCATAAGACGTGTGCTGTGCTGGCGCAGCTTGCCGGGATGACTGCGCAGCAAGTGTTGCCATTCTCAACCGGCGTGATTCTTGAGTCGCTGCCGATCGACCGCCTGTGTGCCGCGCTACCCGCAGCATGGGCGGCGCGCGCACCCGCGCAGTGGAGTGACGCTGCCGAAGCGATTATGACGACCGATACCCGCGCAAAAGCTGCCTCGCGGCGTATCACCATCGGTACACAACAAATCACACTCACTGGCATCAGCAAAGGGGCTGGCATGATTCGGCCCAATATGGCGACCATGCTCAGTTTTATTGCAACCGATGCCGGCCTCAGTCAGCCAGTGCTTGATGCACTTACCAAGCACGCTGCGGATCGCTCATTTAATTGCATTACGGTCGATGGTGACACGTCGACCAATGATTCATTTGTCATCATCGCCACCGGCCAAGCCGATCTGCCGTTGGTGACTTCGATTGAAGATCCGATCTATGCCGTGTTACGCGATGCGATTACCGAATTAGCTCAGACGCTAGCCCAATTGATTGTGCGTGACGCCGAAGGCGCTACAAAATTCATCACCATTCAGGTTGAAGGGGGGGCAACTGCTGCTGAATGCCGCCAGGTTGCCTATGCGATTGGTCATTCGCCACTGGTTAAAACGGCTTTTTTTGCCTCTGATCCAAACCTTGGCCGCATCTTATGCGCGATTGGCTACGCTGGCATTGAGAACCTTGAGGTCGACAAAATTGATTTGTATCTCGATGATGTATGGGTCGTAAAAGAAGGTGAGCGTCATCCCGATTATCTTGAGGAAGAGGGGCAGCGTGTGATGCAGCAGCCGGAAATTATGGTGCGCGTTGGGTTGGCGCGTGGTGATGCAAAGGCCGCGATTTGGACGAGCGATTTGTCGCATGAATATGTGAGCATTAATGCCGATTACCGCTCTTAGAGAATAGTTATTTTTTTATGGATAAGCTTGAGCAATTCCTAAATCGTGCCGAAGGGCTGCTTGGCCGGCTGGAGGCACTGCTGCCACCTCCGATTGGCGTGATTGATTGGCCGGCCGCTATAGCGTTTCGCTGGCGTACGCGCCAAGGCCGAGGTTTTTTGCAGCCGGTGGCGCAGGTGTCATCGATCACGCTGGAAGATTTACAAAACGTTGACCGGCAAAAGCAGTTAATTGAAGCCAATACGCGCCAGTTTGTACAAAAATTGCCCGCCAATAATGTATTGCTGACGGGGGCGCGGGGTACCGGTAAATCCTCCTTAATCAAAGCATGTTTAAATCATTTTGCAGCAGACGGTTTACGGCTGATTGAAGTCGACAAAGATGATTTGCATGAACTGGGCGATATTATTGAGCTGATTGCGCAACGTCCTGAACGCTTTATTGTGTTTTGCGATGATTTATCTTTTGAAGAGGGCGAGCCAGGCTATAAAGCCCTGAAAGTAGCACTCGATGGCTCGATTGCTGCGCAATCAGACAATGTATTAATCTATGCCACGTCAAACCGCCGCCATCTTTTGCCGGAATATATGAGCGACAATGAAAGCTACCGCCATACCAGCGAGGGAGAAATTCATCCAGGCGAGGCGGTGGAAGAAAAGATTTCGCTTTCTGAGCGTTTTGGCTTATGGATTAGCTTTTATCCATTCAAGCAAGATGACTATCTTGGCATTATCCACCACTGGCTTAAACATTTTGGGTGCAGCGATACGGATTGCGAGCGAGCACGTGGCGAAGCTCTTGCCTGGGCGCTTGAGCGTGGCTCGCGCTCTGGGCGCGTAGCATGGCAGTTTGCACGTGATTGGTCAGGCCGACAACAACAAATGAACGCCTCAGCGCGCAGTATTTTATGATGCCGCAACAGCAGGCAGAATATATGCCGGATGGTCGGCTTGTCACGCAGGTGGCGGTTGGGATACTAGTGCGCAACGATGGACGTTTTTTGCTCGCGCAGCGCCCTTCTGGTAAACCCTATGAAGGCTATTGGGAGTTTCCTGGCGGCAAGCTGGAGGCCGGTGAATCAGTCGAAGCCGCATTAACGCGTGAGTTACACGAGGAGCTTGGGATTCAAGTAGAGGCGTGCCAGCGTTGGCGAGTGCTTGAGCATGATTATCCCCATGCTTACGTGCGGCTTTTCTTCTGCAAAGTAACTGAATGGCAGGGCGAGCCAACTGGGCGAGAAGGGCAAGCGCTTGCTTGGCAGCAGACACCGGTTGAAGTGGCTCCTGTGCTCCCTGCGACGATTCCGGTGCTTGACTGGCTTGAGGCCGATGCTACATCCAGCTTATGACAGGCTGACTCAGTTAAAGCAATGACCGCATAGATTTAATCTAAGTCGTCGTTTGAGTCAGCTGTAGCGGGCGCTTCCTGCGTGCCGCCAATCACATACTTCTCGGCGGCCCAGGTGCCAAGATCGGTTTTTTTGCAGCGCTCTGAGCAGAATGGCCGATAACGATTCTCTGGCTTCCATTCAACTTTGATGCTGCAGATAGGGCAGTTAACGAGAGTGTTCATAGATAAGAGTGTATCTGAAATCTGGGGTGTGACGCTAGCCTGAGTATTCAGGTTATGCACCGGTCTCATTTCGACTTTTTATGCCGTTCTCAAGCCCGTTATAAATTACACAAAGCGAGCTGAAAGGGCACATCCGTATCAACCGGCTGTGGACGCATATCGCCGTCTTGCGTGGTAAAGCGTACCCATAGCATGTATTTATTGGCGCTGGCCTCAGGAATGACGCCCAGCTCAGCGGGTACGCGTATTTGCATCAATTGGCAGGTGCGGCCAGATAGCATTTGCTGGTAGCGACCTTGGGTGGCGATGACTTTGGTGACTTGGCTGGATTCACGGGCGAATTTTAAGACAATCGCCATGGCATCGCGTAGCGGCAATAACGGTATGGCCCACTGTGCAATATCATGCCGACGGTATTCGAGCGGCCCCTGTTGCCATGCATAATAAGAAGGTAAATCAAAGCGGCAAGTGCCACCTGGGATGCTTGAGCGGCTGCGGATACTGCTGAGCCATTCATTATCCGCCAGATGTTGGCCCGCCTTACCGTGCATTTGGTTTAGCTGAGCAAGTGTCTGCGTAATTTCTACTAGCACGGTCTCTAACGTCGTTTGGTCAATTCCTGGATTATCTCGATATGAAATAAGGGTTTGGCGCTGACGCTCGAGTTCCTTGCTGAGATCAGATTTGAGATCAGCTCGGCCTGCTACGTCTGCAATTTCAAACAGCGTCATCAGTGCGATATGGTGTTCCTTTGCATCTTCTCGAGACAAAAAGAACGTAAACCGGTTAAAAAGATCTTCAAACCGCAACAGTGTTCGGATGCGCTCGTTGAATGGGTACTCGTAGAGGAGGGTCAAGCTTAATGCCTATTAAAAGGAGCAAAGTGGCGAATAATGGTGTCTATTCTAGTCTGCATATTTAAGCGCTGCAATCTTAACCTGAATTTACCTGATATTCATTCGTAGGCAGAAGCTAGATGCGGTCTACCCATTAAGTTTTTAGCTATGAAATAATCCCTTAATCGACATACACGGCCTAAGTTAGCTTGAGATAATATTGATGCAATGCATCAACTTCATTATATAGGAAAGTCAGCGGCGTATCCTCGTCGTTAGAAATCACATCGTCAGCATGCGCTAGGCGGGTTGCTCGGTTTGCTTGGCGCGCGATGATGGCTTGCACCTGCTCGCGCGTTAAACCGTTGCGTTGCATCACGCGCTTAATTTGCGTGGCAGGAGAGCAATCAACCACCAGTATCCGATCGACACGGTCTTGCCAACTGCTGGATTCAATTAATAAAGGTACGACAAACATCAAATATTGACCGCTTGCGGCGTGCGCCGCGGATTCGCATTCAAGGCGGATGAGTGGGTGCAGGATAGCTTCTAGGCGCAATTTGGCTTGTTCATCATTAAAGATGGTGGCGCGCATCTTTATGCGCTCAAGCGAGCCGTCTGGGGCGATGAAGGTTTGGCCGAAATGTTCAGCAATCAGCGGCATGGCCGCTCCGCCAGTTGCGGTTAGTGTATGCGCGATATGATCGGTATCGATAACGGCCACGCCGTGCTCGGCGAAGCGATTTGCAACGGCTGTTTTGCCACACCCGATGCCCCCCGTTAAGCCAACTGAAAATAAATTAAATTTTTGCTGATTCATCATCTTTGTTGTTAATTAAATGATAGGCGCTGTTTTAAGAACTGTGATGAGCTGGATCATTTTACTATTGCACGTTATGTGGCAAGAAAATATTACATAATGCACAAACGCTATCCTTTTAAAGTGGCGTTAACCAGCAAAAAATGGTGTGCCACAAAATAGCGTGATCATTCCTGCTGCAACAAGAAATGGGCCAAATGGTAAAGGTTGTCCTTTTTTTAGGTGGCCGCAGGCCATTGCAGTGAGACCAAATAATGCACCTGTAGCAGAGGCCAGGAGCACGATTTGAGGTAGCGCCAGCCAGCCAAGCCAGGCGCCGAGCGCGGCCAGTAATTTGAAGTCGCCATAGCCAATCCCTTCCTTGCCGCGCAGCAAGCGAAACCCCCAATAGACTAGCCACAACGTAAGATAGCCGGCCACCGCGCCAATCACTGCGCTGTGCAGTGACGTAAAACTGGCGTCAAGGTTCACTAAAAGCCCGGCCCAAATCAGGGGGAGGGTGAGCGTGTCAGGCAGCAAGTGAGTGTCCATATCAATGAAGGCAAGCGCCAATAAGGTCGTGGCCAGCCCGAAGGCGGCGAGGGCTGGCCAGCTTGCGCCAAAGTGCCACAGCGCGCCTGCTGCTAAGCCGGCGCTGAATAGCTCAAGGGCTGGATAACGTAGGCTAATTGGAATGTGGCATGCAGAGCAGCGGCCGCGGCACAGAAGATAGCCCAATAGAGGCAGGTTCTCAGTTAGAGTGAGAGTATGTTGGCATGATGGGCAATGAGAGCGCGGCAGGCAAAGGTTATAGGCGTGCTTGTCCCCAAGGCTTTTACCTGCCATCGGGGGGGGCGTGATGGCCTGGTCTATCATTTCGTTTGAAACGGCCGTGTGCGTCGTAGCGGCTGCTGCTTTGGCAGTGATGTTTGCATGAGCCGCAAAACTATGCCATTCGGCTTGCCATAGCCTATGCAGCATAATTGGCACTCGATGGACGACAACACTTAGAAAGCTGCCGATAATCAGGCCAAATAGCACGGTGCAGATATATTGAAAGCTGACGGGCAAAGCAGCGAAACTAGCCGCCCAGCCATTAAAGATGGCGGCAATCGGCTGAATTAGGATAGGGGCGGGCAAGGACATTTGGAAAAAGCGGCACAGAATATGAATAAATGAGTATCTATGCTACACCATCACTAGATGACATTGCCGAGTTCAATGATGGGTAGATACATTGCGACCACAAGGCCGCCAACCAATAGGCCAAGCACGATGATCATCAGGGGTTCGGCGCTATTGGCTAAAGTGGCGATGCGCATATCCACTTGCTGCTCGTTAAGGGTGGCGAGGTCGTTAAGCATCGTGTCAAGAGAACCAGATTCTTCAGCAATCGCAATCGGTTGCAAGACGGTTGGCGGAAAGCAGCCAGTAGCGCGCATGGCATTGGCCAGACGCTCGCCGCGCCGCACACGGTGCGAAATATTAAGCGTGGCCTGATCGAATACTGCATTGTTGGTGATCTTCGCCATAATATTAAATGCATCGGCCAGCGGCGTTCCGGTTTTTAATAGAGTTCCGAGGGCGCGGCTCCACCGCGTGATGGCGAGCTGCTGCAGCAGGGGGCCAATGATCGGTGGCATTAATATAAAGTGGTCATAGGCGGTGCGCAGCGTCGTTGAGCGGCGCAAACCGATCCCAGCTAGCAGGGTTCCTGCGCTGATCAATAGGGTGATAGGCACAATGCAGTGTGCCATGGCTGACGAAAGAGATAATACAACCCGGGTTGGGACCGGAAGCGGTGTACCAAAACCATCGAAGATTTGCTTGAAAGTCGGCACCACCCAGAGCATTAATGCGGTTGTAATCAGTAGAGATACGATCAATACGCCTGCTGGGTAACTGAGTGCCGCCCGCAATTTTGCTCGTTGCGCCGCGGCGCGCTCGCGTTGATCGGCAAGTTGCGCCAGCAAAGGCGCGAGTGCGCCCGAGGCTTCGCCAACCGCCACCAACTGGCAGTACATCGCGCCAAATTGCGGATAGTGTGCCAGCGCTGCTGAAAAATGTTGGCCTTGTGCAATCGCGCGCGCGAGTGCATGAATTACTCTAACTAAGGTTGGCCGCGTATTGCTGCTGACCATAACGTCTAAGGCAGCTACCAGCGGCAGGCCGGCGTGTAAGAGGCCGGCGAGTTGGCGTGAGAAGGTGGTGATATCCGCCGCGCGCAGCACCGCAGGCTTGGCGGGTCCTTGGTTAATGATTTTAAAAGCGGTAATGCGTTGTTGCTTGAGCACCGCGCGTGCCGCGCCAATTCCAGTGGCGATTAAGACGCCATTCTTAGTGCCGCCTGTGGCGTTTATTCCTCGCCAGCTAAAGCGAAATTCTTGCACCTGATGAACTGTAATTGGCGCCTCTGATTCGATCATGGCGTTTTTTAGAAAGTAGCCGGACTGGCATCTGTGACGGCTAGAATTTCTTCGAGGCTGGTTGTGCCGGCGCGTACTTGCGCTAAGCCCGCCTCTCGTAAGCTTTTTACGCCGTCACGCAGCGCTTGTTGAGCGATTGCATCGGTGCTGCTTCGTGCCATGATGAGCCCGCGTATCGCAGCGGTAACCGGCATCACTTGATGAATGCCAATGCGGCCGCGATAACCAATGCCATGACACGCAGCGCAGCCGACGGCTCGATAGGGTTGCCAATCTTCTGCTAGTGTTGTTTCGTCAAAGCCCGCGCTACGCAGCATCGCCTCAGCAGTTGTCTGATCGGTGAAAGCTGGGGCGCGACAGGCTAAGCAGAGTTTTCTGACCAGTCTTTGCGCGATAATTAAGCGCATGGCGCAAGCCAAGTTAAAAGGCGCTATGCCCATATCAAGTAAACGCGCTAGTGTAGCGGGAGCATCATTGGTATGCAGGGTGGATAAGACAAGGTGACCCGTTTGTGCGGCTTGTAGTGCAACACTGGCGGTTTCAGTGTCACGAATTTCTCCAACCATAATCACATCAGGATCTTGTCGTAAAAAGGCGCGCAGTGCGACGGCAAAGGTGAGGCCCGCTTTGTCGCGTACACTGACCTGATTAACGCCTGCTAATTGTATTTCAGCTGGGTCTTCGACCGAGCAGATATTGATTGATTCTCGATTTAAGCGCTGTAAAAAGCAATATAACGATAAAGTTTTGCCGCTCCCCGTGGGGCCTGTAACCAATACCATGCCGTGCGGGGCGTGAATAGCTGCGGCCAGAGTGGCTTGTTGTTTGAGGTCAAAACCGAGGTCAGTCAGAGTAAGCGTGGCTGGGAGGGTGTCAAGTCGCCGCAAAACGAGTTTTTCGCCCCACAAGGTGGGTAGTGTATTCACTCGGAATTCTTCAAATTTGTCTGCCGCCACGTATAGTTTGAGGCGTCCGTCTTGAGGTACGCGCCGCTCGGCAATATCGAGGCGAGCGAGCACTTTCACGCAACAGATGAACGGATCTCTTAGATAGGGCGGCGGGCGCATGGTTTCATGCAGTACCCCATCGATGCGCAGCCGAATGCGCCAATCATGCTCGCTAGGCTCAATATGCACGTCAGATGCGCCATGGGTGGCAGCATCAAGTAAAAGTTCACGCAATAGTCGCACAGCTGGAGCATTATCGTCCTCTTTGGGTCCAGTAGAGGATAAGGCGTTCGGAGTCGGTACTGCAGTTGCTGAATCCGCAAGCGTATTCATATCAGCTGTTGGCGATACTGTTTGGCCTAGATGAGAGGACATAACTAGAAAGGGCTGCACCGCCCTTGATGAATAAAAACTAATCGTCGCCCAGCGCGCTTAAATTTGCCATTCAGCCATTTGGCGAATCTTCATCCGAAGATTATTTTTATTGCTGCGATGCTTGGTCAGAGCAAGTCAAGCGGTTTGCCTTATTGGTATACGTCAGGACCGCCTGCCGTTTTTTACTAGGGGGGGCTCATTTCATCTGCGTGGCTTTCTTGGGGGCGGAATAATTTGATCGTCTTAACCGTTTGATGGTCAATCTGCATGACTTCCATCCGACAGCCGTTGATTTGTAAGCTTACATCTCCATCTGGGATTTCACGCAGTACTTCAAGGATTAGACCGTTGAGTGTTTTGGGTCCTTGTACCGGTAACTGTAGAGTGAGTAAGCGGTTTAGCTCACGCAATGGGATGCTGCCTGCGACAATGCATTCGCCTTTAGTGTTCCAGCCAGCGCGTGTGCCGCTTGTGCGTGGCATTGTCGTGGTAAATTCACCAATTAATTCCTCGATAATGTCTTCGGGCGTCACTAACCCTTGCACTTCGCCATACTCGTTGACGATGAGGCCCATTCTTTGCTGGTTTTCTTGGAAATAGTGGAGTTGCTGAAATACCGGCGTGCCGCTGGGTACAAAATAAGGCTCGTTGAGTAATTCGCGTATTGTTTCGTGTTCGAGTGTGCGGCCATGTCTTGCGGCCAATGCTTTGCGTACCTGTAACACACCGAGGATATGGTCGGTATCGCCTTGATAAACAAGTAATTTGTTGTGATAACACGTATCAAGCTGCTGCAACATAGTCTCAAGCGGCGCGTCAAAATCAAGTGCTTCAATCCGTGTGCGAGGCACCATCACATCATCGACAGTGATGTTTTCCAGATCAAATAGATTAAGCAAAATGCTCCGGTGCTTATGAGGTGCAAAATTAGCCGACTCAAGTACGATGGTGCGCAATTCGTCCATCGACAGGCGGTGTTCCTTTGCCTTGCGGGTATCGAGGTGCAATATACGGAGTAGCGCCGAGACAAATAAATTGACAAACCATACGAGTGGGCGGGTGACCCGCATCAAAGGGCTGAGCACTAGGCTTGCGGGTAAGGCAATTTTTTCTGGCCAGGCGGCGCCGATGATTTTCGGGGTAATTTCACTAAAGATAATGATGAGAAACGCGACGCCGCCGGTAGTCATCGACAAGGCTAAATTATTCGTGCCAAAGGTGCGCAATGCAATTGCGGTGGTGAGCACAGGAATAATCGTGTTAAGCAAGTTATTGCCAATCAGAATAACGCTTAATAATTTTTCTGTGCGTGCTAATAAGCGAGATGTCGTGCGCGCGCCGAGCGTGCCTTGTTTCACAAGATGCTTGAGCCGGTGGCGGTTAAGCGCCAGCATCGAGGCTTCAGAGATCGAAAAAAAGCCAGATAGCAGTAGCAAGAAAGCGATTACGCTAAGCTGCGCCCATAAAGGAAATGATTCCACGTGGAATAAGGTTAAGTAGGGTTGAGAATTCGATTAAATTTGGCAAAACAGAGTTAACACCGACGCGCGGTTGAATACGCACATAATTCTAGCAAGCTTTTTTTGTAAATAGAGTCTGGCAACGGTTGCAACGCCTTAGCTGCGGCGCTAGCTTCGCGCTGTGCGCACGCTAGCGTGTAGTCGAGCGCGCCGGAGGTGTGCATGGCGGCGAGAATTGTTTCAGCGTGATCGGTGCCGCCTTGTTCAATGGCTGCGCGGGCCAGCGCTTGTTGCTCAGTTGTGCCTCGTTCAATAAGATAAATCAGCGGCAGGGTAGGTTTGCCTTCATATAAATCGCAGCCGGCATTTTTGCCCATTGACTCAACATAGCCAGCATAATCGAGCCAGTCATCCATCAGTTGAAAGGCGGTCCCTATGCGCTGGCCAAATTCCATGGTTGCCGCCTCAAGCAGGGGCGGCGCATCTGCCAAGATTGCGCCAAGTTGCGCGGAGGCCTCAAAGAGCCTTGCGGTTTTATAGCAAATCACTTGCATGTAGCGGGTCTCATCGACTTTGGGGTCATGCATATTCAATAATTGCAGCACTTCCCCTTCAGCGATCATATTGGTCGCATCTGACAAAATTTGCATCACGCGTGGACGGCCGACCTCCACCATCATTTGAAATGCGCGTGAGTATAAAAAATCCCCAACGAGTATGCTTGCCGCGTTGCCAAATAGCGCATTTGCCGTTTTTTTGCCACGCCGCAAATCAGATTCGTCAACGACATCATCATGCAAAAGGGTGGCGCTGTGAATAAACTCAATGATTGCGGCGAGTTCATGGCATGGTTTGCCATGCGCGCCCAGGGCATTCGCTACAAGCAGTAAGAGTGCTGGTCGCAGCCGTTTGCCACCAGCGTTAATTAAATGTTCGGCAATCTGGTTGATAAGCACAACTTCGGAAGCCAAGCGCTGCCGGATGACATGGTTAAGTTGCTGCATATCGCCGGCGATTGGCGCGAAAATGCTCGAGCTATTTGGAGTGGTGTCAGTTGTAGTCAACGCAAACGGAAAAAAATAAATAATATTGAATTATAAAGCGAATGGCCGCGAGTGCGAATAATAAAGGCCAACCTTAGCATAAAGTTCAGCCTTAGTGCGGGCGGTTTTTTTGTGAAAGCCGCGTCCAATGTCGCAAAGCGAGCAGACCACCGATTCCCTCTAGTAATGAGGCGGGTACCCACATAATTAATCCACCGATACTCTGATCGGTTAGCGCGGGTAAACCAAAAGCCCGGCCGCACAGATCGAAAATTGGATACAGGTCTCGTTGGGTAAAGGTAATAATCGCGCCGGCAAGGATTTGTGGCGTCATCGTTAAAAGCGGCGATAAGACGCGCAAGCCTGCTCCTAGGCGCGCGGGTGGGGCTGGCCGGTGATCCAGTAATAGCCACCAATATAGAAGGCCAGTCACGGCGACTGACCAATTCATGAACAAATACAAGCGCCAGTTAATCATCGATATAAACTGCACGGACGGAATTAACCAGACTAATACCGACGCGACAAAAAGCAATGAAATAAGTGTGGGGTGTAAGCAGATCTTGGCAAGTATCCGTATTCCCGCCTTTTTGCCTGTGGCTCGCAAGCGGGTGCGCCACGGGATGGGCAAGCCGGCACGCAGTACACTACCTGGATAAGATGCCATGACTAATAATGGCGCTAGGTGATGTAAAACAAGATGTTGCAGTCGATGCGCGAAAAACTCATGTTCCGCATAGTAGTCCACGCGTGTATGGAGGGCAATGTAGAAAAGGGCCAAACCGGACCAAAATGCCAATTGCCGCGCAACGCTTACGCGCGCGTGCCGCGTGCCGCGCAAATACAGCCCGCAGGTTATGGCAAAAATCGCAACAAGTAAGATAGATGGCTCCCAAGGAGCCAGAAAATGTAGCAATGACACGGTTATGAATATTATGAATAGAAAGATAAAATCAGCGTTGCTACAGGATTTTTTAGTATACAGCAGTTGACAATAAGGGGTCTCTACTTGATAATGCCCAATTCTCCGTGGAGGGGTGCCCGAGTGGCTAAAGGGGGCAGACTGTAAATCTGTTGGCTTACGCCTACGTTGGTTCGAATCCAACCTCCTCCACCAGGCTATTTATGTATGGAGTCTGCTGAGTTAGGCTGCGGGTGTAGCTCAATGGTAGAGCAGAAGCCTTCCAAGCTTACGACGAGGGTTCGATTCCCTTCACCCGCTCCAAGTTGGATAGGCTAGGCGAGCCCATGTGGCTCAGTGGTAGAGCACTCCCTTGGTAAGGGAGAGGTCGGCAGTTCGATCCTGCCCATGGGCACCAGTAAATTTTAGTAATTTTGTTTTGATACGATTTGCGCGCGGCGCAATGAATGGAAATCCTATTTAGGAGTTGAGGAATGGCCAAAAGTAAGTTTGAACGAAGCAAGCCGCACGTGAACGTAGGAACGATCGGTCACGTGGACCATGGTAAGACAACTTTAACAGCGGCAATTACCACTGTGTTGTCAAGAAAGTTTGGCGGCGAAGCCAAAGCGTATGATCAAATTGATGCGGCGCCAGAAGAAAGAGCGCGCGGGATTACGATCAATACAGCGCACGTGGAATATGAAACAGAAGCTCGTCACTACGCGCACGTTGATTGCCCAGGGCATGCTGATTATGTGAAAAACATGATCACCGGCGCAGCTCAAATGGACGGTGCAATTCTAGTCTGTTCAGCCGCTGATGGCCCAATGCCACAGACTCGTGAGCACATTTTGCTCGCGCGCCAAGTGGGTGTGCCTTACATCGTCGTATTTTTAAATAAATGCGATATGGTTGATGACGCTGAGTTGCTTGAATTGGTTGAAATGGAAGTGCGCGAGCTACTCTCCAAATATGATTTCCCAGGCGATGACGTGCCAATCATTTGTGGTTCGGCAAAGTTGGCGCTCGAGGGCGATGAGAGCGAGTATGGCGTGCCTGCGGTCATGAAGTTGGCCGATGCGTTAGATTCATATATTCCAACCCCTGAGCGGGCGGTTGAGGGCGCATTTTTGATGCCAATCGAAGATGTATTCTCAATTTCCGGGCGTGGCACTGTGGTGACTGGCCGGGTTGAGCGTGGTGTAGTTAAGGTTGGCGAAGAGCTTGAAATCGTTGGTTTCAAAGACACTGCAAAAACCATTTGCACCGGCGTTGAAATGTTTCGCAAGCTGTTAGATCAAGGTCAAGCAGGCGATAACGTTGGGATTTTGTTACGCGGTACAGCCCGTGAAGACGTTGAGCGCGGTCAAGTGTTGGCTAAGCCTAAGTCTATTACGCCGCATACCCACTTTACGGCTGAAATCTATGTGTTGAGTAAAGATGAAGGCGGCCGTCATACGCCATTCTTCAGTAATTACCGGCCACAGTTTTATTTCCGTACGACAGACGTAACCGGCTCGATCGAATTGCCAGAAGGCAAAGAGATGGTGATGCCTGGCGATAATGTGAGTATCACTGTAAAATTGATTGCTCCAATCGCGATGGAAGAAGGTCTACGCTTTGCTATTCGTGAAGGTGGTCGTACTGTCGGCGCGGGTGTGGTTGCAAAGATTCTTGATTGAGTAAAATCGATATAAGCTGCACAGGCATGTTGCTGTGAGGCTTTCGGGGCGGGTTAGTTGATTGACTAGCCAAGCCCCGGATTTTTTGTTTAGGGGTATAGCTCAACTGGCAGAGCGTCGGTCTCCAAAACCGAAGGTTGGGGGTTCGATTCCCTCTGCCCCTGCCAATCTGAGATAATGCAAAAATACAGTGAGCAGGCTTTGGTAGTTGCTTAATGGTTTTGTGATGATCTCATGTTTTATTTATTTTTCTGGCTGTGATGGCAAATCCTTCCGTTGATAACGTCAATACGGCGCAAAGCAAATTAATGCTTACGCTGGCAGTCTTGTTGGCGGTCGCCGGAGGCGCCGCCTTTTATTTCTGCGGCAATCAGCCATGGTATATACGTGGCGCATTGCTGTTTAGCGGCCTTGGTGCAGGCAGCGTTGTTGCGCTGTTTTCATCAGCTGGCAAAAATTTTATCGGCTTCACAAAAGAAGCTTGGCGTGAAATTCGCAAAGTAGTTTGGCCAACGCGCAAAGAAGCCGGCCAGACTACGCTCATTGTGTTTGTTTTTGTATTGCTGATGGCAGTTTATCTGTGGATTGGCGATAAAATAATTGAATGGGCGGTTTTTTCGCTGATTTTGGGCTGGAAATAATATATGAGCGATACCGCGGTAACTCCTGCCAGCAGTAAACGTTGGTATGTTGTGCACGCTTATTCCGGGATGGAAAAAAGCGTGCAACGTGCATTACAAGAACGTATTGACCGCGCAGGCATGCAGGACAAGTTCGGCCAGATTTTGGTGCCGACTGAAGAGGTTATTGAAATTCGTGGCGGCCAAAAAACTGTCACTGAACGGCGTTTCTTTCCGGGGTATGTGCTAGTTGAAATGGACATGACCGATGAAACCTGGCATCTCGTAAAAAATACCGCGAAGGTGACAGGTTTTGTAGGGGGCACGCGTAATCGTCCAAGCCCGATCTCGCAGCTTGAAGTTGACAAAATCATGTCGCAAATGCAAGAAGGCGTTGAAAAGCCTCGGCCGAAAACGCTTTTCGAGGTGGGCGAACTGGTGCGGATCAAGGATGGTCCATTTACTGATTTCAATGGCAGCATTGAAGAGGTCAACTACGAAAAATCTCGTCTCCGAGTGTCGGTCACTATCTTTGGACGACCGACACCAGTTGAGCTTGAATTTGGACAAGTTGAGAAGGTGTAATTGTTTTTGCGTACAGTCCGCTTAATGACTGAAGAGGAGCACTGAGAGGGGGGTAAAATAAGTGTTGCCCTTATCGAAGATGCGCTACCACTCACCGAACGCTCTGCGTTCAGCTTGAAAATTGCAAGATCGATGATACGTGCTGCGGCATAGCATCGTTAGTGATTTTTAAGTTTAACCGAGGTTTTAAAATGGCAAAAAAAATCATCGGCTTTATTAAATTGCAGATTCCTGCAGGTAAAGCCAATCCATCGCCACCGGTCGGCCCAGCTTTGGGTCAGCGTGGCTTAAACATCATGGAGTTTTGCAAGGCGTTTAACGCGCAAACTCAGGGCATGGAGCCAGGTTTGCCGGTGCCGGTGGTGATCACTGCTTTTGCTGACAAGAGTTTCACTTTTGTTCTGAAAACGCCGCCAGCGACTGTCTTGATCAAAAAAGCAGCTAAAGTGGATAAAGGTTCACCAAAGCCGCATACGGATAAAGTCGGGCAAATCACGCTTGCACAAGCTGAAGAAATTGCTAAGGCCAAAATGCCTGATCTCACCGCTGCTGATTTGGCCGCCGCAGTCAGGACTATTGCAGGCAGCGCTCGCTCAATGGGCATTACGGTAGAGGGTCTATAAATGTCAAAACTTTCAAAACGCCTACGTTCATTAGCGGGCAAAGTTGACCGAGCAAAACTCTATTCAGTCGATGAAGCGCTTAATTTGGTAAAAACCTGTGCTACAGCTAAATTTGATGAATCCATCGATATTGCTGTACGGTTAGGGATTGATGCTAAAAAATCTGATCAAGTTGTACGTGGCTCTGTTGTGTTGCCAGCAGGTACCGGTAAGGTAACGCGGGTTGCTGTTTTTGCGCAAGGTGAAAAGGCCGAACAAGCGCGTGCTGCTGGCGCCGATATTGTTGGCATGGAAGATCTCGCTGAGCAAATTAAAGCGGGTAACCTTAATTTCGATGTGGTTATTGCTTCACCAGACACGATGCGTGTCGTTGGCGCACTAGGGACAATTTTGGGTCCCCGTGGCCTGATGCCGAATCCAAAGGTTGGTACCGTAACAGCAGACGTTGCGACCGCAGTCAAGAATGCGAAGGCTGGACAAATTCAGTTTCGCGTCGACAAAGCGGGTCTGATTCATGCCACCATTGGCCGTGCATCATTTGAGCCGCTAGCCTTGCGGACCAACCTGGTCGCGTTAGTCGAGGCGTTGCAAAAAGCTAAACCGGCAACGAGCAAAGGGGTTTACCTGCGTAAGATCGCTTTATCAAGTACGATGGGCGTTGGTGTGCGGGTTGATCAAAATACGTTAGCCGCTTAAGCGTTACACAATTTTCTCAGGGTATGAGCTGCGTAAGGTTAATTCAATACAAAGCAGTATCCTGTAATCTAGGCTTTGGGCAGTCACGGTACGGCAAGTAATGAGTATCGTGCTGGTTATCAAAGACCGTTGGTGGACAAGTTGTAGTCAAGCAAGTTCTTAATTTTTTAGCCAACGCAGATGGCGACCCCGAAAAAGTTTCTGAATATTGAAACCGGTGGCATTAACGCTTAACCTCGGACGCCGATTTAACGTGGTGCGCAATGTTTTAGGTATTGTGCATTCAATTTGGAGTTTAAACCGTGCCACTTAATAAAGAAGATAAGCAGGCCGTCGTAGCTGAGGTCGCAGCGAAAGTTGCACAAGCTCAGACGATGGTCCTGGCTGAATATCGTGGAATTGCGGTAGGTGATCTCACCCGGTTACGGGCGAAAGCACGTGAGCAAAAGGTATATCTGCGTGTCTTAAAAAATACGCTGGTGCGCCGCGCCGTTGCGGATACGCCATTTGCCTCGTTGACCGAACAGATGACTGGTCCGTTGATCTACGGTATTTCTGATGATCCTATTTCTGCTGCAAAGGTCATTCATGACTTTGCTAAAAGCAACGATAAACTGGTGATTCGATCGGGTGTCTACGAAGGTAAGCTGATGGACAAAGCGGCGGTGCAAGCATTAGCTAGCATTCCAAGCCGTGATGAACTACTCGCTAAGCTGTTGGGTGTGATGCAAGCGCCGATTTCCGGTTTTGCACGTGCACTGGCTGCATTAAGCCAGCAAAAGCAAAGTGAGACTCAAGGTGAACCTCAAGGCGAACCAGCCTGAGTCCGACCACTATATAAGCTAAGTAGCCGAAGCTGATTTCAATTTAGGAGTTTTTAAATGGCAATAGTACAAGAAGACATTCTCGAAGCCGTTGGCGCGATGTCTGTTTTAGAGTTGAATGAGCTTGTTAAGGCATTTGAAGAAAAGTTTGGCGTATCTGCTGCAGCATTGGCAGTCGGTGGCCCGGCGGGTGGCGGTGCAGCCGCTGCTGCGGAAGAGCAAACTGAGTTTACAGTTACGCTAACCGAAGTCGGCAGCAATAAAGTTTCCGTCATTAAAGCCGTGCGTGAAATCACTGGTTTAGGCTTGAAAGAAGCTAAAGATCTAGTTGATGGCGCACCTAAGCCGGTGAAAGAAAACGTGCCTAAAGCGCAAGCTGAAGAAGCCAAGCAAAAGCTTGAAGCAGCTGGTGCTAAGGCTGAAGTCAAGTAATGTAGAGTGGTGCTTTCAGCGATTGCTGATATGAGCAGAAAGCACTACTAAGAATCGCATCAAGGCTGGCAGTTTATTCTGCCGGCCTTTTTGTCCGTGGTAAGCATTTTTGAGAAATTAAATTAAAGTAACGTGGATACATTCAAACACGGTATTTTTCTTTAATTTTTAAGCTAGAAGTTGCGGTAAAGAGTAAGTTTGGTCGGGCAACGGATGAGTCCTTTGTTGCCGTCAGCCAGCGGTTGGTAGTGGCCAACCACCAAGCGATTATTTCGTTCATTTGTTGGCTGTCTTGATAGCGGATCGTATCATATGCAATATTCTTTCACCGAGAAAAAGCGTATTCGGAAAAATTTTGCGAAGCGCGTGAATGTTCACCAGATTCCATTTTTATTATCTACGCAACTTGAGTCCTTTAGTGACTTTTTGCAAGCGGATATTGCGTCCGGAAAGCGCAACCCTGAGGGTTTGCAAGCGGCATTTATGTCCGTTTTTCCGATTGTGTCGCACAATGGTTTCGCCCGTCTTGAATTTGTCAGCTATAGTTTGTCGTCGCCGGCCTTCGATGTTAAAGAATGCCAGCAACGCGGTTTGACTTTTTGCTCGGCACTACGCGCTAAGGTGCGTTTGGTGCTGTTAGACAAAGAGTCGCCAAGTAAGCCAGTGATCAAAGAGGTGAAGGAGCAGGAAGTGTACATGGGCGAAATGCCGCTGATGACACCGACCGGCTCTTTTGTCATCAATGGCACAGAACGGGTTATTGTGTCGCAGTTGCATCGCTCGCCGGGTGTTTTTTTCGAGCATGATAAAGGTAAGACGCATAGCTCCGGCAAATTGCTTTTTTCTGCGCGGATTATTCCCTACCGTGGTTCATGGCTAGATTTTGAATTTGATCCAAAAGACAATTTATATTTCCGGGTAGATCGCCGCCGCAAAATGCCGGTGACCATCCTCCTCAAAGCAATTGGTTTAAATGCTGAAGAAATCCTTGAGCGTTTCTTTATGTTTGACCAATGTACGTTGATGGACGAAGGCGCGCAGATTAAATTTGTCCCTGAAAGGCTGCGCGGAGAAGTCGCGCGTTTTGACATTCTTGATCGAGATGGCAAAGTCATCGTGCAAAAAGAGAAACGGGTCAATGCAAAGCATATCCGTGATCTTGAAAGTGCAAAGACTGAAACCATCTCAGTGCCGGAAGATTATCTCCTGGGCCGAGTGCTTGCTAAAGGCGTAGTGGATGCGCAAACCGGTGAAGTGTTGGCAGAAGCCAATGAAGAAATCACCGACAGCCTACTCGCGAGATTGCGGGAAGCGGAAATCAAAGAGATTCAAACGTTATACACGAATGATCTTGACCAGGGTCCTTATATTTCGCAAACGCTTCGGATTGACGAAACCATTGATCAAACAGCCGCGCGCATTGCGATCTATCGGATGATGCGTCCGGGTGAACCGCCGACTGAAGAATCCGTTGAAGCGTTATTTAACCGGCTTTTCTACAGTGAAGATACTTACGATCTGTCGAAAGTAGGTCGCATGAAGTTTAATCGTCGTGTGGGCCGTGAAGAGATCACTGGCCAAATGACGCTTGATAACGCCGATCTTCTTGCCACGATTCAAATTCTTGTTGAATTACGCAATGGTAAAGGCGAAGTTGACGATATCGATCACCTTGGTAATCGCCGGGTGCGTTGTGTCGGCGAACTCGCAGAGAATCAATTCCGCACGGGCTTAGTGCGTGTCGAGCGCGCGGTCAAAGAAAGGTTGGGACAGGCAGAAAGTGAAAATCTGATGCCACATGATCTGATTAACTCGAAGCCGATTTCGTCGGCCATTCGTGAGTTTTTTGGCTCATCGCAGCTGTCGCAGTTTATGGACCAAACCAACCCATTGTCCGAAATCACGCACAAGCGCCGCGTCTCTGCGCTTGGGCCGGGTGGTTTGACGCGCGAGCGCGCCGGCTTTGAGGTGCGCGATGTGCATCCAACGCATTACGGCCGCGTGTGTCCAATTGAAACGCCGGAAGGACCTAATATTGGTCTGATTAATTCACTCGCCTTGTATGCTCACCTTAACGAATATGGTTTTCTAGAAACGCCCTATCGTAAGGTTGACGAGGGCAAAGTAAGTAACAAGATCGATTATCTATCTGCGATTGAAGAAGGCCGTTATGTGATTGCGCAAGCAAATGCAGCGGTATCCAGTGACGGCACACTCACGGATGAGCTGGTCTCTGCGCGTGAAGCGGGTGAAACGCTGATGGTAACCCCAGATCGTGTGCAATATATGGATGTTGCGCCATCTCAGATTGTCTCGGTGGCGGCTTCGTTGATTCCATTTCTCGAGCACGATGATGCTAACCGCGCGTTGATGGGATCGAACATGCAGCGGCAGGCGGTACCTTGTCTGCGTCCTGAAAAAGCGGTCGTCGGTACGGGTATTGAACGTACGGTGGCAGTCGATTCTGGGACAACCGTACAAGCGTTCCGTGGTGGTGAGGTTGATTACGTTGACGCAGGCCGGATTGTGATTCGGGTCAATGATGATGAAGCGGTGGCAGGCGATACTGGGGTGGATATTTATAACCTCATCAAATACACGCGCTCAAACCAAAACACAAATATCAATCAGCGCCCGATTGCGAAGGTTGGCGACCGGATCGTGCGGGGGGATGTACTGGCTGATGGCGCTTCGACAGATATTGGCGAACTTGCGCTCGGGCAGAATATGTTGGTGGCCTTCATGCCTTGGAATGGCTACAACTTTGAAGATTCGATTTTGATTTCTGAGAAAGTTGTCGCTGATGATCGCTATACCTCAATTCATATCGAAGAGTTGAACGTGGTGGCGCGCGATACTAAGCTGGGCTCAGAAGAAATCACCTGTGATATCTCTAACTTAGCTGAATCGCAGTTGGGTCGACTGGATGACTCGGGGATTATTTATATCGGTGCTGAAGTTGAAGCAGGCGATGTACTCGTGGGTAAAGTCACGCCAAAGGGTGAAACTCAACTCACGCCGGAAGAAAAACTACTGCGCGCGATTTTTGGCGAGAAAGCCTCTGATGTAAAAGATACATCGTTGCGTGTACCTTCGGGCATGAGCGGCACAGTGATTGATGTGCAAGTGTTCACGCGTGAAGGCATTGAGCGTGACAAGCGTGCGCAGCAAATTATTGATGATGAACTTAAGCGCTATCGCCTCGATCTCAATGACCAGTTGCGCATTGTTGAGGGAGATGCATTTCAGCGGTTAGAAAAAATGCTGGTTGGCCGGGTTGTCAATGGTGGTCCTAAAAAGCTTGCAAAAGGCGCAAAAATCACCGCTGATTATCTAGCTGAGCTGGATCACTACCACTGGTTTGATTTGCGTCTAGCGGACGAAGAGGCAGCCGCACAGCTTGAAGCGATTAAAGAATCGATTGCGCAAAAACGCCATCAGTTTGATCTGGCCTTTGAAGAGAAGCGTAAAAAGCTGACGCAGGGTGATGAATTGCCGCCAGGCGTTCTAAAAATGGTCAAAGTCTATCTTGCGGTCAAGCGTCGCTTGCAGCCCGGTGACAAAATGGCCGGCCGCCACGGTAACAAAGGCGTGGTGTCGAAGATTGTGCCGGTCGAAGATATGCCGTATATGGCAGATGGTACCCCTGCCGATATCGTCTTGAACCCATTAGGTGTTCCATCACGGATGAACGTTGGTCAGATTCTTGAGACCCATCTTGGCTGGGCCGCGAAAGGGTTGGGGCATCGCATCGGCGATATGCTGCGCGCACAAGCCAAAGCGACCGAGCTGCGAGAGTTCTTGAGTACCATCTACAATGAAAGTGGCCGCCGTGAAGCGTTAGATGAGCTCAGTGATAAAGAGGTGCTAGAACTGGCTTCTAATCTGAAAGAAGGGGTACCGTTTGCGACTCCTGTCTTTGATGGCGCCACCGAAGACGAAATTGCACGAGCACTTGAACTGGCTTGGCCGGATCATATTGCTAAGCAATTGGGGATGACCAAGTCAAAAAATCAAGTCACATTATATGACGGGCGCACAGGTGATGCGTTTGATCGCCCAGTCACCGTAGGCTACATGCATATGTTGAAATTGCACCATTTGGTCGATGACAAAATGCATGCTCGCTCAACCGGTCCTTATTCACTTGTCACGCAACAGCCGCTCGGTGGTAAAGCCCAGTTTGGTGGTCAGCGTTTCGGTGAAATGGAGGTGTGGGCGCTTGAGGCCTATGGCGCAGCGTATGTGTTGCAAGAAATGTTGACTGTGAAATCAGATGACGTGGTAGGCCGCACGAAGATTTATGAAAACCTGGTCAAGGGCGAACATGTCATTGATGCAGGTATGCCCGAATCATTCAACGTGCTAGTGAAAGAAATTCGCTCGCTCGGTATTGACATCGATCTTGACCGGAATTAAGCCGACTTACGGAGAAAAGCCATGAAAGCTTTGCTCGATCTATTCAAGCAAGTTCAGCAAAATGAAGTATTTGATGCCATTAAGATTGGCTTAGCCTCACCAGACAAAATTCGTTCTTGGTCGTTTGGTGAAGTCAAAAAACCTGAAACGATCAACTATCGCACCTTTAAACCGGAACGCGATGGTTTGTTCTGCGCTAAGATTTTTGGCCCGATCAAAGATTATGAATGCCTGTGTGGCAAATATAAGCGCCTAAAACACCGCGGCGTGATTTGTGAAAAATGCGGGGTTGAAGTCACGCTGACTAAAGTACGTCGTGAACGTATGGCGCATATTGAGCTTGCCTCGCCGGTTGCTCATATTTGGTTTTTGAAATCGTTACCATCGCGTTTAGGCATGGTGCTCGATATGACCTTGCGCGATATTGAGCGGGTACTTTATTTTGAAGCCTATGTGGTGATTGAAGCTGGCATGACTCCGTTGAAGCGGGGGCAGATCATGACCGAGGAAGATTATTACAGCAAGGTCGAAGAATACGGCGATGAGTTTCGCGCCGAAATGGGTGCGGAAGGCGTGCGTGAGCTATTGCGTTCAATCGACATTGATGCGCAAGCTGAAATGCTGCGCGGCGAATTGAAAACCACGGGCTCAGAGGCGAAGTTAAAGAAATTTTCCAAACGTCTCAAAGTATTAGAAGCTTTTCAACGTTCAGGGATCAAGCCTGAATGGATGATCTTCGAAGTCTTGCCGGTTTTGCCACCTGAGTTGCGGCCACTGGTGCCGCTCGATGGCGGACGCTTTGCCACTTCGGATTTGAATGATTTGTACCGTCGCGTGATTAATCGTAACAACCGGCTTAAACGCCTGCTTGAACTCAAAGCGCCTGAGATTATTGTGCGCAATGAAAAGCGGATGTTGCAAGAGTCGGTTGATTCATTGCTCGACAATGGCCGCCGCGGTAAAGCGATGACCGGGGCCAATAAGCGCCCATTGAAATCGGTTGCCGATATGCTCAAAGGTAAAGGCGGTCGTTTCCGCCAAAATCTGTTGGGTAAGCGCGTTGATTATTCCGGTCGTTCAGTGATTGTGGTTGGACCTACCCTCAAACTGCACCAATGTGGCTTACCCAAGCTGATGGCGCTTGAGCTCTTTAAACCCTTCATTTTCCATAAACTTGAAGTGATGGGGATTGCCACCACGATCAAGGCGGCTAAAAAAGAAGTTGAAAGCCAAACACCTGTAGTCTGGGATATCCTCGAAGAAGTTATTCGCGAGCACCCAGTGATGCTAAACCGTGCGCCAACACTGCATCGGCTTGGTATTCAAGCGTTCGAACCGGTCTTAATTGAAGGTAAAGCGATTCAACTGCATCCGCTGGTCTGCGCTGCATTTAATGCTGACTTTGACGGTGACCAAATGGCCGTGCATGTGCCGCTTTCGCTTGAAGCGCAACTTGAAGCACGGACGTTGATGCTGGCGTCAAACAATATCTTGTTTCCGGCAAATGGCGAGCCGTCGATTGTGCCCTCGCAAGATATCGTGCTAGGCCTTTATTATGCAACGCGTGAACATGTCAACGCCAAAGGCGAAGGTCTAACTTTCATCAATGTCAGCGAAGCGATTCTGGCCTATGAAAACAAGCAAGTTGAATTAAGTGCGAGTGTCCACGTACGCATTGTTGAGCAGGTACCTAACCCGGATGCCGCACCTGGAGCGCCGAAGTTGGTGCCAGCGTTGACGCTTTATAAGACAACGGTTGGCCGGGCTATTTTGTCGGAAATCTTGCCGCCAGGCTTGCCATTTTCGGCAATGAATAAGCCCCTCAAAAAGAAAGAAATCTCACGCTTGATTAACCTTTCATTTCGATGCTGTGGCCTGCGTGAGACGGTAATCTTTGCTGATCAACTGATGCAGCAGGGGTTCAAGCTTGCTACGCGCGCGGGTATTTCGATTTGCGTGGACGATATGTTGGTGCCGCCGCAAAAAGAAAAAATCGTCAACGATGCCGCCCAGAAAGTGAAAGAATATGACCGGCAATATATGTCCGGTCTGGTGACTTCGCAGGAGCGTTATAACAACGTCGTTGATATTTGGTCAGCCACTTCGGAAGCCGTAGGTAAGGCGATGATGGAGCAGCTTTCAACGGAAAATGTCATCGATCGCGAAGGCAAAACAGTCAGACAAGAATCGTTCAATTCGATTTATATGATGGCCGATTCCGGTGCGCGCGGTTCGGCAGTGCAAATTCGCCAGCTGGCGGGGATGCGCGGTTTGATGGCAAAACCCGATGGCTCGATCATCGAGACGCCGATTACCGCGAATTTCCGTGAAGGGCTGAACGTATTGCAGTACTTCATCTCAACCCATGGTGCGCGTAAGGGTCTAGCTGATACCGCACTGAAGACCGCGAACTCAGGTTATTTGACGCGCCGTCTGGTCGATGTAACGCAAGATTTGGTCGTGGTTGAGGATGACTGCGGAACGTCCAATGGCGTAGCGATGAAGGCCCTGGTTGAAGGTGGGGAAGTGGTTGAAGCGCTGCGTGATAGGATTCTTGGGCGCGTAGCGGTTGCCGATGTAGTCAATCCAGAAACCCAGGAAACGGTTTATGAAACCGGCACCCTGCTGGATGAAATGGCGGTTGAAGAAATCGAACGTTTGGGCATTGATGAAGTTCGTGTGCGTACCCCGCTTGACTGCGAAACGCGCTATGGCCTATGTGCCCAATGCTATGGCCGCGATCTTGGCCGCGGTGTTCTGGTCAACACGGGTGAGGCCGTCGGTGTGATTGCGGCACAGTCGATTGGTGAGCCAGGTACCCAGCTCACAATGCGTACTTTCCACATTGGGGGCGCTGCCTCGCGCGCGGCAATTGCGTCGAGCGTAGAAGCTAAATCAAATGGTACGGTACGTTTTACTGCAGCAATGCGTTATGTGATGAACGCAAAAGGTGAAGCGATCGCTATTTCGCGTTCTGGCGAAGTCATCATTACGGATGATCATGGCCGTGAGCGTGAGCGCCACAAAGTGCCTTACGGCGCTACCCTGTTGCAGACCGATGGAGCCCAGATCAAGGCCGGCACGCAATTGGCGACGTGGGATCCTCTGACGCGTCCGATTGTTGCCGAATATGGCGGTGTGGCGAAATTTGAAAACGTCGAAGAAGGCGTGACGGTTGCCCGCCAGATTGATGATGTAACGGGTCTATCGACGCTGGTTGTGATCGATCCAAAGCGTCGTGGTTCACAAGCCGCTAAGAGCGTGCGTCCGCAAGTCAAATTGCTCGATGCAAAAGGCGCTGAAGTCAAAATCCCCGGAACTGACCACGCGGTTATGATCGGTTTTCAGGTTGGCGCTTTGATTACGGTTAAAGACGGCCAAATGGTGAAAGTGGGTGAGGTGCTAGCGCGGATCCCAACTGAATCGCAGAAAACCCGTGATATTACTGGGGGTCTGCCGCGTGTAGCCGAATTGTTTGAAGCGCGCTCACCTAAAGATGCGGGTATTCTGGCCGAAGTGACCGGTACCGTGTCATTCGGTAAAGACACTAAAGGTAAACAACGTTTAGTCATTACTGACCTTGATGGCAACCAAAACGAATTCCTGATTCCGAAAGACAAGCAGGTACTCGTGCATGATGGTCAAGTCGTGAATAAAGGCGAGATGATTGTCGACGGCCCAGCCGATCCTCATGACATCTTGCGTTTACAGGGCGTTGAGGCGTTGGCGCGCTACATCGTTGATGAAGTGCAAGATGTGTATCGTCTACAGGGCGTGAAGATCAACGACAAGCACATTGAAGTGATTGTGCGTCAGATGCTGCGTCGGGTGCAAATCACTGATGCTGGCGATACACGCTTTATCCCAGGTGAGCAGGTTGAGCGTTCCGATATGCTTAACGAAAATGACCAGATGAATGCGGACGATAAACGCCCTGCTAATTATGATAATATCTTACTGGGTATTACTAAAGCATCGTTGTCGACGGATTCTTTCATCTCGGCTGCGTCGTTCCAAGAAACAACCCGCGTCCTAACCGAAGCGGCAATCATGGGCAAACGCGACGACTTGAGCGGTCTGAAAGAAAACGTGATTATCGGTCGCCTGATCCCAGCCGGTACGGGTCTTGCTTTTCATAAGGCACGTAAAAATAAAGAAGCCTCTGATCGCAAGCGATTCGATCAAATAGCTGAAGCTGAATCCGAAACATTTGGGTTTGGGCCACCGGTTGTTTAACGCTTAATACACATAAAGTGTATATAACACGGCCCCGCACTATTCATGCGGGGCCGTTTTTTATTGTTGCGCAAATTTTGCTAAGAGGGGCGGCTAACGAAAGTCATACGGCGCGTCTGAGCTATTGCTTTTATAATTCAGGTTTTACTCCCACCTTCTATACCCGCCGTGCGGGATGCTATGTCGCGTTGTCTTGCTATTCTGAATGAAATCTTCGGCTACTCTACCTTTCGCGCTCAGCAAGAGGAGATCGTTGAGCATATCGCGGCGGGCGGAGATTGCTTGGTCTTAATGCCAACCGGTGGCGGCAAATCCTTATGCTATCAAATCCCCTCACTGGTACGACGTGAAGCAGGCTTGGGTCCAGGTATTGTCGTCTCACCGTTGATCGCGCTGATGCAAGATCAGGTGGCGGCGCTAACGGAGTGTGGTGTGCGCGCCGCCTATCTGAATTCTGCCCTGTCGGGCAGCGAAGCCGCGGCTACAGAGCGAGCGCTCCGCAAAGGCCAAATCGATCTGCTTTATGTTGCGCCAGAAAGGTTGATGACGCCACGTTTTCTTGATTTGCTTGAGAGTATTCAGGTTGGCCTATTTGCGATTGACGAAGCGCATTGTGTTTCACAATGGGGTCATGATTTCCGCCCGGAATACATCCAACTCAGCGTTTTACACGAACGCTTTCCAAACGTGCCACGAGTTGCACTCACTGCTACTGCGGATGAACTCACACGTGCCGAGATCATTCATCGTCTAGCGCTAGATAATGCGCGTGTCTTTATCTCGAGTTTTGACCGACCTAATATTCATTACCGAATTGTCGAAAAGAACAATGCCCGCAACCAGTTGCTTGACTTTATCCGCGCTGAGCATATGGAGCTAGACCCTAGCGCTAAAAGCGGCAGCCAACGGTGTGACGCCGGCATTATTTACTGCTTATCCCGCCGCAAGGTGGATGAGACAGCGCAGTGGCTCCAAACCCAAGGTGTGCGGGCGCTGCCATATCACGCGGGCATGGACGCTGACATGCGGCGTCGGCATCAGCAGATTTTTCAGCAAGAAGAAGGTATTGTGATGGTCGCGACGATTGCTTTCGGGATGGGCATTGATAAACCGGATGTCCGCTTTGTTGCGCATCTAGACTTACCAAAGAGTGTCGAAGGGTATTATCAAGAAACTGGCCGGGCCGGGCGCGATGGACTCCCCGCGAATGCATGGATGGCCTACGGCTTAGGCGATGTCGTGCAACAACGCAGAATGATTGAGGAATCTGAGGCGGATGATGCACATAAGCGGATTGTCACAAGCAAATTAGATGCCTTGCTGGGTTTATGTGAAACGGCGAGCTGCCGGCGCGTCCAATTGTTGGCTTACTTTGGCGAAGCCAGCAGCCCCTGCGGCAATTGCGATACCTGCCTTGAGGCGCCAGCGACTTGGGATGGCACGCGTGAAGCGCAAATGGCGCTGTCTTGCGTCTACCGGGTAGAGCGCATGAGTGGTTTTTATTTTGGTGCTGGCCATCTGATCGACATTTTGCGGGGTAATTTGACTGAGCGTGTTAAACAACGTGGACACGACCAGCTGTCAACTTTCGGCATTGGCGCTACGCTCACAGAAACCCAATGGCGACCCATTTTTCGCCAACTCATCGCCTATGGCTTGTTAACGGTTGACCATAACCTGCATGGCGCGCTTACTTTAACCTCGGCCAGCCGTGCTGTGCTCAAAGGTGAACAAAAAGTGACGCTGCGGCGCGAAATCAAGTCAGCCCGTGCGCCTCATGCCCCGGTTAAACAGCGGGCAAACTTAGTCAAAGAATTATCCGCCTCTGCGCGTGAATGCTGGGAAAGGTTGCGTGCTTGGCGCAGCAAGACGGCTAAAAGCGAAGGCGTAGCTGCATACGTTATTTTCCACGATAGCACCTTAGCTGAAATCGCTCGGCTTGTGCCTTCAACAATTAGCGAATTACGCACAGTATCGGGCGTTGGCGCTCTCAAACTGGAACGCTTTGGGACACAGCTACTAGAAGTGGTTGCGGGTGAGGATTAAAGCATCGAGAGTAAGCCTTAGAAAATCACATTTATTAAAAATATTATTTAAATAAATGAAATTATCATACAATTAAAATTAAAAAATTATTTGGTATATTAAAAATCATCATTTAAACTCCTAAATTAATTATTACTAAATGGGGTGAATGATGTTAAAACCAATTAATGGAGTTTCGATTCAACACATTCGATCTGCTTCTATTGCCCCTAACAGACAAGAGCCAATAACACCCCACTCTAGTGAGGAAGCAGACTCTCCGACTGTGAACACCGCCCAGCCCAATGCGGCAGGCATTTCATATAACGAACACCCAAATTTCAACGTTGATCCACCCGGCGTAACCTTGCAGAACGGCTCTACTGTTCGGATTATTTTGAATCACGTGATAGGGCGCACGCTTTCTCAACTGAATAGCGTGATAAAAATCGCCGGGGAGCCGGCTCAACTCGTTTTCTCCAATGCTAACGGCATTGAGTGTTGGGGATGTAATTTTCTCAATACTAAACATCTTGTGCTCAGCACAGGCGAGCCTATTTTAAATAGTGATGGCGAGCTTCAGGCCTTTCACGTGAAGGCAGGTCAAATTACGATCAAAAGCAACACGACACTCAAACAGTTTGAGCAAATTGACCTGATTGCGTACTCCATTAAAGTAGAGGGAGAGTTGTCCGCCAATAAAATCAACATGAGCACGGGGACGCACGAAATCAATTACGCGGATACGGGTCTGCCCATGATTACGCGGCAACAGGAACTCTCCATAGCACGTAGCGAGACCGATCAAGGTTCGCGACGCGCGAGTCGCTTGCACTTCATCGAGACAGCTAGAGTGTGGGCTAAAGAGCATCTGAATATTCAAGCTGATACGCTAGATAATGCCAGCCATCGGATTCAACCAAACGGTAATTTAACCGTCAAAGCAGTCAGTCTTACGGGGGCGGGAACGCTTAGCGCGGCGCTTGATCTTGCCGCAAAGCTTGAAGAAGACTATACACATAAAAATCAATTGAGTGCAGGCCGTCATCTATCGATTTCGACGACTCAGCGCTTAATCAATCAAGGCACTCTACAGATTCAAGGTGAAATAACCCTGGAGGCAAAAGAGCTTGAGAATCAATCAAAGTCTTTGATAGATGGCGTTTACCTTACGCTCAAAGCAGGAGATTTGCTTAGAAACTACGGCGTAATTCGAGGTGGCAGCATAGCCATCGATGCACCAAGCTTGGTCAATGATGGTACGAATCATTCCGCGGAGCATCAAGCTGGAGCAATATTGGCGCATCGCCAGCTTACAATTCAAGCACAGAGTCTGCGCAACCAAGAACACGGATTAGTGCGTAGCGATGGTGAACTGACTATAGGAGATGCCCTCGGTACTCAACGCAAATTGACTGACTCAACCCAAGTGCTGGTGAATTCCGGCTCTTCTATGATTGAGTCAAAAGAAAAACTCTCGATCCAAGTCGGTGAGTTAAACAATCAAAATGGACAAATCACAGCACATTCTGACCTTATCCTAAACAGTCAAGTCATTCTAAACCAGGAAGGGCGCATAAAAGCTCAGGGGGATCAAAGCGTGTTAGATGTTTACACCGCTGCGATTAATAATACTTCCGGATGGTTGCTTCATACAGGAACGGGGCAGACTCAGATTGTGGCGCAGGTAACGATAGCGAATTTCAATACTAAAGCGATACCAGGAGCTGGCTTAATCTTTGGTAAAGGTCCGGTTACTATTCACTCCCCCAAAATAGTAAATTATGAAGGTGGAGCAATTATTTCGGATCAAATGCTCAAAATAAAAACCCCCTACTTGGGCAATCAATTGAGCACCTTATCGGCTGGCCAGAAAATAGAGATTGACACCGATAAATTACAGAATGTAGGAGGCTTGATAACTGTTGGCGAAGATGAGAAATTCAAGGCGGAGGCTTCCCATAGCGTACAAGGTCCATCCCGTCACGCTCCTGACTTAGTAGGCGTACTTGAAGTGAATGCTCAGGAGGTCATCAACACTGCGTATACGGGTGAAAAAGCCCAAGAGAGTTTAATTCGTGTTCAGGGCAAGGTAGTGATAGAAGCACAGAAAATCTACAATGCGAATAAAAGTCAGATTTTAGGGAAGGAGGTGGATCTGAACTCAAAAGAACTCATCTCCAACGCTGCGAGCACGGTGTACGCAAGCGACAAGTTTTCGCTGAAGGCTCATTCTCTTGTCAATTTAGATAAAGGGATTTTGCAAAGTGAGGGCGATTTCCATATTTCAGTGAATGATGAGTTGGGCAATCTGAAAGGGCAAATCATAGCGAATTCAGATCTTGTTCTGAAAAGTCAGGTGCTTGACAATCAAGAAGTTCATATCGAAACCAGGGGGGATCAAAGCGTATTGGACGTGCAGGTCAACCTGATTAACAATGCCTCTGGCCGACTGCTGAATACAAGTGCAGGACAGACTCAAATTGTGGCCCGTCAGACAATACTGAATCGCAATATGGATGCGGTAAAAGGGAGGGGATTTATTTTCGGCAAAGGCCCTGTGAGTGTCACCTCCTCTCAAATAGTCAATGACAAAGGAGGGGTCATTTTTTCGAACCAAACCCTCGAAATAAAAGCTGCCGACTATGTGTACAATAAATTTGCTACCTTATCGGCCTGCCAAAAAATCGACATTAACACCAGTAGCTTAAACAACTACGCTGGAGGGCTCATTAGTGTAGGAACGGAAGAAGCAGCCAAGACGGCGACCTCGACTGGCGCCCATAGTCCGGATAACCTTACCCATTACGCGGGCGTGCTTACAGTGCAGGCGAAGGAAGTGCGTAACATGCTGGATAAAGGTGAGACGCAAGGTGGTCTGATCCGTTTGCAGGGCAAGATCGAGATGGAAGCAGAAAAAATCTTCAATGGAAATAAAAGTCAGATTTTAGCGAAAAATGTGAGTTTGAATGCAAAAGAACTTTTTTTCGACGCTGGCAGTACGGTATTTGCAAGCGATACATTGGATTTAATGGCGTACATTTTCAAAATAAAGGGCGTAGTGCAGGCGCAGAGTATTCACCTGCTAAGCGGAGTCAGTCAAGTTTGTGACACGGAGGCAAGCTCTTGGAAGGGTACAGTCAGTACACAGCCTCCAGATAAGGAAGCGCAACCTAGCCAAAGCGGGCTGACTGTATTCCAACAGGCCAAGATGTATGCAAGCGGCAACCTATCGATTTCGAGTTCGGGTAGCTTACTGAATCAAGGGGAGTTAAAAATAGAGGGCGATATTTCTCTTAAGGCGAGATCCCTAGAGAATCAAGCAAGCGCTTTGATCGACGGACGATTTTTGACGCTAATCCTACACGATCAGCTTAGAAATGATGGAGTAATCCAAGGCAGCACTGTAGTTATCAGTGCGCAGAGCCTAGTCAATGATGGTAGCGAGGATACCGACGCGCATCAAGCAGGGGCCATCATGGCGCGCCGCCAGCTTGCCATCGGCGCACAGACCCTACACAACCAAGAACATGGCTTGGTGCATAGCGATGGCGAATTGACGATAGGGGGCTCCCTCAATGCTCAGCACAAAGTAGAAGGTTCAGCACAGACTCTAAACAACACCACGTCTGCCACCATTGAGTCAAGAGATAAGCTATTGATCCAAGCCGATCATTTGGACAATCAAAATGGGCAAATCACAACGAGTGCGGATCTTATTCTGAGGAGTAAAAATCTTGATAATACGCAGGGCCATATAGAAGCCAATGGCGATCAAAGCGTATTAGATATACAGGTCAA